>JBAUZZ010000515.1:0-2802 GCA_049585495.1 Chthoniobacterales bacterium | reverse complement strand
AAGAACTGCGATGACCACATTCTCAGCCTGACAACGCCGTTGATGCGCAAGCACCTCAACCCTTTCGGCAGATATTACTTCGACCTGAACCGCATGCGGCGTTTACCAGGTAAAATTCCTTAACGGAGGTTTTCGGTTGGATGTGGTTAGCACGCGCCAGCCGGCGACTGGATTTACGAAGTCAAGTTTGACGGTTACCGCGCCTTGGCGATACGCGGCGGCGCGAAAATCAAACTCTTGTCACGGAACCAAAAGGATCTGGCCAAGAAATTCCCCGAAATACTCGATGCGATTGCCGCCCTTGATGTTCAGGACGCGATTGTTGACGGCGAAATCGTTGCACTCGACGATCAAGGCCGTTCGTCCTTTCAGGCGTTCACGCAAGCCTGTATCCCAGCTCGGTCTGATTGCTTTTTTCCGGGTCGTGCGGTTGCGCCACAACATCATCCGGAAATCGTTCAAGTTCGACCACCTTGTCGTAAATCTCCTCTACGGAACCCGAACCGCCGAGCGCCTGCATCGCCCTAAGCAGAGGGTTCATGAGTTCGTCGAAGGTGGGTACCTTTCCTCCCATGATTCAGCTTTCCTATCACATCCCGGTACTGGGCCAAGATCGCGATCGCACCCTTGGTCTCGCTCCCGCTCTGCGGCCGAACGCTGGCAGGTAAATCTCGCGACCGTCGTTGACATTGCCGCCCGCTACAAAGAGCATCTCCGCGCCATCGCCGAGTCCCGTCCGACTCCGGAACTCTATGACCAGGCATTCGCCGAATTGGCGCTTGGCGACTACACCGCCTCCCGTTTCGTGTCTTCTCCTCAGGAGGCGTTTCAAATTCACGAGATAATCCCGCGTCACTTTGGGTAGCTTTACTCGTTCGACCGTTCGAAAGGCGAAGACTCAAAATGCCGACAGGCGGGTAAACAGTTGAATATGTGTCGCGGCTCCGGGCCCGATCGAAACGGAAATGCTCGCCCGCTTCGCGGGGTCGAACGAGCAGAAGGCCTACTTCGCTTCCGGCGTTCCGCTCAAACGCTTGGGCCGCCCGAAAGAGATCGCCGAAGCTATTCTTTTTATCGCCTCCGACAAAGCTTCATTCATTAGCGGAGCATCGATTCCTGTCAACGGCGGCAAGGCCGCTCTTTAACCGACGGGAAAACGAGCAGCGAAAATCAAGGGCCAAAGCAGCTGCCGGACGGAGGCTTTGCGGAGCCGTAGAGGCTTGCGCAAAAGTCCGCCAGGTTGAGCAAGAGCCCGCAAGATGTTTTTCCTTTAGTCGGTAAGCTCGAGGCATGAACAATTTCACAGTACTTATCACTGGCGCACTCACGGGCATCGGTCGCGCCAGGGCTCTAGCCTTCGCACGTGAAGGCGCGCGGGTCGTTGTTTCCGGATCCTTACCGGAATGTCGAGCGCCTCTTACCTCCGCGAAATCAGGTATCACGAAAGCTTTCTCCTGCACATCACGAGAACCGTAAACCCACGCGAAGACGCGCAAGAAAGGAACCCATTTATGCCGATCATAGAGTTTAATGACAAACTGACGAGAATCGTTCGAGGACGCACCATCCAACTCGTAGCCCAGGAAGAAGGATTGGTTACAATCGTCTTTCACGATTATTCAACGATGCGGGTGAAAGTGGCCGGAGGTCCAACCATGAACATGTTGGGCGAGGGTAGAATCGAATCCTTGGGGGAGGGCGAAGCTGGGCTAAATCTTGTTGGCGAGGACGGGTGTATAGCAACCCTACGACTTGCCGAGCCTGGGTCTTCTATAACCGTCAAGGATGAGAACGGCCAGATCGAATATACAGGCTGACCACCCCCGAACTATCCAAAAGAAAACAAAGAAAGAAGAAAACATATGAGCAATAACAATGGACAAAAACTGGCAGGCAAGGTCGCGCTCGTCACTGGCGGTTCGCGAGGCATCGGAGCCGCGATTGCCAAGCGGCTGGCTGCCGACGGGGCTAAAGTGGCAATTACTTACACCAAAGGCGCGGACGCAGCCGCCTCGGTCGTGAAAGAGATTGAAAGCGCCGACGGGCACGCGATCGCGATCCAGGCAGACGCCGCCGATTCCAAGGCCGTCAAAAATGCAGTCGCAAAAACCGTCGCGACCTTCGGCCGACTAGATGTCCTGGTGAACAATGCCGGCACGGCCATTCCGAAACCGTTCGAGGAGGCGACACTGGAGGAGATGGATCGCGTGATCGACATCAACATCCGCGGCGTATACGTCGCGACGCAGGCTGCCCTGAAGCACATGAAGAGTGGCGGTCGCATCATCATGATCGGTTCGGCCGTGGGTGAACGTGTCGCGGCGCCCGGGCTTGTGCCCTACGCGGGCACGAAGGGAGCCGTCAAGATGTTCACTCAGGCGCTGGCCCGCGAAATCGGGAGCCGGGGCATTACGGTCAATAACGTGCAGCCGGGTCCGATCGATACCGAATTGAATCCCGCCTCGGGCGATTGGGCAGTGCCCCAAAAGGCCGCGACAGCACTCAACCGCTATGGACAGCCTGCCGATATCGCCGCGATGGTGGCGTTTGTCGCCGGTCCCGAAGCGTCTTACATCACCGGTGCGAACCTGACGGTCGACGGAGGCATGAACGCGTAGTCGTCTCTTCGCAATTAACGCGAAAGCCAATTATGCCATCATCTGCTGAAGCGCGCCTTCCTCCTCGCGAGATCTTGCTCGTCGGCCCCTATGGGGTCCTGGGCACTGGGGTGCTCGACGCTGCCGCCGCGAACCCCGCTTGGCGCGTAACCACCGCGGCGCGGCGGCCGCCGCCGGGCTACCG
>JBAUZZ010000514.1:0-1996 GCA_049585495.1 Chthoniobacterales bacterium | reverse complement strand
CAATGGTGACGGGAGCAATCAGGCCGGCGAAGACGGCTAAAACGACGGCAATCCGAACCCGACGGCGTCGATTTTGCGCTTTGAGGCTTCTTTGCAGGTAATCAACCTGGGACTCGCTGAGCGAGGCCTGGAAACCCCTAAGCAAAGCTTTCGCCTCACGAATGCTAGACCCGGTACCGAGCAGATCTTGGCTTCTCCGTCCTCCATTTAACCAAAGCTTGAAATTCGGCTCCAGCTGGTCTCGCGCGCGAAGAAGCCTCAGATCCTCTTTTAACAGTTGCCAAACTCTCGGCCAGTTCCGAAGTAGGCACTCTTGCGGGATGCTCACGACCACCTCCGCATTGGGACCCGTCTTCTCGGCATGGAAGAGGCCCTCGTTGATGAATCTGTCAATGACCCCTTCAGCGACTGTTTTCTGGCGCCCGCTGGACTCGGGCGTCGAAACAAGGTCGCGGTATAGAACGGTCCGGCGTAGCAAGACACCTTCTTCGCCAGGTCCAGGCGAAACCAGCTGCCGAATTACAGGTCTAAGTGCAGCCTGTGCGTCCCCGTCCAGCGCCAAGAAGACGCTTTCTGCATGATTGGCCAGTGCACCTTCGAGCTCCCCTAGCTCACGATAATCGGACCAGCGGAGCAAACCGTCTTTTCGCGGCAACTGCTTTCGGTATAACTGCCAAAGCAGGTGCTCAAGTAGCGGCAGTGGCTCGGGCTGGGAAGTCGCCGCTTCCAACAAAGCCGCATCCAAGCTTTGGCCCGTCTCAGGGTCTATTTCGAATCGCAGGCCTGTCGCCTCCGCCGGCAAGCAGATCATGTCCCTGATTTCCTGAGGACTAGGAGGTTGAAGGTCAAATCTCCCGGTCAGGACCTGGCTTAAATCGAAATCTCGGACACAAATTTCAGGCTGGTTTACGACCGTGAGATCCTTTGGACGGCAGCATTTCTGAAAAGGCTCATGAAAATCGCTCCGCAGCGTCGCGATGACAAAGACGGCCCGCCATTTCACCAAAGCGCCCAGTGCGGCGATATAACTCTGCTGTAGCTCTGGAGAAAACCCTCCGACAAATAACTCTTCCAGCTGGTCTACTACCAAAGCGAGCTGTATCTTTGATTCGATTCGCCCAGGCCTATTTTGCCGCTTGGCGCTTCGCTCCGGGTCGGCCGGAGACGCCTCGTGCTCGTCGAGCAAATGGTCCAACGCCTGCACGCTAAGGTACTGCAAGGTCTCGCCGATCCGAAGCGCAGCATCCTCCGGAGCTTCGCGCAATTCCGCTGCAAGTTTTTGCCAGCCGTCACGGGTTGCCGCATCGGGCAACTCGGGCAGGGCGGACTCCTTGAGAAGCGCTGCGGCAAGCGCGTCAAATGGATCGCCAGCGCCTCCGTCCCCGGGTCGGGTGAGGGCAAGACGCCAGGCTCGGTTCCCCTCGGTTATCCCAACTCGACTCAAAACCGGCAGGATGCCTGCCCGAACCAGGGATGTTTTTCCACAGCCGTTGGGACCCAACACCAGCACGAAGGGCTTTTTTTCTGCCGCCTGTTGCTGCAAAAGATTGAGCAGTTCCTCGACGGCTTTCGTTCTGCCGTAAAAAAACGGAGCATGTTCAGAATCAAAAAAAGCCAGCCCACGAAAAGGGGTTAGTTCCTGATATTGCGCCTTGCTGAGCGGCTTCGGCAAATTGTCGTGATAGGCTTGGAGCTCTTTTTCAAATGCCATTGTCGTAGCCTCCGCTTCTCAGACTATCTACTCCGGTCGGCGTAGGTCAATGCCACGGCATCACTCAACCCAATGGCAACCGGTGACCGCCGGATTGGATCTTGACCGCAGTGGAACGTTCTGGCAACCAAGCAAACACGTAAGTAGCAATAAAAGAATCAGCCGGAATTAGTGTCCGAAAAATCGGGGTAAGCCCAGCGCTCCTCCTCAAAAGCGGGACATAAATGAGAAAGAATTTGAACGGTTTGGAAACCCTCGAACAGAATCGAAGTTCTCTCGGATGGC
>JBAUZZ010000513.1:0-1726 GCA_049585495.1 Chthoniobacterales bacterium | reverse complement strand
TATCCCTATGAGCCGAATCCAATCCGAGTGCAAGTATCCGGAGCGTTGCGTAACCGGACATCCCTTTAATCCGCCGCATTTGATTCCGCTCGTCGAGGTGGTCGGAGGAGCGAAGACGTCTGGGGAGACCATCGAACGCGCAATGCGTTTCTATACCGCCATAGGAAAGCGGGCGATTCATATTCGCAAGGAGCTCATGGGACATGTGGCAAACCGCCTTGCGGCAGCGCTCTACCGGGAAGTAGCCTATCTGATCGACCAAGATGTGGTCAGCGTGGCAGACATCGATGCCGCAGTGTGCATGGGCCCGGGTCTGCGCTGGGCTCTGATGGGACCGAACCTGATCTACCACCTGGGAGGCGGACCAGGCGGTATTCGTCACTTCTTTGAGCAATTCGCGGGTCCGACGACGGCGTATTGGGCCAATCTCGGCTCGCCCAACCTAGGTCCCGAACTGCAGAAAAAGATTGTGGATGGCGTGCTGGAGGAGGCCGATGGCCGCTCGTTCGAGGCGCTATCGCAAGAGCGTGACAACTTGATTATGGGACTGCTGGAATTGCTCTCGCATCGACCCAAAGCGGAACCGGTGGCAGCGTCCGGACATGCGGCTGATGGCTCGTAGCAGATGTCCTATCTCACCGGTGACAGGGGTTAAGCCTCAATATCTAAAATGCGTGCAGACAACGAGAAATTATGGCTCTAAAACACGGCGACTCAACATTTAGTCCTACGACGTATGCAACAGCAGTCATAGGAAGCGGTACGATCGGTTCACGGATCGCACTCATGCTGGCGAGCGGTGGTGGCGAGGTTCGCCTTTATGATCCGAACGCCGATCAGTTGGAGGTCGCCCGACGCTACGTCGAGGCAGAACTGCCTCGGGTTGTGGCGGGGCGGTCCGGAGCTCTTCCAGGTCGTTTGGTTCTCTCGAGGACCGTCCAAGCCGCCGTTGCTGACACTTGGATGGTTGTGGAAGCGATACCAGAGCGGCTGGATCTCAAGAGAAAGATGTTTGGGGATCTGGATCGTCTAGCGCCAGAAGATGCGATCCTTGCAAGCAATTCGTCGTCCTATCCAACGAGCCAGTTAATCGACGCCGTCTCGCGCCCTGGCCGAGTAGCCAACACCCACTACTCCGGCGGGCTGCCTGAGGTGAATGTCGTCGAGGTGATGTCCTGTGGAAAGACGACCGACGAGGTGATGGCCCGCTTATTCGAACGGCTGCCGGCTTACGGATTGCTGCCCTTTCACGTCCTTAAGGAAAGCGTGGGATTTATCTTTAACCGGATATGGGCTGCGATAAAGCGCGAGTCTCTTGCCGTGGTGGCCGAAGGCGTTTCAACGCCTGAGGTCGTCGACCGACTTTTTCAAAGCGTCCTCGGTTCGCATGAGGCCCCGTTCCGATTGATGGACAAAGTCGGCCTCGATGTAGTGCTGGACATTGAAGAGCATTACGCAGCCATCCGTCCAGGCATTCCCGCTGAACCGCGCCAGTTGCTCAAGGGGTATATCGAGCAAGGCCGTTTGGGTATAAAGAGCGGTAAAGGATTCTATTCCGACTATGAGGAAAAGGCGCCTACCCGATGAACGCGATGGATGGCAGTAATCGAACGTCTCGAGGTTCCGGAAATCTTGTGCAACACGAACATATACGGAATAGGCAAAGGTTTGCTCGGGAAAGCGTGCAGGGAGAGTATTTCAAACTGGGGGCTACGCGGCCTTCTTC
>JBAUZZ010000512.1:0-2812 GCA_049585495.1 Chthoniobacterales bacterium | reverse complement strand
GTCAGTGGAGACGGTCGCTGCCAATCGCACTCGGAACCCATCGGCGCGCGCACGCTCGACACCCTTCCACGCACGCACCCATGTGCCTTTTCCACGATGGCGATCGTGCCGCTCGGGCGTTGGACTGTCGAGGCTGATCTGCAGCGTCAGGCGATCGCTCGGCAATGAACGGAGCGTTTGAAGCCGCCGCCCCTCGAGCAGCATGCCGTTGGTGAGCACCGTCGTCGGCGCGGTAGCGGTGCACGCGGCCAGGATGTCGCCGATGTCCGCGAGCAGAAAGGGTTCGCCGCCGGTCACGAAGATTTCGCCGACGCCGAGTTCGGCCGCTTCGCGGGCGATCCGCTGCACCCGCGCGAGGCCAAGCTCCCGCCGTGGTGCTTTGGGCGAGGAGCGCACACAACAATAATCGCAACGCAGGTTGCAGTCGAAGTTCGTGTAGAGCCAAAGGCGCGAGCCGATCGGGCGATCGGCGTAGGCATTCGCCGGAGCCTCCCCGCACCGGATCACCCACCGCGTTCCGCCCGCCTCGACAGTCGTATCGACCAAGGTGTTGCGTGTGAAGCGGCACCACGCCTCAAGGTCGGCGCCGAGACCCCCTTCGCTGCTTATGACGGCAAGGAGATCGCCCGGGCCACATCGGCGCAGCGCAGCAATTAGCTCGGCAGCAGGCCGGTAGCAAACGATTTAACGCCGGCGTCGAGCTCGATCTTCGCTTTGGTTCGCATACGCTATTGGCTCACGATCCGCCAAGCTTTCGACCGGCTCTGGTTCATCCTTGGCCTTAAATACACAAGCCTAAGGCGGCTTCCATCGGAATCAAATCCCGGCTGTACCCAATCTCCTGGAACACAGTCTATCTGGAACCTGCGATCTAATTGCTTCGGCGGCAGGACAGGAGCTTTCCGACAAACTGCTGGTTCATCTTTCACCTTTTGGATTCGAGGACATCGCGTGCTGTTCCGTGGCGGTTAGCAACGGTCCGAAGATAAGAAAGTAGTCCGCCCCGTCAGGCTTGACGAAATCGTAAACCGCCAACAGCACAAAGCCCGCCCTTTCGACCTCGCCGATCACCAAATCGCGATTCACTCCGTGATCATCACCGTGGCCGTTGCGATCGATGATTCCCAGGCGGGCACCAGGACGCATGTCAGCACGGACGTGCCGCAACAGCACGATGGGCTGCGCCACTTCATGGTAAGTTTTCATGAGGAGCACAGCGTCGAGGCTGCTGGGAGGGAGCAGAGGGTCATCGCTCTTGCCCAGGATGATGCGGATATTGGGGAGCTTCTCCTTTCTGGCGCGATCGCGGATGTAATCGAGGTAGGACCGGTTGATGTCGACGGCATAGACCTGGCCGGTGCTTCCCACCCGACGTGCGGCACGTACGCTGAACCAACCCGAACCGGCACCGATGTCGGCAACGGCGGATCCGGTGTGTATCCCCAGCAAGTCCATGACCTTATTGACCTGCAGCTTCTGATCTCGTTTGGGGTCCTCAAAAACCGATAGGTCCCCTGTGTAAGGCCGGCTGGTGGGTCGGTGGATGATATCGGTGGTTCGCGGCTGGAGCGCCTGTGACGGGATGGAGTCGACTGGCGACTTTGTGAATGCGGCCGATGGGACGGCAAGAACTCCGAACAATAAAGCAATGCGGCGAATGCGGGAGAATCGTTGAGCCAGACTTAGCATAGGATTACGATAGGAGTCGCACTAGGCGACCCCATAAACCGCGGTCGGAAGACTCCTGCTCATGTCGCAGCAGTATAGCATCCAAGCCCAAACTGCGTCCCGGTCGTTGAACTAGGAACATGATCTGGATAACCATAAGGAAGAAGTACGTCCAAGGCCACTCGGCGGGGGAACGATACAGGCCGAGCCAAAGATTGATGGCCATCAGCGCTCCTACAAAAGCTCCCAATCGGCTGAATAGTCCAAGGATCAGCGCAACGGCGATCAGACGGCTGCTTGTTGCTATGTAGTTGAGATCCGGCTACCGATTTGGTTATTCCCTCGAGCTTATCCGTTCCGTTCTTTCCCATCCAGGAAAGGCTATTCCAAACCGCATGGGGCGTCGACGACCTCGAAATTCAACTCGTTTGCGCGACGGTCGAATGGTTCCGACCGCTGCTGAAGGCGACGCGAAAGAACGTCGCGGCGATACGGAATGTCGCGAGAATCGTCCCTTTAAGAGTGCCGGAAACTTTGGAGACGCCACCGCGGCGTTTGCGATGATTCACAGGAATTTCCAAGATGCGGGCCCGCTTCTGTGCCACCAACATCTGCATCTCCAGATTCCATCCGTAAGTTTCCTCTCGCATGGGCAAGGAATGCAGCAGCTCCGAGCGGATCGCGCGAAAAGGGGACATATCGGTGAAATTCACGCCATAACGCACGCGCAGTAACCACCCGGCCAAACGGGCCGCGACAATTTGCTGTTTGCTGAGACTGCCTAGTTCTCGTGTCCCGCGCGTACGTGAACCGATCACAAAGTCAAAGCGGTTCTCCTGGATCGGCCGGATCAATTCGTTCATAAATTCCGGACAGTCGCTGCCGTCGCCGTCGATGAACACGACGATATCGGCGCCTGCTTTAACCGCTGCGTTCATGCCAGCTCTACAGGCTCTACCGTAGCCTCGCCTCGGCTGGCTCACCACGATAGCGCCAGCGTTCTTGGCAGCTTGAGCCGTGGCATCTGTACTTCCATTGTCAACGACTATGATCTGATTCACGACGGTACGCGGAACCGAGCGAACGACTTCCGCAACGACATCCGCTTCGTTCAAAGCGGGAATGACTAAACAGACCATGATTG
>JBAUZZ010000511.1:0-3465 GCA_049585495.1 Chthoniobacterales bacterium | reverse complement strand
GCACTGTCATCAGAACACGCGCCGTCTCATTGAGGGCGTGCAAGACCAGGATTGACGAGCCTTCAGGGTGCTCAAGTTGAACTGAGCCTACGTTGGCCTTTTGCGAAGTGCCCTGAACAAGGCCAAGGCCAAACGTGCCGGCTATTTGGCTCGGGAACAGTAAGGTCGTGGCAATGTCCGGACTCAACACAATTTTCATCGGTGTCCCTGGTGTCAACTGCCTGAGATCAATTGGCTGGCCACTGAGCCCGGAGAGCGTGGTGACAATCAAGCCGATGACGAACACTTTTGCTCTCATTGGAACTTGTAATCGTAGTTGACCACGACCAACGGATAGCGGCCATTGCGCACCATATCGGGGTTCACTGCTAACTTGAGGAAGACGGTAACTGGCTTCGTGTCATCGACGATTCTGCCGTTGAAAGTCGCGTGCCTTAGAACCTGGCCTTCAACCGACACTAAAGCTGTATTGTTATCGACTCGGAGCTCTCGAATCGTTTGCGTCTCAAACTTCTGATGGATCGCTTGTGCCCGAAAAGCGTCAGCGTCCCGCTCTGCTTCCTTATTCAAGCGCGCTGTCGTGGCCGGATTAAACAGGCGTTCGAGGCGCTCCGGGTCATCGAAACCGTCCGGGAAGCGATCAAAGATGGTTTCCGCTGCAAGCTTGGCGAGCTCAGTGTGAACCTGCTTGGCTTGCTCGAAATTGCCAAGACTCGACAGATAGAAGGTGTCGCGCGAGTCCATTGCGACGAAGCGCAGCGGTTTCATCATCGCGGCAATCGTTAGCTGGTGATCGATCAGAAGCGCTACCACGGCACCTACGAACAGCGCCTGCCAAAACACCGCGGAGTAAAACCGCTTACGAAGCATCGCAATAAGAGCGCTCATTATCAGTTCCTCCAGTAATCCGACGGCAGCTCCCAGCGTCTTGGTTGCGGTTTCGCCAATCGACGCCGACGGGCTTCGTACTTCCGTGCCCAGCCCCACACAAAGAGCACCCAGCAGACCAGAACCACTACCACAAGCAATCCTAGAAGCGGTTCCATCATGCCTCCTCTCGTTCCGACATCGGACGCCGTGCATAGTTCTGCACTGGCCCGCTCATCCGGGACACGCCAGCACTGGAGCCGTTTCCGCCGAATTGGCCGATAACCCCTGCAATGCCAGCGGGACCACCTGCTGCGGCGCTTGCCGATCCAACGGCCCTACTTGCAGCGGCCCCCAGGGTTGCTCCGAAGATCGCCGCTGTTGCGGTGCCACCACCCACTGCCAACAGCACGCCGATAAATACTGGAGCCAAAAGGGTCGAGCCGATCACCCAGATCGCGACGACGATGAGGTATGCTAGTCCCGGAAGAGGACCGGCAACTAGCGAAGCGAAATTAGCCGTGCCCAGCCCACCGCTGTTAGTCGGATTCACGGCCAGGTCAATCAAGGCCTTTGTAACCAAGTCACAGATCGCCCAGGCAAGCGGCCACAAACAAATTGCTACGAGCAGCATAAAGAAGCGCCTGGCCAGGTGAGTCAGTGCCGGAATCATCAGCATCGCGATAAACGCCGGCGAGATCGCAATTTCTATTAAGAAAAGTAATTGCTGCGCGATCTGCATCAGCCACATGACGCCGGACGCGAGCCAGGAGATAGCCAACGTAAAGGCCCACATGAGCTCGTCGCCTATGCTGCCCCCGGGATTTGGCATCATTGAGGCCAGCCCGCTTTGTCCTTGCACGACAGGACCCCCGTTAATGCTGGTAAGCGAATCAGAGAAACTGTTCCCACCGGGCAAGACTCCGTTCGGATCGTAAATATCAACTCTAGCGTCAGATTCGGGAGCCACGTCCGCGTAAACCAAATTGTAGGTTTGGCCACTAGCCGTTGTTACTGAAAATGATTGCCCAGGCTGTAGATTGTACTGTTGAGCCGCGCTGGCCGTTAAGGCTGCGCTGTACACAGGGATTAAAGAGCCGGGCGCCGAAGAAAATGAGAACGCTCCAATCCCTTGAGCACTCTTGGAATCCGGTGTGGAGTCACCCGGATAGGCATAGTGTGTCAGCATTACGCCGCTGAGAGGTTGCGAGGTAAAGCCTCGGCTTGTATCCCCCTCTGCTGCAGGAACCGCCGAGGATTGATTTGCTTGAGAAATATTTGCTGTCGCGGCCGCCGTTCCCAGCTTCCGCGCTATCGCGGCTTGGTAGTCCGTAAAGATGTTTCCCCCACTACCGCCAGCGCCCACGTCGGAGATCAAGCCCTGGACTGCGGCGACGACCATATTCCCCCATACCTCGAGCGCCCCTATAAGGATTGGAATCAGTGCCAGTCGCATCAGCGTCGGCCACATGTGCGCGATATCCTTCCTAACCAGGGCGACGCTCGCATGCACAGTCAGGCCAGCGAACGCCAGGATGAACGCAACGCCGATCAATTCGTTATGGAGCGCTTTGACTCCACTAGTGAACGAAGGAATCAGATCAAAGAAATTGCTCGGGTTCACTCTATTTGGAAGGTTCTGGCCAATAGACCGGTGCTCGGAAATTCCCCATCGGCAGCCGATTGAGCCCCTGGTCGATGTTGCGCCGGCGCGCCGCGTCTTCTTGAGCCTGGGCTGCTAGTCTGGCCTTCTCGTCCGCTCTTTGTTTCGCCAACAGATCCCGCTCGAATTTTGCTACTGCCGCAGCCGTAGCTGATGCTTCACCGGAGCGCACCTTTTGCAATTCCGCATTCAGATTTCTGATTTCCAGCTGCAACGAGATCAGTGCCCCGATCAGGAGTGCATAAATACCCGGAGTTACCCAATTGTGAAGGGTGAGCTTCATTAATTATTTCCCCAGAAAACGGGTTGCCGAAAATTGCCTAGCGGAAGCCCATTTAAACCGGCGTCGATTGCCTGGTAGTCGGCCGCTTGTGTCCGCTCAACTTGCGACGTTTTGTAGATTTGTTCTCCAGCAGTAATCTGTTGCCCCTTAAGCGCTACCTGATGCGCAAGCTCGTTTGCGCGCGCGCTTACATCCGCCAGCGCTCCATTAATTCCATTCACGATCGCATGATATTTTTGAACTTCAGAGTCAGTTGTTGCCGCCTGCAGCGAGCTCAATGCCTGGTCCCGTTGGGCTTCCAGTTTCTGCCGTTGCTGCTCAAGCTGTGCCATTTTTTGCTGGGCATCGTTGGCGATATTCCAACGGGCTGTATTGAATTGATAATTCCCAGGGAGCGGGGTAGCCAAGACGCCGGATTGACTAGTGAACCCGTTCCATGTCGGCAGCCTGTAAGATGACAGGATGCTGTTCATGTCGTACTGGAAGTTTTGCGGGCTCAGATACCGCTGCCAGCTCTGGTATTCATACATGAGTTGCTGGCCTGAGGAGTACAGCGCAGCCACGTCACTGATCCCGGGAAGATTGCGCAGCTGCGCGGGATCACCCATCCGGGCCAGCTGAACAATCGTGTTTTCATAGGTGTGGAGGGTGT
>JBAUZZ010000510.1:0-17547 GCA_049585495.1 Chthoniobacterales bacterium | reverse complement strand
CAACTCGGAATATTCCGGAACTCGGAATATCGGAAAGTATTCCGTTAACGGAATACTTTCCGTTTCGTGTGTGGACCCCTTATTCAGTGAAATAGGGGGAACCAAGTCGGAACTTCACAACATAAAAATATTACGTAATCACAACATCATACAACAGATATAATATATAATAGATAACATCCTCAACACAAGCTACTTACGCTCCACACCTGACCAAGGTTTTGGCATCGATAGGATCTTGTACTGCTAAAATATACTGAAGGCAAGTGCTATCAAATTGAGTCCGATCGGTTTCTCTCAGCGAGCGGCTCTAGCGCGGGTCGAGCAGAATGAAAAGAAAAAACCTGGGTAGACCGATGTGTGTCAGAACCGGTAGCCGCAGCCAGTGTCCGACCTAGCCGGCGCTGAACCCTACAGCTAGCACCATGCGGCGAGAATTCGTAGCCCTTCATTTAAGGGCATGGCTCTTTTTCCACTTTTTCTAAAGTCAAATGCCGCCATTTCGCTTTGACCTGCTCTGCCGGAATGCTGCGGCCTGCACAGTACTATCTGGACAAGAAGAAACGGGTGACAAGCGGTTTGGGGCAATTCTTGAAGCATACCGTCGACTAGAAGGACCGGACATGCGCTAAAAGCGTTAAGAGGCAGCCCGGCTGACGGGATTAGTCTAGCCCGAGCTTTTCGCCTATGCCCCGGATGGTATATCCGTCCCTGAGAAGCTATAGTCCGGCCAGGAGTACCGTGCTCAAGTCCGGCTGGGCGTTACTTCCAGACGACGACGCGATTGAGGTTTTACATTTGTAGGTGAATGCTTCTGCAACGGGAATACTTCCGATGACCGGCTGGCTCACAACGGATCAGGGACGAACACCAAAAGTGTCCAAGTATACAAATTGTAAAACTGTTCGTAACTATTGCATAAGTAACTTACTATGAACAACCTGCCTCGCATGGATTCGAACCATGACAAAGTGATCCAGAGTCACTTGTGAAACCAAGGAGCAAATTTGGCCGACGCTTTGACGAGGAGTTTAAGCGTGATGCGGTAACAGTGCCGCGAAGAATTTCCCGGAAATTGGATGGTTGGAGATTCTACCGAAGGAAGAGGGTAAGGAGGTTCGGGAAACGTAAATCGTTTATGAAAGCTTGGAACGAGCGTCCCAGCGAATTCGAGCAGGGGAGTATCCGCCAGATTTCCCGTCGGATATCAAGGACCGAAAGAAGCACCAGGTGCTAAAATTGGCTGCTTGATTCTCGCATTAAAACCGGCCAATCGCCGGTTGGTCTCAACAAAAGTTTCACGCGCGGCGCTTTGTGGTGGTGCGCGAAGAGATCCAAAGTAAGAGAGCAGCCGTGGGTCGCAAGCTCATTGAGTTGCCCGGCTACGTGTTCCGGGTCTTTGTCACTAATCGCAGCGACTCAGCCTTGGAGATCTGGCGCGATTATAACCGCCGGGCTAGCGTCGAATGCCGCATCGACGAGCTCAAGAACGAGCTGGCCGCGGATCACTTCTGTCTGCGTTCGTTCTTCGCTACCGAGTCGGCCTTTCTTGCGGTACTTTTTAGCTTCAATCTCTTGAGCGAATTTCAACGCGCGGTTGACCCAGCGCTCAAGACTTACAAGCAGCCGGCCACCCTGCGTTTCGAGCTATTCACCTGCGGTGCCATCCACGGTCGCAGCGGCCATCACCTGGTACTCCAATGTCCAAAAACTGGGGTGGCTATTCCCAACGAAAATCGCTCTTTAACAAGCTCTTACATTGGCCTCTGCCAACTTCTCCGAAATTCGATCCGCCAACAGAAAATGCAGCATGAATTTGCTCAATTTTGCAGCTCAATTTCGGAATTTAGGTTAAACTACGGTAAGCGCCTGCCCTGAGTTTCAGCGGGTGCATGGCCGGCGTGAGCCTTTGGGGAGTGCCATCTAAGCGGGCGGCCAATCAAAACGCGCCCTACGCCATTTTAGAGCGTCCGATTTGCGCGCTTAGCGCGAAAATCTGCCCAATTCGGCCCAAAGCCGGTTTTACCGCGATTGCTCAAGCAGCGCCGGCGGTAGTCGTGAAAGTGGTTGACAGCCATTATTCCATATCGGAATAATCGCCATGCCCGACGAGCCGTGGCATCTAGAGCCAACAGATCTTATCTACGCCGCCAAGAAGAATTCAAAAAGAAGCGCCCCAAGCAACTTTTGGCTGCCTTGCGAAACCTAGCCCGGTATCAACAGATGCTAGATGAGCAGCCGATTACGCGCTTGGTCAGCGCCGGCTTTATTCATCCGGAAGGCCGCGGAATCGTGGCGCTCACTCAGCAAGGATTTAAACCGAAGCAGCCGCCGACTCGACTTTATCTTTACCCGGCCCAAGATTCCAAAACGGTGTACTTAATTACAATTGGTGATAAAGATACTCAGAGCCAAGACATCCAAGACTGCAACGAATTCATTCGAACGCTATGAGCCGACCTATCCCAAAAGCGACTGGTAAACGCTACCACACCACAAGTGAAATGCTCGAAAATACTGGCACTCCGCAGGAGATCAGCGATAGCGTAAAGGAAGTCGAAGCCCAACAGGCGGTGCCCCTTCTAGCTGGAATGCGCGTCGCGGCGGGGCTTACTCAAAAGGAGCTGGCTGTAGCTATCGGTTGCAGCCAGGGGCGGATCTCCAAACTCGAGATGGGGCGGGACGAAGATTTGCGGCTGCAAGATTTCATCGATTATACCCGAGCACTGAAGCAGAGTGTTTGGATCACTATCGGTGCGCCGACTTTAGCCGAGCACATTAAGCTTCACATTCACGCCCTGCGAGGCTTGCTCGAAGAACTGGTTAAGCTGGCCGGGGAGGATTACGCAATCAGTGAAGGGGTCGACCGCGTGCTTGACGAGGTTCTCTTTGAGACGGGCCGTCTAGTAGAAAGTTCCAAGAAGGCATTGCCCAAGAAGGAAGCCAAAAAGCCCGAGCTTGAAATTGCGGTCCTCAAAGCTACTCAAGCAGTCTTTGAGCAGACCAAATCTGCGCCTCATTTTGCCACACTCGAAGACGTAGTGCGGGCCGACCGTCGGGTGGGAACCGTTGTTTGGAAGTATGCCTTAAAATCTCAGCCGTCGAAGCCAAAACAAATCGACGCATAATCAGCTTGATCGGATTTTGAGGGCGCGCTCGCTCGGTTGTTTCTTCGTAAATGCCGTGCGCCGCGCCGGACTGTTTGCGAAAAGTGAACAGGGTGAAGCTCGAGCTGCAATCACTGGCGCGGCGCACCGGACCGCTCAAAGCTGCCTCGAAACGCACCAAAAAGTGAGGTTAAAGTTGGACAATTGTTCGGCATTGTACACAACCCAAAGTGTCGGTTTAATCGCACACTAGCGCACCTTTGCACGGCAAAATTGAACTCAAAAAACGCGAATGAAACGAGAATGCACCGCCAAATTTGGTGAATTTTTGAGCTTTCAAATCGCCTGGACAACTCGGACACCAATCGCTTCAGCCGTCCATTCTCGTCTTCAAGCGCTCGCAATCGCCGCGCTTCATCCACATCGATCCCCACTGTATTTGCGCTTCCAGTTGTAATAGGTCGTATCGCTGATGTTGTACTTGGCGCACGTGCCCTTGACTGTCGTTGCTCCAGCTTCCTTCAGCACTCCGATGATTTGCTCTTCACTGAATCGACTTCTCTTCATTGGTTCCGCTCCTTCTTATCGGGCAGAACTGCATTTTTCCCATGTCCACTTCTTTGGGGTCAGGTCACGTCCACTAACCTATCGCTTTGCCAACCAACCATTAGGCGCACAGGTTACGTTCAAACCAAAAGCGTCTGTGTACCCAGCCGAGAGGAGAGACCCAGGTGAGCCGGGCGACGTCGCCCAGCCGCTGGCCGGTGTAGAGGCCGAACAGGATCATCGACTGCCATTCCGGATCAGCCACGTCGACCACGGCACGCAACTCCTCAACCGTGAACGGGCGCCGGACACTGCGTGCCGTTTCTTTGACCCCGCTTAGGAACTCGGCGGGATCATCGGCAATGACGGTCCGGTGACGCGCTATCCCTGCCTGCTTTTGATGCGCGGAGTTGGCACGCCTGGCATGGGAAGATCTTCACTGGGATGCCGCGACGATGTAAGCCGCGGCCACTCGATAAACCTTTCGGCGCTGCAACTCCTCGAAGAAGCCGCTCATAACAATATGCTCGATCCCATCATAGTCCGACCCTCCATGTTCGACAGGTAAATGTAGCCGACCCGGATCATTGGCGGTGCGCTACAATGAACGGTTCGTGTGCAGGCGAAACTAACGGCCGCGGCTATTTCCGTCGAGTCCTGGGCCATAAAAATTTTTCTTGCACAATCCGATCCTCTGCCTAAATAGTTAACCAGATGGTTAAATATTCTTCAAGGGTTTTGAATCGAACGTTTGCCGCACTGGCCGATCCAACTCGACGCCGGATCCTGGCTCACCTTGCGCGCGGCGATAAATGCGTTACCCACCTGGCCCGGCCGCACGCCATGTCGCTGCCGGCGGTTTCAAAACATCTCCGCGTCCTAGAGAAGGCTGGTCTGCTTCGACGCCGGCGTCATGGACGCGTTCATGAAATGCAATTGGATGCGAAGCCACTTAAGCAGGCGGCCGAATGGGTCGAAGAATATCGAAAGTTCTGGGAAGGTTCGCTCGATCGCCTGGCCGAGTATTTGGAAAAAACAACGAGGGTTCCGGAAAGGACAACGAGGACGAAGATAAAACAAGAAAGACAGTAAATATGAATGCGAAGACTGAATTAACGGACGCGGTCGTGGTCGAGCGCACGTTTAATGCGTCGATTGCGCGAGTGTGGCAGGCGTTGACCGATGTTGATCAAATGCGGGCCTGGTATTTCGACTTGAAAGAATTCAGACCCGAGCCGGGTTTCGAGTTCGAATTCATCGTCGAACACGAAGGCGTGAAATATCACCACTTATGCAAAGTGACCGAGGCGATTCCGCAAAAGAAACTCGCCTACACCTGGCGATACAGAGGCGAACCAGGCGATTCCTTGGTCACGTTTCAATTAGTCCCTGATGGGAACAAAACAAAACTGCGGCTGACGCATGAAGGTCTGGAGACGTTTCCGAAGACTCCGGCCTACGCGCGGAAGAATTTCGAGATGGGCTGGACCGGCATCGCCACGGAGCTGGAACGATTTATGGAAGGGTAAGATCGCGGAACTGGCCAATGGTGTGGGCGTAAACCTACGTCCACAATTCCAGAGCTCGTTCGTCGTTCTATTAAAGAACGAAAGGCAAAAAATGAGCACACAAACCCTGACAGCAGAGATGAAAAGACCGAAAGTGGTGTCGCCGCAGAAGTGGGAGGCTGCGCGACAACAGCTCCTCGTGAAGGAGAAAGAGTTGACCCGCGCCCGTGACGCGCTGGCCGCCGAGCGTCGGCGGATGCCGTGGCTGGCGGTGGAGAAGGAATACAAGTTCGACGGCCCCGAGGGCAAGGTGAGTCTGCTCGATCTGTTCGACGGCCGCCGTCAATTGATTGTCTACCGCGCCTTCTTCGAACCTGGCGTACACGGCTGGCCCGAGCATGCCTGCATCGGCTGCTCTATGGTGGCCGACCAGGTGGCTCACCCCGCCCATCTGAACGCACGCGACACCACGCTCGTGTTCGTCTCGCGAGCGCCACAGAAGGACATCGAGCGCCTAAAGACGCGGATGGGATGGGGGTTCATCCCTTGGTACACGCTGACGGACGACTTCGATAAGGACTTCGGCGTGGACGAATGGCACGGCACAAATGCGTTTATCCGCGACGGCGACGACGTGTTTCGTACCTATTTCATTAACAAGCGCGGCGACGAGCAGATGGGGGGCACTTGGAACTACCTCGACATCACTGCCCTCGGGCGCCAGGAGGAGTGGGAGGATTCGCCGAAGGGTTACCCACGGACCCCGCCATACGAGTGGTGGATCTGGCACGACGAATTCAGCGACGTGCCGCCATCTCCGGGGTGGAGCGCCGCTATCGACCGCGGAATTCAGGCTGGGCAAGGACGGCGACGGCGCCGCTCGTGATCGCTCGCCGCTGTTCGCCTGCCTCAAAAGATGCGCCGTCTCGCTTCGGCGCGCGAACCCACATTCGCACAGTTTACGAACCGGCCTAACCCGTATAAATCACACCGATTCCAAAACAATCGAAAATAACGTTGGTTAATTGTCGCCGACGCATCGTCGCTGCCTGGCAGGGCTCAAAGCGGCTAAAATGGCGGATTTCTGAGTTGGTGCGGCCCAAAGTCAATTCTCCAGTTCCACCCGAGGTGAGTTGTGCTCGTTCACTGACAAAGATGTCCCGAAACGAACACCCAATTCGTCGTAGCTATGAAAACCTAATAGAAGAAAACTATGGCAACAAACAACACGAATACGATCCGACTTCACCGAGTGCTCCGAGCAACGCCCGAGAGAATTTATCGAGCGTTCCTTGATGCGGACGCGTTGGTCAAGTGGATGCCACCCAACGGATTTACCGGCAAAGTTCATCACCTTGACGCGAAAGTCGGCGGCACTTACAAGCTGTCATTCACGAACTTCACCACCGGCAAGAGCCACTCCTTCGGCGGGAGCTATCTCGAACTGAAGCCCCACGAGCGCATCCGTCACACGGACAAGTTCGATGATGCGAACCTGCCCGGAGAGATGCGGGTGACGATCACCTTAAAGCAAGTATCCTGCGGAACTGAGTTGAACATCACGCAGGAAGGCGTGCCCACGGTCATTCCCGTCGAGGCCTGCTATCTCGGCTGGCAGGAATCGCTGACTCTGTTGGCGAAGCTCGTCGAGCCTGAAATTCCGGATCAGATGTGAAACATCCAACATCCATCGGCCCAAATAGAGGAATAATAGATGAGCAACATCAGTACACCGTTCTCAGGCGGATGCGCTTGTGGCGCGATTCGTTATCAAGCCACAGCCGAGCAGGTGCTAATGCTTCACTGTCACTGTCGAGATTGCCAGCGAGCCAGCGGAGGTCCATTTTCGTCTTACGTCATCGTGCCGGCGGAAGCATTCAAACTCTTGCAAGGATCACTTCGCTTCCATCCCTCGCCGAGTGAGGCGGGTGGCATGACCCGTCGCGGCTTTTGCCCGGAATGCGGCGCGCCGGTTGTGGTCAAGCCCGACGCGAACCCTCAATTTGTCGCGATCAGAACGGCGAGCCTCGATGATCCGGGTTGGTTCAATCCGCAAGTGGATGTGTGGACATCGGACGCGCATCCGTGGGACCGCATGAATCCCGCGTTGCCAAAGTTTGAAAAGTATCCTCCGTCTGGAGATTCCGCTGACGCGTCCGCACCTTAACGAAGTAGCAATGTATGAAAGTCATCGAACTGGCATTTTGCTGTTACGCGGTCACCGAAATGAAACGCGCTCGTGAATTCTACGAAGGCGTCTTGAACTCCAGCCAACGACTGTGACTGACACGGAGCACGGCCAATGGACCGAATATGAATTTGATCCTTACGCGCTGGCCCTCGGTTGCGCGCCAGGTTTCAAACCCAGTCCGGACGGGTGCAGCGCTGCGCTCGAAGTGGAGGATTTCGACGCCGCCGTCTCGCATTTGAAGCAGCACGATGTGAAATTCCGCATTGAGCCGATGGCCACGCCGATCTGCCGCATGGCGATGATTTTGATCCCGACGGCAACAGCATTTGCATTCACAAGCGAAACCCAGGCCGTTGAGAAACCGAACGAAGAAAGAAACCACGACAATGAGATTCATGGTGATCGTCAAAGCGACGAAGAACTCGGAGGCGGGAGTGCTTCCGAAACGAGCGACTGCTCACGGCGATGGGCAGATACAACGAGGAACTGACCAAGGCCGGCGTGATGCTGGCGGGCGAGGGGCTTCATCCAAGCTCGAAAGGCGCGCGGGTCAGGTTTTCTGGAGAACAGCGAACGGTGATCGATGGGCCATTCGCCGAGACGAAAGAACTCGTCGCCGGGTTCTGGCTGTGGAAGTGCGCATCGCTCCCGGAGGCGATCGAGTTGGCGAAACGCTGTCCCAATCCGATGCCAGGCGAGGAGGCGGAGCTGGAAATCCGCCAGGTGTTCGAGGCCGCGGATTTCGGGGCTGAGTTTACGCCCGAGCTGCGCGAGCAGGAGGAGCGGCTGCGCGCCGAAATCGAGAAGAACCAAGCCCGATGAAATTCAGGCTGCTTGTTCATGCCGAGAAGCAACTCCTCGCCGACGCGGAACGCGACAAGTGTTACGCCGAACCCAAAGCAAGCAAAGTGGCCATTCCACCTGATAAGCCGGAGGATTGGCCCTGTGTTTTCGAGCAGCACCTGAACGCCGGCGATCTCGATGCGGTGATGGCCCTGTATGAACCAGAGGCTCGTTTCGTGTCGCGCTCCGGCGAAACGCTGGTCATACCCCCCTCACTCCCCAGCTCCGATGCGCGCCCTGGGCGGTTGCGGCGCGAGGGGAGCGGAAGCAAATTCTAGCAGTCAGTCATATCCCATGAAGCGCTCCCCAACCGCAGGCAAGCAACTGTCGTTCCAAGCGAAGTTAGAGAACTGGGCCGAAGGAATGGACTATTGCGCCGTTCCAGTTCCCGCGAGCGTCACGCAAGCCTTGGGAACGAAGGGCCCCGTCTTGGTCATGGCTCGGGTAAACGACTCAGAGCCCTTCAAGGTGAGCCTCTTTCCGACCGGAGGCGGGCAGCACTACATTCGCATCAAGGCAAAAGTCCGTAAGGAAACGAAGACCAAAACGGGCGATCGCGTTCGCGTGCGGTTCACGGTCCTCGATCGCGCGGACGTGACGATCCCCACGGACTTGATGAAGGCGCTTCGCGCCGAGGGCGTGGCGGACGACTTCAAGTCGCTGCCGCCCGGCAAGCAGAATTTCATCATCCGGCGGATTGACGACGTGGCCAAACACGAGACTCGCGACAAGAGAATTCAGGACGCCGTGGAAGCCGCCCACCGCAGGCGCGAAAAGCGGATTGACCAGTCCAAGTGAGTCGAGATCCTTGAGTCTTGGACCCTCGACTCTGGACGCTTTAAACTTTTTCGAAAGAGGCCAACCAGACCCCCTCACTCCCCAGCTCCGATGCGCGTCCTGGGCGGGTACGGCGCGAGGGGAGCGGAAGCAAATTCCTAGCAGTAAGATTGATCCATCACAACTACACCGCGCTTAACGCGCACAGAAGAAAACCATGAACACAATCGAAACACCGATAACCAAAGAGAAAGTCGCGGCACTTGTGGCAGATGCGTTTCAAGATCGGAGTATTTCCTGCCCAAGATCGCGTTGCAGGATCAGTTGGGCCTCGACGTGGAAGTGATCTCGTTGAAGCGAGACCCGATCGAGATTTATTCCAACTTTTCCCAAATCGGATTGCTGGATGTAAACAAGACGATTCAAGAGGGTCGAAGCCAGCGGTGGGATTTGGAGCGATTACAGTCCCGTCGTCGTCGATGGAAATCTTGTGTCCTCGCGGCACCCGAACGATATCGAGCATTTCGTCGGAGGCATTCGAAGTTGGTTGTCGCAGCAGAGTAATTCGAAAACCAACCTCAAATAGAGAAAGCCACAGATGAAAATCGCAGTCCTTGGAACAGGCATGGTCGGCAATGCCATCGCCACGAAACTCATCAATGTCGGACATCAAATCACGATGGCCTCGCGAACCGCCAACAGCGATGCCGGCCAGGAATGGCTTCGCGGCGTTGGCGGCAGAGCCCACGTCGGCACGTTCGCGGATGCGGCGGCGTTCGGCGAACTCGTGTTTGATTGCACCAATGGCGCAAACTCGCAGGCGGCGCTGCGTCAGGCGGGCGCAGACAATTTGCGCGGCAAGATTCTCATCCAGGTCGGCAACCCTTTGGATTTTTCCAAAGGCATGCCGCCGACACTGACAGTCTGCAAGACCGATTCACTCGGTGAACAGACGCAAAGGGAATTTCCCGACGTGCGCGTGGTCAAGGCGCTCAATACGGTGAATTGCGACATCATGATTGCGCCGTCGCGCGTGCCCGGTGACCACGAGTTGTTCATCTGCGGCAACGACGCGGCGGCAAAACGCGAAGTCACTGACCGCCTTTGCGAATGGTTCGGCTGGAAGCCCGGCAACATCATCGACCTGGGTGACATCACCAACGCGCGCGGCACGGAGATGTTTCTGGCGTTGTGGGTGCGGTTATGAGGTGTGCTGGAAACGCCACACTTCAACATCCACGTGGTTCGCGGAGAGTGAAACAAAGATAAGAGAAATGAACTCCAACTCGTCGCCGGCCCCGGCTTTGCCCGCTACGGCGAAGAACTTCCTCTTTCATGAAGACACCCAGCCAAGTCGTAACGGAGTGGGCAATCGCCTTCAACAGCCGCGACGCGGCGCGAGTTCACCGAGGGACGCGCCGTCTTCTTTCAAGGAGGTCACTGTCGTTTTCAATTAATTCGTAGACGGGCCACCGACGATTTCTCCTCGGAGTCTACGATTTGGCTGAAAAAAGCCGGGTTAGTCTACGATTTAACTGAAAAAATCTGACCCGGAAATGACTTGGTCTCAAAGCGATCGCGCCACTGTGAGCCCTTGCTCACCGTTTGGCTTTAGCCCGCCACCTAACGAACCAGCCTATCGCTAACGCGACCAAGGCTGCGGCCACACACGAGCGGATGATGGCAGCATCAACGTGGCCGAGCGATCGTAGAAAAGGGCCTATAATCGAATTGTCCATCAGGCTCCATTGTCGCGCCAAGGGCGGTTGGAGGTGAACGCTAGAGCCGATCTGCTCGAAAACTCGTTGCCACGAAGCAAACTCTTCTGCAGTTGAGTAGAAGCTAAGAGTGGCTAGCCCTTTTTCGGTTGGCAGCATTACGTTCATGAACTTGACGTCTGCCGTGGTTACTTCCACCCATAGGGCTCCGTCTTTCCAGGCGTAGCGCCCGAGTTGGGACCCACTCTTCTCAACACTTTGTCGAATGCTGTGCTCCATCTGCCGTAACTGCCAATCAGCCATCCGGCCGCCGTTCTTGATCGTCACTAACAGATAGGGATAAGTAAGGTCATCGCCAGCCGTGGAGGTTTGCGCGCCATAGACATGATCGTCGTTCACGCCAAGAGCCGAGACTTTTGTTCGTAACAGGCTTGGCGAAATCTCTTGCCAAGTGGAGGGCAATTTGAGTTCCACACCTCCGGCCTTCCAAAGCCAGGATTGCTCTTGCTGGGCCGCAGCATTTGCGGTTGCCATCAATAAGCCCCATCCTAGCAAGGCTACCTGAGACAAGCGGATGGTTTTCATGTTCTGGGGGGAGGCAAATCAACCATCCTGGCCCTCGACCCAAAACCGTTTGCCCGATTCGGCCTTGTAGGGAGGCTGCGTTTCAACGGTGGTCTTGTAGTCTAGTGTCGTCCGTAGGAAAAAATAGGTTCGCGCTTTCATCGTGCGCCCAAGCTGCTGGTTAAGTCCCCACAGGTCCTTTGGCGTTAGAATCTGGCGAAGGATTCGTTGCCAGTCTTCCACTGTATGTTCCCGCTCGAACCCCGGGAATTCCCCTAGGGGGAGGCCAATAATGACATTACCGGCCATTTCAACCCCGCCGCTGAGGCCCTCCGCGGTAACGTCAAAACGGCGGCACGCGAAACCGTCGTGGAAAATCATAGGCTTTATTTGTCGGTGAGGCCGGGACGTTGCAAAGGAATAATGCGGGCGAATCCTGTGAATTTCGCGAAGTTGAAAGCAACCTTAAATGTGCGCCGTTATCCGCACATGTACTGCTAAAGGGCATGAGTAAAACCGCAAAACAAGATAACAACCAGATAACAGCACTTTTCAGCTTCTATTTTTGAGTGCGTTAAATCGCCTGCGGATCGGCTCTAGGACTTGATGGCTGCCTCGCATGGATTCGAACCATGACAAAGTGATCCAGAGTCACTTGTGCTACCGTTACACCACGAGGCAAAAGCGCGGAAGGAGAGGAGGTTTTGCTTACCGTAAAATGGGCCGATGTCAACCGCCCAGTGGTTTGGTTACGTTCGTTCCTGGGGGAGTGGTGAACTGGAACATCGATTCGGGGATCGCTTCCCGCCGGACGTTAGAGTAGGTGATGCTGACCTTTTCGCCGCGAGCGCTTTCAAAATCAACCCGGGCAGGCGCCAGGTTTGGGTCGACTGTAAGAACGACAGATCTGACGACCTTGCGCAGGGCTGACGTTTTGGGTGTCAAAACGATTTGGTACACATTTCCTTCCTTCGCAGCTTCGATGTTGTAGAAATTGTACACCTGCTGGAAATCCAAGCCCGCGGTTAGGGCCTGAAGAGAGTCTCTGAGTACCGGCCGGCGCTCGAGGTCGTACAATTCTTCCTCCTTAAAATTGGGATAGTAGATCACCATTTTTTTGCCATCGATCACGGTCGTGCTGGGGGTATTGCCACCGATCTCGCGGCGAATCTTATCGGGCAGCGTGCACCAGACCTTGCCTTCGTTAACCACCGGATCTTTCAACATTGCCATGTGGCGCTCTTCCCGAAAATTTGCCTGCAGGGACGGCTTGGCCAGGTGCAGTGCCTCAATTCGCTTAACGAGATCCTCGGTCTCGGATCGGTTCAGCGGCGAAGCGTGAACGAGTGAGGGAATCGCGAGCAAAAGCGAAATAATGATCTTTCTCATGAATTGGTTAGCGGGTCCAGATTGGCACAAAATTGAACCATTGTTCTGGAAATTCGCGAATGATCGCTTGGAACACGTTGGCAATTCGTTGACTGTTTTCATCGATGGTCTCATCGACCGACATATCGATCGGCGGGTAAGCGTAGCAGCCATACCGTCCCGGCTCGAGCTGAAGCACAAAGGCGGGGATCACGGTTGCATTGCTGTACTGCCAGATGCGTGCCGCGGCCGCCGAGAACAGGGTTGGCCGCTCAAAGAATCGAACCTCGACGCCGCTATTGAGATAGGGGCGATCGATCAGCATCGCGACCAGCTCATTTCGCCGGAGGGCGTGAATGATCTCGACAAACGCGAATTTATTCGTGCCGACGGTTATAGTCTTGATGCCGAAGCGCTCCCGGTATTTTTTCCGCCACACGTCGAGTTCGGGTGTCGGTTCTTCCAAAGTGACGACATTGACCGGGAATCCGTCAGCGGCGAGAACCATTCCACCCAGTTCCCAGGCGCCGAGATGACCTGTGATCAAGAGGGTGCCCCGGCCATGGCGGCGTCCTGCCTCGAGGAACTGGAAGCCGCGACGCTCAAATACCAAAGAATTCACCCGCTCTGCACCCCCGGCGGTGCAATCGCAAAAATCATGCAGCATACGTAAGAAGTTATGGAAGCAGCTGCGGCATAGCATGTTTCGCCTATTTATATCGACCATAAGCGCAGCCAGATTCCGAAGGACGGCATCTTGCCGAGCGGAACACAGACGGTAGCAGAGTTCTCCCACGCAGACCGCAAGCGGCCGGGTAATGGTCCGAGGCAGGTGGCTGATCAACCAGCTGGCAGCCTCAAAGGACTGCGGAGCGTACCAGGCGTTACGTGTGAGCACGAGATCGGGCGTTGCTACGTCGTCAGCAGGCTGTGTCGCCGTCGTATCCATGTTGTTAGTGGGCAAAATTAAACGTCATCGAGTCTCCTCTTTGGAACTCTACCTGGACGCGCATCAAAAGTCCGCCTTGGCGATTGAATGTTGCCTTCCAGCGGCCTGATTCTTCCGCTCGGACCTGTTGTGAGTCAAAGTAAGGGATCACAGATTTCAGCTCTCCCCAGGGCCTGAGCTGGCCGGGCAAGTGGTAGATATCGCCAGTGAAGCTGCCACGCGCCAACAGGCCGCTCGCTCGCACCGTGGAATCCCGAGCCTGCAATTGCAGCACAGTAACTCCTCCTTTGGCGAATGACAGGTCGTAATCACCAGTTTCAAGATAATTCATAACCACGTCGCCCACGACTGATCGCTTTGGTGTGACGTAAAACAGCTGACCGATCTTGGTTTTTCCTTGCTGACCTAGAAACGAGAACTCCCTAACGTTCTGGCAGGAACTTAGAGTGAGCGCCGTGATGATGGCAAAGACACACCTCCTCATGAAGCCTTGGGTTGAAAAGTCAATTGCGGCACCAGCTTGCCAGATCGGCCCTGAAGATAAACAAGCAAATAGAAAAGGCACATCCGCCATTTAACTCCGAAGCTCCGCGCGGGATTCCCTGACAGCACCGCGTTCACGGTCGGCACCAGTTGACACAGCTCTCGAGGATGCAGGAAAATCTCAACAAATTCCTTGGTGTACCATGCCGAAGTGAGCCGGAAATAGGCGTCAAATCTTTGGTGAACGGCCCGTTCATACAATCGGAAAGCGCGCGAACGCTTTTCCGGTCTGGCGAGCACCGCGTTTAAGGTATCGGCAGCTTTCTCCCCCGAGTAGATTGCAATGTAGACGCCACTGCTGAAAACCGGATCGAGAAAGCCGGCCGCATCTCCGGCCAGGACCCATCGTTCACCGGTTAGCCGTTTCACTCGGTAGGAGAAATCGCTCGTAGCATAGATGGGTGTGCAAGGGCGGGCATTATGCATCCACTCTCGCACCTCAGGCTGCTCGGCGATGCACTGTTTCAGCGCCTCTTCGGGGGTCAGGTTCATCGCGCGGAATTTTGCGATATCCATGACTACGCCCACACTGGCTCGTCCTTCCGCCATCGGAATCATCCAGAACCAGCCGTCGGCGCAGCGAATCATTCGGGTGAGGGTACCGTCCTGGCCGTGCAGTCTGTCAACATGATCATAGTGCGCAAAGACTGAGAATTTTTTCAGGTTTGGATAGGCCTGCTTCAAGTCAAAACGATTCGCAATCAGGCTGTTGCGGCCTGAGCAGTCGAGCAGGTATTTAGCCCGGACGACTACGGAACCGTTGTTGCAACGAATCGTCACACCGTCGGCATCGAAATCGAACTTGTCGACAGGGGTCTGCTCGCGGACGTCACAGCCAGTTTCTCGCGCATGATCCAGCAAAATCTGATCAAATTTTGCCCGCTCCACCTGGTAAGAAGTGTGCCGCTTAGCGTTCAGCCCGTTCCGAAAATAAAACCGGGCACGCGCGGCTCCACAGGCCGAACAGATCTCGCCGCCATACTTAATCAGGAACCCTCCGTGATCGACTTTTTCTTTGACTCCCATCCGCTCCAGCGTGTCGGAGCTGGCAGGAAGCATGGACTCGCCGACTCGAAAGCGGGGAAATTTTTCCTTCTCCAGGATCACTACACTGCGTCCGTTCCGGGCAAGCAAGGTTCCGGCAGTACTACCCGCGGGTCCGCCTCCGATTACGGCTACGTCAAAGTCCTGATTCATTTTGGCCGAAGGTAACAAGAATTGTGGAAAAGGGAATTAGGTTCGGATCGGATAGAGGCTCAGTCGCGGCGCGATCATGCTCCTTAAAATAAATTAGGTGAAAAGGTGCGCTTACAAGTTGATTGCCCTGATTCTTCCTAGACGAGCTTGCGGTCTGCGGCATTCAGAAAAGGAAGAAGCTCGGCGACCAATTGGCCGAAAACGTCAAAATCCACTTGCTGTTGGCCGTCGCTCAGTGCTTCCGCCGGGTGGGGGTGGACTTCAATTAAGAGACCATCAGCCCCAATTGCTGCTGCTCCCCGGCACAGAACCTTCACCAGATCGGCCCGGCCGCATCCTTGGCTTGGATCCACGATCACTGGAAGGTGCGATTCTTTCTTGGCGACCGCAACTGCCACAAGATCGAGGGTGTTGCGGGTGTAGGTTTCAAAGGTTCGGATGCCGCGCTCGCACAAGAGAATATTCGGGTTTCCATTGGAAAGCAGATACTCGGCGGCGAGCAGCCATTCCTCGATTCGTTCGCTCATCCCGCGTTTCAACAAGACCGGCTTCTTTGACCTGGCGCATTCGATAAGCAGTTGGAAATTTTGCGCGTTACGAGCACCGATTTGAAGAATGTCGGCGGCCTCGGAGACAACTTCGACGTCTCGCTCGCTGAGAACCTCCGTGACTATCTTTAGCCCGGTTTCCTTGCGCGCGGCCGCCAGAAGCCGAAGGCCCTCCATACCAAGCCCCTGGAATTCGTAGGGCGAAGTCCGTGGTTTGTAAGCGCCGCCCCGCAAAATCTTCGCGCCGCCTGCCTTGACGGCTCGAGCAGTCGAGATGAGTTGTTCCTCGGACTCAACGCTGCAGGGGCCGGCCATGACGACGAAATGTTCGCCTCCGATCGGGATTCCATCGACATTTACGATCGTGTCTTCGCCCCTCGATTCACGACTGACGAGCTTATACCGCTTCTGCACCGGCAGCACCCGCTCGACCTGAGGGAGGACAGTAAGAGACTCCAGAGTGTGATGGGTGCGTTCGTCGCCGATCGCAGCCACCACGGTTTGCAGCTCTCCATGGATCGGATGTGGTGTGTATCCGAGCTTGGCGACTTCTTCGATAACCTCCTGGATCTTATCCCTTGGAGTTTTAGGTCTTAAGACGACTATCATGGAAAGATCGGAGCAGATAACATAAACGCCTTATTGAGTAAACCGGAGAGGAAATTTTGCGTATTGTGGAAGGGCAAAACTAATTTGGGCCGGCTCAAAATTTCCTGATGCAATCCGGGAAATTTGGTTCTAGATCTCGTCGTGCAAGATTTCACTGCTGGCGGCATCCACGCCTTGCAGACCTCGTTCGCGTCGTCTGGGGACCCGGAATTTGATCGCCGAATTCAGGACCTGGTCAGTGCCTGGGGGGTCCGAGAATCTCCTGAACTGATCGCCGAAATGATCGTAACCGCCCTCCGGATGGGTAGCGACGCGGTTCCAGTCGCGGATTTGAAGCTGATTAATCGCTCTCTTAAAGAACTTCGCAACGCCGCAAAGGCCTTCGCCCCCTATCAAGGAATCCCAAAAGTTGCAGTTTTCGGCTCGGCCAGAACCGGGCCGAATGAACCGGAATCGATCTGGGCGGAGCGCTTCGCCGCGGCAATGCGCGATCACGGCTATATGATCATCACCGGCGGGGGAGACGGGATCATGGGTGCTGCCCAGCGGGGCGCCGGACGCCAATATAGCTTCGGCCTGAACATCCGGCTTCCGTTCGAACAGCGAGCCAACGAGATCATCGACGGCGATCCGAAGCTGGTAAGTTTCAACTACTTTTTTACGCGAAAAGTTAATTTCGTGAAAGAGACGCATGCGATCGTGCTTTTCCCGGGTGGCTTTGGCACGATGGATGAGGGATTCGAATGCCTCACCCTGATGCAGACGGGAAAGGCCCGTATTATCCCCGTTATTTTTATCGATAAACCGGGGGGTCACTATTGGAAGAACTGGGCGAAATTCCTGACTCAGGACCTACTCGGCCAACATTTGATCTCGAAAGAGGATTTTCACCTTTTCCGTGTGACCGACAATGTGGAGGAAGCCATTTCCGAGGTGCTCCAATTCTACCGGATTTTCCATTCTTACCGATGGGTAGGCGAACGGCTCGTGATCCGACTTCAGGAACAATTGAGTGAACGGGCGGTAGCGAAGCTGAATCAGGACTTCGCTGACCTGCTGGAAAATGAGCCCCTGCATCG
>JBAUZZ010000509.1:0-22108 GCA_049585495.1 Chthoniobacterales bacterium | reverse complement strand
GGAAGACGCAAAATCATCTAGCTGTATTCGCTTTTGGTCTGCTGCTAGCTAAGGTTGTCGCTGTGAAGGCGACTATTCTGATTTGTCTCTGCCTAACCATTCTCGGCTGTGCCGCAGGTAATGGCGTGGACAATCGGAACTTCGCTATTGACACCTATTTTCCGACCACGAACGAAATTCAGCTCGCCGAAGGGCGGGCGCGAAATTATTGGGATCGAAATGGGGCGCGTTTTGGGCCGGACCCTAGGTATTTGGCTGTGGAAACGTCAAAATTGTTCCCATATGGAGGTCTTTATCCAATACTGATAAACTCTGAGACCACAGCCAGCTTCTTTGCTCACGGGAAAAAAACAACCTACAGTAATTTGGTGCTTAAAGGCGTCATGATCTATGACACGAAGACGGGTCATTTCGTCGGCAATCATGGGTATGTTTCAGTCGACACCCCGAACCCTGGCGGAGTCGCTCGGTTCGGCGACTATATGGCAAGATGGATCGGCACCGGCCGCTCGTCGTTTTTCTAAAAGTCTCCCCGTTACGCCCGTATCGTCGCTCCGTGATGTGGCCACCTACATCAAACGCGCCCATAAACGATTTTAGAAAAATCCAGGGTCGCGTTCAGAAGATTAACTCCGGGATTCCAGCCCCAGATCCCTCCATCCTCGCCGTCGAAGAGGAATACAGCCGGCGCCTTGGTCCCCGGGATGAAAAACGCGGTGGTGGATGAGTTGAACACAATGCCGGTCGGCGCAGACGTAGCTGTCGTCGCGGGGGGAGTCGGTGCATCGACAAGGGTGGGCGGAAGCGTCACGAAATTCTGCCCAGATTGCCCCAACAGCACCGGAGTTCCATCGGGGCGGTAAAGCGTAGACACACCGCTCCCGTTGTCGGCGACCCAGAAAACATTCGCGCTTGGGTTGATGACTAAGCCCCAGGAGTTTACCAGATTCGGATCCGTGCGATCGGCGACGCCTCCGATATCACTCTGCAGATTTTTCCAGTTGAAGGCATTCGCTGCTCGTCTTCGCCTGCGCGGAGACTGCCGATCGGCAACGCCACCAATGACAATTGCAGCCCACCAACAAGTAGGGCTGCCGCAAGGTTCCTCCTCACCCGGCCGGGGTGACGGGAAATGCTGGTCGTCCTCATGGTTGCACCTCAGGTTAAGAACTTGCCCACTAGAAAATCGTCTGTGGCCAGAACAGCATATTGCCGCCCCAGGCGGCTCGGGCACATGACGAAAATCACTCCCCACTTACGAGACAAACACATTGCACATTTATTCCTTAAAAAGTGAGAATCGCCTGAGGCTCGAAAGAAACAGCAGATCCTGGCAGGAGTTTTTCTGCTGGGAACCGGTTTTGCCTTTCAGGCGCCAGTCGCTTCTGCCTCGATACCTGAGATCGTTGGCAAGGAACACCTCCCTTCGGCCATCGCCCTTGGCGGAATTCAGATGAACTTGGCCGGTATCATTGGTCCGGCACTCGGTGGTTTCTTAGTCCCGTTGGTTGGTGTGAGCAGCGTGTTTGCTATTAACGCGCTAGCGTTTCTTCTAGTGTTGTTAGCGGTAGTCACTTGGAAACGAGAAAGCGTCCCGCTTGACACGCCGCTGGAAGGCTTCCTTGACTCGTTGGCAGGCGCGGTCCGGTACATGAGGTATGCACCGGGCGTCAGAATCATTTCACTGCGAAATGGCATCTTTGGAGTACTAATCGGGGCGATTCCGGCATTGCTACCCGTTGTTAGTCTAAAGGTTCTGCACCTCGATTCGGTTTACCTGGGGCTCGTGTTCACCTGCATGGGGCTTGGCTCGTTGGCGGGTGCCATTCTAATTCTTGATGCTGGAGCGCACCGGTTTTAGCGTCCTCGAACGTCAATTCCGCCAAAACGTGTACGGCGCGTATACCTGCGAGAGACGCGTCGGTTGAACGATGCAGGCTAGCAGGCATTGTTTTTGTTACTCCTTTTATGTCAAATCCCGAAGTTACGGCGGCGACGGAGCGCGGCTCTCCAAGGCAAATTCGGATTTGCGGTTTATCGATGAAACAAGGCACGACAAGCAATTTCCCTTTCATTGAGCCAATGAAGGCCCTGCTAGTCGGGGCTATCCCGGCCGGCAATTGGCTCTACGAATTGAAGTTCGATGGCTACCGGGCGCTCGCCTTCAAGGCCGGCAAAGAGGTACGGCTCCTTTCGCGCAACCAGATAAATTTCGGCAACGATTACCCTCAACTCATCGATTCTCTGAAACTGCTAACTGCAAAAAACGTGGTTATCGATGGCGAGATCGCCGCGCTGGATCAGAACGGGAGATCTTCTTTCCAGCTCCTTCAATCATACAAAATCGGTAAGCAACCCCCGCTCGTCTATTACGCCTTCGATCTGCTCTTCCTGGAGGGTACCGATTTCCGCTCCCGACCGCTTATTGAACGACGCAAGCTGCTGGCCAAGTTGCTGAAGAAAGCTCCCGACAATATCAGGTTCTCCGAGGAGCTGGGGGGCACTCAAGAACAGCTTCTCCAAGTAGCCCGTCAATTCCAACTCGAGGGCTTGATCGCAAAAAGGCCGGATTCTCTTTATGAGCCCGGCCGGCGCAGCGGTGCCTGGATAAAACTCAAACTGACCCAACAACAGGAGTTTGTCATCGGCGGCTATACTCCACCCGAAGGCGGCCGCAAATACTTTGGCGCTTTGCTCGTCGGTTACTACGGTCCTGGTGGGCTCCTGTTCGCCGGCAGAGTCGGGACTGGCTTCTCGGAAAGGGTCTTGGCGGACCTGTATTGCGCCCTGCAAGAAATCAAAGACATGGCTTGCCCGTTTGTTAATTTGCCAGAGAAAAGACGCGGCAGATGGGGCCAAGGAATGACCCCTGAAATTATGAAACGCTGCCACTGGGCCAAACCGCTGCTGGTCGCCCAAGTCAAGTTTACCGAGTGGACGCTCGACGACCAGCTTCGTCAAGCTGTCTTTCTCGGACTACGAACTGATAAACAGGCTAAGGACGTCGTTCGTGAATAAACTATACGTACAGTGAACAGGGGGCTGGTCACCGATCCTGACACAAGTAGAATTGAGGCATCCAGCCCGCAATAAGCGCGTGGATGCGCATGGCGCGTGAGAGTTGCGGGCTAGCCAAGTACTCCAGTCTGAAAGTCCTGCGACCATGACAAAAAGTTTCATTTTTCACGGTTGTTACTTGCTCGTCGTTTCGATCGTAGCCGTGGTGTACAATCCACACACGGGCACACTCGGCTTTAATCCTGCCGCTAAGTCCGCCCTCGTCGTTGGGGGGTCTTTCGCCGTCATTTCGTTTTTCTGGGCGTACATCTATTCCAGGAATGCGCATCGCGCGGCGGTCATTGGAGGAATTGTAACGACCCTCCTGCTCTTTGCCGGAACGATCCCTCGCGCCCTGGGTGAATGGCGTGGCGTCGTCAGCGGCGATACAGTTAGATGGTTCGCAGCGGTGACTATTACCCTGGTGATTGTCGGATCCATCCCTTTGTTCGCCAGGCTGCTTCGGGCTGTGCGATTACCCACCAGATAGAGTCTTTCGCCCTTTCGCTTGCGGCGATTCGTGCCATGACGACCAACAGTCCCCGCGAACCTGGAGAAGTCTTCAAGCCTGCTTTCGTCGTTGGCGTTACCGGCCACATGGATCTTGACCCAGCCCACCGGGACCGAATCAAAGGTGAAGTAAGACGCATCTTCGGCTGGCTTCGCGCTTCACCCGGGAAACAAGGCGAAAATCAAGACAACACGAGTCTTGGCCCAAGTCCCGCGTTGAAGAACACGCCCATTATTCTGCTCTCCTCGCTGGCACCCGGGGCGGACCAGTGGGTCGTAGAGGCGGCTCGAGAAATGGACCCCCCTCCTCGTGTGCTAGCGCCCCTGCCATTCCTCAAAGATCAGTATTTGCAGGCTTCCACTTTCACTCGCGATGGCATCTTCAAGGATGAAGCTGCGAGCAAATTTCTCGCTGACTTTCCGGATGAGGACGTTTTCGTTGTTCGCCTGCTCGATGAGATTGATCTGGATGACGATGCGCTTCGCGGCAAGCACCAGCACATCCTCACCGGACCCGCGGGAAAAGCAGAACGCGATCGCCGCTACTTGGCGGCCGGCCAATACGTGGCTGCCTACAGTGACATTCTCATTGCATTGACGGACAAGCCCATCGGTCAAGCTGAAAGCGCGATCGCCAGTCCGGGTGAAAACCAGGGTGCTCGGGCCATCGCGGAGCTGAAACGGCGAGGATTTACGCCGGGCCTGCTACCTGTTCTGCCGACACTGAGTTGGGCTGACAACGGGCCCGTGATTCACGTGTACGCGCCCAGAAAATCGGGAGTCGCGTCCGGTGCTTTAGCGAAGTCGATCGGTGCGGGAGCTAAATTATTGGAGGTGCTCTACCCTTACGACTGCCGGCCGCCCGAAGTCAGCGGAAAAAAGGAAGACAATCCCGACTGGCTCAAAGCTGGTCACGCTATCCTTAAAGTCGTCACTGATCACCTGGAACGGCTCAACACTGAAAAAATTCACATTGAACCAGCTCGGGAAGATGGAGCGTTCGCCGATATGCTTCCCGCGGCTACCGACCCGAGTAACCAAGGCCTACGTCGCGGGATGCCCTCTCCTTCGGCAGGAACCTCGCGGAGTCATGCGCTCCCTACGGCGAACGAGCAACTGAAGGAAACCCTCGACCGGCTGGCCCGGCTCCGGCGTCGGGTCGCCGACTACAGCGCGCACTATAACGCGCACCTTACCCGACTGAAGGTTGCGCTATTTAGTCTCGCGTTTTGCTCGGCCCTCTTCTTCTCCTTGGCGGACAATTGGGATGTCATGGTATTGCCGCTACCGCCAATCTTCTTCCTGATCGCGTTGGGACTGACCCTGGCTACCTGGATCGTTTATCTCCGCTTCAAAAAAACTGCTGCCGCTGAACGCTGTGACGACTATCGCGCCATCGCGGAAGGACTACGCGTGCAGTTCTACTGGACAGCCTGCGGAAGCGGAGAGTCGGTTGCCTCGAACTACCTGCAGCACCAACGAGGTGAACTAGGTTGGATCCGAAACGTCATCAGCGTCGCAGCCTTTCCTTTCGAACCGAATCGCGTGCGATTTAACCAGCTTTCGCTAACGGATCAGCGTGCGGCGCTGAAAAGCATCCGCGAAACCTGGATCGGCGGACAGTGGACTTATTTTAAGAAGACAATCGTCGATCTTAACCTCCGCCGGGAAGTCTTCTCGTCCTACGCTCATGTTTTGCTCTGGACCGGGTTTGTACTGTTCGCCTTTTTCTTTTTCTTTGCCCAGCGGTCCAATTATCCTGTTCACCCGCACCTGCTTGGCCTTCTCTCTCTTTCCACAGGTTTTCTGATCCTCGCCCTGCTCTATCGCGAAACAACTTCTCGAAGACGCTCAACAGCCCCACGCCCGCGGCAAGCCTGGGCGGACGGGTTGATATCTGAATTCCGAAATTGGTTTCTCTCGCTGCCGCGGATGTTTTTGCCGGAGCGGATACAGTCGCCTAAAGGGGGACGCTTGGTGCTTAACAGCCTGTTGTCGGGAGCCTTCGCCCTGATCATCGTGGGGACCGTTTATCTGCTCGAGGGAGTGTTGCCTTGGCTCCCGTCCGCCTACAAGCTCGGCAGTATTGCCAAATACCTGACGCTCGCCGGCGGTGTCCTGTGCGGAGCATGGATGGAAGTTAACTTTTTCGCGGAGCACATTCGGCACTACGCTTCCATGACCTCTCTCTTCGAGGGCGCCGGAGTGCGCTTCGACGAGTATTTGAATTGGCCTGAACGAGCCGGCAAGGACCAAAGGGAGGCGGTTGAAAACCAAGTTGTCGCCAACCTCCAATCCCTTATCGTTGCGGTTGGCCGCGAAGCCCTTTCAGAGAACGCCGAGTGGCTCATCACTCACCGCGCACGGCCCCTTGAGCCAGTAAGTGTTTGAACCAGATTTCCGAGAGGAGATACGCTAACTTCGGGTACGGCACACTAAGGCCCAACTAACTGAAGCCAGATCTTATCTGCTTTCTCGATGTTGCCGTCGATATTGCTTTTGAATCCCTTCAACGCTCCCTCGTTCCCGCAGAGGTATAGCTTTCCCCTGTAGATGGCGAACGCATCCGGGCCATCGGTATCCGCTAATACCCCGTTGGCTACCCCATACGAACAAAATGCCCCATAACGCGGGGCGTACTTTGCGGGATCTTTGTCAAAATCGGCTTTGTCGGCTGCTGAGGCAAATAAGTAGGTGGCGCCCTGATAGCTGCTCTTGATCGCCGGGTCCCCTTTTACCACCTTCCCTTGTTTGAAGTAGGCGACCGCGTCGCACCCTTTTAAAATAATCCCTTGGCTATCCACGTTTACTTTGGCTTTCGCAGCTTCATTCGCCTGCGTTGGAGAAGCGTTTTTAGCTGGAGCGTTTGGCTCATTTCCCGCCGCGTTCTGACCAGGGTCCGCCTTTGGGGTGTCGGAAGCGCTAATCGGACTGCTCGAAATAAAAGCAACCAGCGCTGCTACGGAAGCGGCAGTTATTGTATATAGGAGTCGTTTCATAACCGACGCCTCCTTTAAGCGTCGTTTCGGTATAATACAGCTGAGCTCGAAGAATGGAAGGATGGAAGATTGGAAGAATGAAAGGTTCCATCTCATCCATTCTTCCATCCTTCACTCTTCCAACCTTCCACTCTTCAGCGTCGGGATACTGCTTCCTGAGCTTTGAGTCGGAGGCGCTTGGCGGACTGGTCTGCCGGATTTGCGGCCAGCGCCTTGTCGATCGCAGCCAGCGCGAGCTCCGGTTGGTGTTGCGTTAGGAGCATTTCGCCCGCCCGCGTGCAAAAAACGCTGTCTCCGGGGAGCCGAGCAAGACCGAATGAGCGAAGAAAATCAGCCCGCCTGGAGTCAGTTTCAAACCCGGCCAGCGCGATATGAAGCAACGGGTGATCGGGAAAAAAGAGCAAAGCATTTCGCAGCCATTGTTCGGTTACATCTGGATTCGTCAGAAGGGCTTCGTCCACCCACTCGACAATCGTGACATCGCTCGCCGGAAAAATCGTTCGACCACGTCCGGTACTCAAAAACCACCCTGAAAAGCGCGGATCAGGGCGGGCGGCTGTGGCCGAGGTCTTCAATTGCCTTGTCAGCTCCGATCTGTGTTCCATATCCACCGCTACGAGCGAGCCGTCGTCCGAAAATTTGAGTCCGCTTGCGATCACTGAGAGGGGTTCGATTTCCGATTGTACAGACCCCGGCATTGAGCCAGGGGCGCCTGTTTCCGACTCTTTAAGAAGCTGCCGAGCCTGCGCTACTGAAGTTGCCCCATCCCAAAGCTTCGCAGTTTTGTCCCAGCTTGCTGTCAGGATTCTGGTGCCGTCCGGACTGAATGCCGCCGATCGGACAGAATCCTGATGATCAAAGGAGATGATGAGCTTCCCTGAGACTGCATCCCAGAGCTTGGCAGTGTTGTCTGCGCTCGCCGACAGGATCCGGGCGCCGTCTGGACTAAACGCCCCGTGATAGACCCGAGCCTGGTGGACGAAAGAAGAAATCAGCTTGCCTGTGGCCGCATCCCAGAGTCTGGCGGTTTTGTCGGCGCTCGCTGTCAGTACCCGAGTCCCATCCGGACTGAACGCCGCCTGGAAGACTTCATCCTGATGACCGAAGGAGCCGATCGGCTTGCCCGAGGTCACGTCCCAGAGCTTGGCGGTATTGTCGGCACTCGCCGTCAGAATTTGCCTGGCGTCGGGACTAAAAGCGACCCCATAGACTGCATCCTGATGGTCGAAGGAGGCGATGAGCTTTCCAGAGGCCGCGTCCCAGAGCTTGGCGGACTTATCCATGCTCGCAGTGAGAATCCGAGCGCCGTCCCGACTGAATACTGCATCGTTAACCGCATCCTGATGGTCAAAGGAGGCAATGAGCTTTCCCGAAGCCGCATCCCAGAGCCTAGCGGTCTTGTCCTTGCTTGCCGTGAGGATGCGGGCACCGTCGGGACTGAACGCCCCGGTGTTAACTCCATCCTGGTGAGAAAAGGAAGCGACCAGCTTACCGGAAACCGTGTCCCAGAGCTTCGCGGTGTTGTCCGCACTCGCTGTAAGGATTCGGGCGGCGTCGGGACTGAACACGGCATCCATGACTCCGTCCTGATGGCGGAAAGATTGGACTAATTTTCCTGAAGCCGCGTCCCAAAGCTTGGCGGTCTTGTCTGCGCTCCCGGTCAGGATTCGAGCGCCATCTGGACTGAACGCCGCGTGATAGAGACCGTCCTGATGCGCAAGAGCGGCGACTGGTTCACCCCAGGCTACCTCCCAGACTCTGACGGTTTTATCCCAGCTCGCCGTGAGTACTCGAACACCGTTTGGGCTGAACGTTGCAGTCGCAACACTTTCCGGATGGGTGAATGAGGTGATGAGCTTGCCTGAGGCCGTATCCCAGAGCCGGGCGGTTTTGTCCCAGCTTGCAGTCAGAATTCGGGCACCATCCGGGCTGAATACCGCGCCCATGACAAGATCCTCATGCGCAAACGACGTGATGAGCTTTTCCGAGGTTGCATCCCAGAGCTTGGCGGTCTTGTCTGCGCTTGCCGTCAGGATCTGAGCACCGTCCGGACTGAACTCCGCGTCATTGACCACATCCTGGTGTTCGAACGAAGCAATGAGTTTGCCCGAGGTCGCATCCCAGAGTTTGGCGGTCTTATCTTTGCTTGCAGTCAGGATCCGAAAACCGTCCGGACTGAACGCTCCGTGATACACGGTACCCTGATGCTCGAAAGATCCGAGCAGTTTGCCAGAAGCCGCATCCCAGAGTCTGGCAGTTTTGTCTGTGCTTGCCGTCAGAACTCGGGCGCCATCCGGACTGAACGTCGCGTCGTTCACCTCATCCTGATGGCCGAACGAGGAGATAAGTTTTCCCGAGGCCGCGTCCCAGAGCTTCGCACTGTGATCCGCGCTTGCTGTAAGTATCCGGGCGCCATCCGGACTGAACGTAGCGGTATTAACCGTTCCCTGATGGGCAAAGACACCTAACAGCCTGCCCGAGGTCGCGTCCAGGAGCTTGGCAGTTTTATCCCAGCTCGCTGTCAGGATCCGGGCACCGTCCGGACTAAATACCGCGTCGACTACCATGTCCCGATAGCTGAAGGAGGAGACGAGCGGCGGCTGCATCTTTTCCCGATGAACAATTAGTTCTTGGAAGAATCGTTCTGAAGCGACTTGGTTTTGCGGGTCAAACTTGATCGCACGCGCAAGAAGAGCGATGCCCTCCTGCCACTCTCCCAACTGGAACTGACGCTCGGCCTGGTTGAAGCTCGCCCAACTCGCCTGCCGCAGCTGTTGCTGCAGCTTTGCGGCGACGTGTGCTTCGGACTTGAACGCCTGGGCCGCCGTCCGACGCTGGCGATCAGCCCGGAGCCATTGAACCCCGGCGACGATCGCGAGAAGGGTGATCGCGCCCATCACCGCGTAACGGACGCGCTCTTGGACCTGTTTGCTACGTCTTCGCTCCGCGATGCTCGCGTCGATGTAATCAATTTGTTCATGGCTGAGCGACGGCTCAAAGTCCTTGAGTAACTTTTCACCTTCTGCCAGAGGGAGTCCCGGACCGAGCAGGTCATCCTTTTGTTTTCCGCGGCTCAACCAGAGCCTCAAGCTGGAATCCAGGCGGTCCCGCCTCCGCAGGAACTCGCGGTTTTCGGAGAGCCACTCTTTGACCCGTTGCCACTCCCGGAGCAGCGCTTCGTGCGCGACGCTCACGATTACCTCATCATGCGGATTGGTATCTGCGACCAAGAGGCGTTCTTTGATGAATAGATCAATGAACCCTTTCGCGCCCGCGTTGTTATCCTGATGCGCCCCTTCCGAGGCGACGAAATCATGGTAAGGCACAGTCCGCCGGTTGGGCACTTCCTCTTCGCCCTGACTCAAGGTGACAAGGTAGCGCATCACCAAGGGGAATGCCCTTTGCTCATGCGGTTGTAACCTGCCGAATACCGCTTCAGCGTGCTTGGCCAGCGCCCCGTTCAATTCCCCTAATTCGCGATAGTCCGACCAGCGAAACAAACCATCATCTCGGGCACCCTGCTTCTCGTAAAGCAACGACAGAACATGCTCGAGCAGCGGCAATGATTCCGGTGTAACACAGGCGGCATCGCGCAGCGCTTGGTCCAGGCGTTGGCCCATCTCCGGCTCCTGCTCGAACTGGAGACCGGCTGCTTCGGCTGGCAGCCGAATCATGTTCCCAATTTCGTAAGGCGTGGGTGGCCGGAGGTCGACTTTCCCGCTCGGTCTGGTGAGCTCGATCAGATCCGGGAATTGCTGATAACAGGGGTAAAAGTCACTCCGTAACGTTGCCAGGGTAAAGACTCGGCCGCTTCGAACCAAACCAGCAATCGCGGAGACATACTTCAACCGAACGTTGGGTGAAAAGCCGGTCGTGAACAATTCTTCTAACTGGTCAACTACCAAGGCAAGACGGGCTTTCGGTAGCTCCAGTCCGGCCCCCTGCTGGCGAGCCAAGTCCGCGTCCTCCGATCTTCCTGATGCCCGCAGTTGCCTTTCTCTTTCCTCCAGGAAATGGGAATGCTCGATTTTCCACTCGCGTGCAGCGTGATCAAGCGCGTCCCGCACTCGAAGCGCGACGCTGTCCGGGTGTTCCCTTAGTTCGGTGGCCAGATCATTGATCGCATTCTGTGATTCTGGGTCCGCCAAGGCCGGCAGCGCAGGGGGCTCCAGCAGCGCGGCCGCCAAGGCATCGAAGCAATCGCCTCCGCCCCCGCCGGCTCCGGGTCTGGTTACCGCTCGCCGCCAGAGTCCGATTCCTTCAATCGTTTCTGGTTGCGTTAATAAGGGCAGCACACCCGCTCGCACCAACGAACTTTTTCCTGAGCCACTGGCACCCACGACTAGCACGAACGGCCGTTTCGCTCTGACTTGCACTTCCAAGGCGTCCAACACTGCTCCGATTGCTCCGGTTCTACCGTGAAAGATTGGGGCGTGTTCGAAATCGAAAATCTGTAGGCCGCGGAATGGGTTCTGCCTCCAGCGCCGAGCCCGGCTCTGCCGGCCTATCAGCTGACGCTGGCGTTCGCTCGAGACCTGAGTGGAGAGAAAATCCCGGAAATGCTCTCGAAAGAGGCGCTCGAACTCCTCGAGGTTTTTATAATTGTTGAACGCACCGATGAACTGGCCTTCGCTGTCTCTTCCCCAAGACTCAAAAAACTCTTTGAGTGACTTCCACTGGCGAAGAAATTCTTCGAGTTTTTCCGGCGCATCGAGCGGCGGGGCTGGCTGACTGCGGTTGCGATATACATGGAGCGCGGGAACGCCGGGCGTCTGCTGGCGCTGCGCTTTTGCCCAGCCCAACTCATAGTCCGTCCCCGATCGTGGCTCGCTCCCGTCCGGCATCTTAAAACGAGGATGCAATTTCGTGCCGAGACGCGACCACAGGATACAGATGACCAGGTCGAATTGAGCCGTATTCGGGATTTGGTCCTGGTAGCCGAGTTCCGCCGAAAACCGCTGATATTCCCAGAAATAGGGACAAAGAATCAGCTCATTCAGTTCCGGCTCGGCAGAGGTATCCGCTGACTCCAGCAACTCCGCGTCGCGCAGCAGATTCGAATATTGTACGCTGATTGGAATTCCCAGTTCTTCCGCAGTCACGCGAATCAGCCGATCAGCAATCGTTCGCTCGGCTTGTACATCTCCTGGGGAGGAAACAAAAACCCGAATGATTTTCATCACGTTGCGGAACGGTGAAGGTCGCCGACGCCGTTCCCAGAGTTTCGCCGATCAATTAATCGGCAAAACCGCTCCGCTCTTCAGCAGACGCTACCTGGAAATGCTTGAGAGGTCGACACAAGAAAATCCAACCACTGCCGGCGAAACGGCATCGGTAGGGCGAGAATTTATTCGAGCCGCGACAGCGCGCCTCAGCTTGCGGCTCGGACGAGCCTCGCCCAGCCAGACCTTCCTTCTCACCTCTCCCTTTTCAGCAATCACGTTTGCTTCGGCTATTTTCCACGACGAGCGGCAGGGCAATCCGCCGTGGGGGGAGAGCCGACCTTAACGATCGGTCGGAATTCTCGGTGGCTGAACCAGCCGCCCTACAAAACCACCTTTACTAGCCGAAGCCGAAGAGGCCTTGCAGCAGAAACCAGACACCTGCTGCACCAAAGGCGAGCCCGACGTACCAAAAGCTACGGCGGCGTGTCAGGACAGCGATCGCAGCAACAGCAATGGCGATCTGAGACATCGTTACGCCGCGTGCGAAAACAGTGTGAACGTGCAAATGAGCGGCCGCGGCACGCTGTTTTTCATCGGCCTCTTTCCTGATTTCCTCCTGTTCCGCGGCGTATTGCTGAAGCCTCTTTTCATCGGCGGGGTCCGTCTCTTTGCCGAGTGCTCGAAGAAGCTCCAACTTTGAGGCCAGGATGCCTGATTTCACACCCTTGGCTTGATAGTAACTCCAATTGTCGGTCGCCTGAATTTGCTCGATCACTGCCTCGTTGGCGTGATGTCCGGCAAGGAGCGCGCTTACGGCAGCGATCGCGGCCAGCAAGGCCGCACTCAGCGCTACGCCAAGTACCCACGCCTCTTTGGCGCGCTCGGCGTGCTCGTGGATGTGCTCGTGAACCGACTCCAGAGGAACTTCGGGCTCTTCCATATACCCTCGCGCGCCCGCCATTGATCTGACGGGTGGGACTTAAAACTGGGTTTACCGAACTCTATCCCTCCAAGGCAAGCGAATCTCGGCGGGTCGAATAAATTCTCGGCTTGCAACTTGCCGTACGATGCTCACCTTGGTGAAGGGGTTCGTCACACATACTGTCGCACTTTCAGCGCGAGTGGTCTTACTTTATGCTAATCCTGGGGCTGGCACCCCAGGCTTTCATCTTACTCGCCTTCGGCGCTAGCCGGGGGCTTTCGCCTTGACCGTGGTTAGCAAAACGAGAAACGAGAGACGGTCTACGATAAGAAATGAACTGGTTCAACGACCCAGCCAGCTGTTTTCGCGACGGTGAACAGCTTACAATTCGGACGGCCCCCAGAACCGATTTCTGGCGCAAGACGCATTACGGATTCATTCGAGACAATGGCCACTTCCTGCCCCACCTGGTCGAGGGTGACTTCGTTGCCGAGGCTGTTTTTGATGGAGCATATCGCGACCTTTATGACCAAGCCGGGTTGATGGTACGCGAAAATGAACAGATCTGGATGAAGGCGGGAATTGAGTTCGTCGCGGGAGTGCGGCACGCGAGCGTTGTCGTCACGCGTGAATATTCAGACTGGAGCGTCTTGCCGCTTGAGCGGCCCGCGGAGCAGTTTTACCTCCGGGTCGAACGCGAAGGCGGTGCGCTATCGGTCTTCTATTCCGAAACCGGGCAGAACTTCCGTTTGCTGCGCATCGCATTTCTGACTGAGGCCAAAAATTTAGAGGTGGGTCCAATGGCGGCCTCGCCGGAGGGGTCAGGGTTTGAGGTAACTTTCAGGCGGTTCGCCATCAACCCTCGTTAGGGGATTTTTAGCGCTGAAAGGTGGTAGGGCGAATTCGTCTCGCGAAGCGGGACAAATGAGCCTCAGGGGCCAACAACATTTGCGGTTTAGGCTCAGCAAGCTTCGCCCTACCGTCATTCCGTAGTTACGCTGCCCCCCGGATCACCTCATTGCACACGAATCACGTTTGGCTGCGGCTCCGCGGCGCTGTGTAAAAGCTGGAGCTTTTGCCTACCGGTTGATACTCTTTGGAGCCGGATCGGTACAGGTCCGGCGGCTGACCCCCGCCCTACAAGCCAATTTCGGAATTCGGCATAAAATCACGAAAAACGATTCCCGACTCGTGCCCACGCCATCAGAGAGCTCAAGGACGGCTTCGTCCGCTCATTCGAGCGGAGCGGCATTTCTCGGGCTGGCGCGGCGCGAACTTGATTCAGCAGTGGTCAACGTCGAGTTGACATTGACCAGTATAATCCAGGGTGTAGCGCTTTACTTTCTAACCGATAACGCCAGAGAACCCCTCGGAAATTTTATCCTGGAGCGCTGGATTTACATCGCCAACGGTCTACTGATTATCTTCCTGTTCTGGTCGCGCTCAGTCATTCATACGTTAACCCTGCTGCGCTGGCCGCTGCAGTTCAGTCATAATTTTTTGTATATTGCTTGCACCTTATTCGAAGCGATCTCATTTGCCGAGCTCGGAGATCCGATCCGCTGGTACGCTTTCCAGACCGTGTTTGCAGTTACAGTCTGGATTCTTTTCATCGTCGATCTGGATATGGTTCGCGAGCGGGTGCGTGAGGCGACAGGCACCGAAGCAGCCGGTCTCTACGACCTGATCCAACGAGATCAGCTGATGAATATTCGCTGGCTTGTTCCCGCCTTTTTCTGTTTCTTTCTGGCCGCCGTGATTCTAACCGTCACCTGGCCGGAGCTTTTTCTCCAAAAGCGCGGCCACGTCGCCATTGGCGCCTGTCAATTCGTTTCGCTGTTAGGATATTTGGTCTATCTGCTGCGTTCATTTGCTCGACTAGCTCCATTGATTCCGACGGCCCAAGCGGTCTGGCGCGCCTACGCCGCGCAGCCAGAGGCCATAGCAGATAGCAAATAGCAGAGGGCGAATGACAAATAACTAATGACTAATGACAGATTGGCGCGAGAAGACTCTTACCGATGTTCTGACCGCGGACCCGCAATTGGCTATCTGCGATCTGCTATTGGCTATTGGCTATCGGCACTGAGGCCATCGCCGATCGGCTCAGCGCACCCAGATCCCACGATAGACTCGCTCGCCACCAGGTCCGGGGTAACCGAACCTGCGTTGCGGAGGCCCGTTAGGCTGGCCGGGAAGCGCGCGCAGTTCGTTCAGGGTTTCGATATCTAGCCGGCCCGACGGCCGAAGACCTTCGTTCTGTTGAAAGCGGAGGATCGCATCAAACGTCGCGGGTCCCGGCTGGCCGTCAAGTTCGCCACGGTAGTATCCTCGGCGCGCGAGCTCGCCTTGGACTGCGAAGAGGACATTCTCTTGCAACTGGCCAGGCGCCTGCTCATACGGCGTCCGGGCGAAGAGTGAAGCGTAGGAAGAATCACCGAAATTGGGCGGGGCATACGCCCGCGGCTGATCCGGTCGATAGTTTCGGTCGTCGTACGATTCGTTCGGTTCAGGCAGGTAGCCCTCACCAGGTGGATTCGGAGACGGCCCACGATTGTCCCGATAAGCCGGCTCAGAGGGACCGATATTGTTCCTCGAGACGCCGAGGGATCGGAGTGTTTCGTCATTCAGCTCTCCGCTTACGCGCAAACCGTATCGAATCTGGTATCGCCGAATCGCTGCCGCGGTTTCCGAACCTCCTTGCCCGTCGACCGAACCATAAAAAAATCCTTGGTCCTTCAGCCGCTGCTGCACAGCCCGGGTCAGATCATCCGCCCAAGCCGTTACTGCTACTGCGGCCAAGAAAAGAAAACTAAGGAAGGTCTTCATTTTGTCGATGCTTTGGTCACGCTGGCACCCGCCACGTTGTTCACCGATTTTAACCCCTCCCCTGCCACGAGGGAACGATAAGCCAATATACCGGAAGCAAGCGCCCCGGCCAACGCTTCTCTGTATGTCGAGTCGTTTAACCGTTTTGCGTCATCCGCGTTTGTGAGGAAGCCGCATTCGATCAGCACCGCCGGATAGTCAACATTTCGAACCACGAAAAAGTTCGCGATTTTCGGGCCACGGCTATCTACATGAAGCCTGCCGGTGACAGCATCAGCCAGGCATTGAGCGAGCAGTCCTTCGGCCTGATCGATTGTCTCGTCCGTATCGGAGACGGTGACAAAGGTTTGGGTTGGATCGGACTTGGAGCCGCACCGGTAAAATTCAACCCCGCGGGCAGTGGGCGAACTCGAATAGTTACAGTGCAGGCTGATGAAGATCGCATCCGAAACCGCCGTCGCAAGGGCGACCCGGCTAGCGAGAGCGACGTAGACATCAGAGCTTCTTGTTAATAGTGCGGTGATTCCGAGACGATTCAGTTGGTCGGCGAGCCCCTGCGCCAATGCCAATGTGATCGTCTTTTCCCTAAGGCCGTGAGCCGAAGCCCCGTCATCCTGCCCGCCGTGTCCCGCATCAATCACAACGGTCTTGAAAAACCCTGGGATCACGCGTTGCTCCGGTCTCGCCAGGGGCAATCTAAATACCGAGGTATTCTGAAAAAAAATGAAAATTGATCCGCCAACTGCGACCAAACCGAGCCACGGTATCAAGGTTCGGATCGCGCGACGCGCCTGATCGGCGGAGTATTTCAGCATCGCGATTAGTGCACCGCGGTTAGGTGAAGGTCATTCTCGATAGCGAGACAAAGCAGCTTCGTATTCGGACTCCGGGACTTCGGTGAACGCGATATTGGCTCGCCCATTCCGTTCCAAGATCGCCGCTTCCACAGTATACCGTTGGAGTTGTTCCTTCAGAAAATCGTGCAACACTGCTTCGTCCGGTGCTTCGCGGTGATCCTCGTCAGAGGTGTAGCGGGCAATTCCCCAGGCTTTGACCGCCCCTTCCAGCGCGTCTGCCAGTGATCGCGCCTCGACGCTGCGCAGGAAAGATTCGGCTTGTTCCTGGGATCGCCGGGTTCCGGCAATGATCCCGAATGACTCGCGGCGCTTTCGGCCTACCATCGCGCTGGCCGTCATCGCACCATCGTAGTCCATTCGCACAAACAGATCTTCTTCCGGTGATTGACCGAGTTCTGCGAACAAGAGCCGGGCCAAATAAGGAGCGCCATAGATTTGTTCGAAAGCCTGTTTGAGAGCCGGACTGAATGAGTATGTTGCCATACGCCGGAGCGAGACGTCGGCGCTCGAACGCGTAAATCCCTCGGTACTTGCTAGTTCGATAGCGAGCATCCGCAACCGCTCAATATCGCCCGGATGGCCGATCCCTCCCAGCGCGATGCGGTCGTAGATTTCGAAAATCTTTCGCCGGTCCCGACCGAAAGTCAGGAGCAATTGGCCGTCGGGATAGCTAATGCCGATCGTGGGACTTCCAGTAGCGAGTTCTGTTTCGATATACTCCCGGCGATTGGCGATGGCCTCAACCCATCTATAAGGTTCCTCGATCATGCTAAGTCGGATTGATACAAGGAGGAAATTCTTTCGTGCTCGATCGTCGTGATACCGTCGTGCGTGATGACTTTGATGATGGGATAGATTTTGCCGTGGTGATCCACTCCGCCCGTCGCGGTATCCGCTTCTGCAGCCGTGTCTAAGGCGCGAAGCGCGATAGTGATTGCTTCATCACCATCCAATTCTCGGAGGGGCGTCTTTCCCCACGCATTCTCGTAGTACAGGACGCTTCGAACCGCCGGCCCGCCGGAGCCGCTCGCCGCAAAATCCGCAGCTTCAAATTGCGCGCCCATCGCATCATAGAAAAATACTTTCGCCGGATCTGAGCTTTGGCGATCGTAGGTGGCAAATAAGGGAACGACGACTCCAACGCCTTGGATTACCATGCCTAGGTTATCGCGCAGCAACTTGGAAAGGGCACGCACTTTGCCTTCGACGCTCATCTCCTGCAGTTGGCTACGTCGGTAGAATTGAAATGAGTGCTCGAGTATCCGCGCCATTTCCCAGGCGGCAGCTGGCGACCCTGCGATTGCCATGACCGAGTGGCGGTCGATCTCTATCACTTTGTCTGCACGATCATACATTACCGTATTGCCTGCCGTGGCGCGACGGTCTCCGGCAATGAGCACTCCTTCGGCGTACTTAAAGGCCAGGATAGTTGTAGCTTGAGTCTCGACGAACGGAGCGGGCGATTCAGCTGGTTGCACCCACTCCCCGCGGATCAAGCCACGCTGTCTGAGCATCGCAACAAAGTCGCTGGGGATAGCGCTTTGGTACTGCGGAGACTCCATATCACTGCCCAGTGCGCTGGCGGTATCGCTTCGATTGATTCGGATCAACTTTTCGCATTCGCTTCAGCAGGTCCTTCGTGTCCGGCTTCGATACATCCGGCGAGCGAGGTCCGTCTCCGTCCCCCTGCTTCGGTTCCCACGGAGCAGGCGTAGGTGGTTTTTGCGTCCTCTCGGGCATGGTGAACACTACTGATTTTCAAATCGGAAAGCAAATCAAAGCAAGCGGGTTGAGCGGTTGAACGGGTTGAACTGTTTTCAATTCGGTTAAACCCGACCTCCAACTTTAGGACGGGTGGCTCACCCATCGGAGCTTCTCGAGCCTGGTTTAAATCGCCAGCCGTGCCGGAAATCTTCCGATCATGGTAAGTAGCAGTATAAGACGAGATGCGCTCAAGCCGCTGAACCCGCTCATTACTGGTTTTGCGGAGTTGGTGACGGCGACGGGTTGGCTGACGCCGGGATTTTAATGGTTTGACCTATTTGGAGCTTTTTGGCGTCCCCGATTTTGTTGAGCTGCTCGATGTCGGGGACAGTAACCCCGTACTGTTTTGCAATCTGGGTAAGAGTTTCGCCTTTCATTACGGTATGACTCCGCAGATTCGCAGCCTCCGCCGCACCAGGATTCTCGGCGCCAGCGGCAGCCGGCGTAGCGACTGGCGCTGCTCGCGGTACGGCAGGCGTCGGTTCAGGAGAAACTGCATTTGAGGGCGCTCTCTGCTTCAGCGCATCACTCAGCTTCGCGATCTCCTGGGAAAGTCGGTCGAGGCGATCCTGCTGCGACTTTAATTCCGCCTTCACCGCTTCAAGGTCACTCCTCAGACTATCAGCGGTTTTATCCTGCGCAGTCACCAGGGCAACAGGCGTCAGTAAAATCACCAATGCGGTTAAAATCCGTTTCGCTTCCATCTGCACTTGTCTACAACTCCGATTCTGGCCGTGCAACCATTTAGTCCGGGCCGATTCTCCAGCGTTCGACAGGGGCGTGCTTCCGCGCGTTTGCCGCTGACGATCGAGGATCTTTGAGTGGCCAGGCGCAGAGGGTTCTTTGGATGCTAACGCGGTTGTCACCCACCGCGTTCCTTCAGGACCTTCTCGATGTCACTCACGATGCGCTTCGTGTCAGTCAGCTTCTCGTAATCGTAGAGCACTTCCAGCTTTCTCTCCGGATTAACCAGATAGGTAAAGGCCGAGTGATTGACAGAATAGACCTGAGGATCGTCCCCGGGTTGGTGATTGATCTCGTAACTTGCACCGTAGGCATTTACTGCCTGGTCGATCGCATCTTTGGAGCCGGTTAGACCCACGATGCCCGGATCGAAATACGGGATGTAATTCTTGAGGACCTCCGGCTTGTCTCGGCGGGGGTCGACGCTGATAAAGAGAATTTGGACACGATTGCGGTCGGCTGCAGGCAACGCCTTATAGACTGTTGCGAGATCCATCAAAGTGGTCGGACAGATATTTGGGCAATGGGTGAAACCGAAGGTGAAGAGCGCGACCTTCCCATTCAACTTCGAAAGTTGGAATGGCTGTCCATCCTGATCGATGAGATTGAAGTTGTAGGCATCTTTCAACGGAAAAAGCCTGAAACCGTAAAACCCTTCCTGGGCCTTCTGCCTGGCACCCCAAAAAACCGAAATCAACACTGCAAGCAGAATTGCCAGAACGGATACAAGGATCCGCCAGTCGAGTCGCAGGCGACTGGGCGTTAATTCCCCCTCTTTAACTTCAGTAGAACTCGCGGTACTCATTTTATCGCCTGCTTCGACACAAGCAATTCCAACTCAAGCTCTCGCGTTCCCGGATCAATCAGGAGTGTCATTTTGACCTTGTCCCCTTGGCTCGGGTGTTGCTTGAGCTCCATAATCATCAAGTGATTTCCACCTGGTTGCAATACGAGTTTGCCACCGGCCGGAATCGGTAGCGATGGCACGCGCTCCATCCCCAACAACCCGGATCCGCTTTTCGTCGTTATCATCGGCTCGACCCGTTCGGCAACGGTCGTACGTGCACCGACAAGTTCGAGCGGTGTCTTCCCGAGATTGGTAAGCGTCATGTAAGCCGCCGTCGCGCTCGAGCTGTCCGGAACGGCTTGCATCCACGCACCCTCGACCTTGAGCGGCAATTCCTGTGCAGAAACAGACACCAGGGAGAACAACGGAATCATAAATGCAATCAGGATTTTCTTCATCGAAATGCCTCCACTCTGTTCGTATCCAATCGCCCTTAACCATGGCCCAGGCTACGAATGAACTGGAGCAGGGCCGTAACCTGCGAATCGCTAAGATCGGTGTTAGCCGGCATTGCCGCACTCTCGCCGATTGCTTGACCACCATGTTTAATTACCGTTTCGATGCGACTATCCGTAACACTTTTCTGCCAATTTGGATCAGTGAAATTACGCGGATCCGCGCCTAGACCTGTGGCCGAGGGACCTTTGCCATTGCCATTAACTCCGTGGCAGACAAAGCAGCGGGTGAGAAAGATTTTCTGACCCTCGGACGCAAGTCCAGGGGCGGCAATCGTCGCGCTTTGCTCCTGCGCGAACCCGGAGTGCGCGGCGAGAGTCAAGGTAAGGATCACGCCGCTCAACCAAATCCGACAAAGGAGTTCAGTCCAATTCATAGGGATTTTTTGCACCGGCACGTCCTGGACGCTACCTCCTCCTCCATTCAGGCCAAGGTGAAACTTGGTCCTACCGGATTTTGGCCCAGGGTTCGATAGACGTGCTTCCGAACTTCCGTGGGACGGGCGTTTCGCTCGTCATCATGCGCTAACAAATACGGACGAGTCGCTCGCGCCTCACTTTGCACTTTGCACTCGAAATCATCGAGGCGTTGCGCCACGTTCGGTGAATTGGCAACCGCTTCGGCTATTCAATTTTCTCGAACCAGATGAGAACAGTCTCTGAATTCATTTCGCATCACTACCGACATTTCAACGCCGCGACCCTCAAAGATGCGGCGGAGGGCTACAAGGCACACCTTGAAAAAGGTGGAAAGATGCTGGTCACTTTGGCTGGGGCGATGAGCACCGCCGAACTTGGGCTGTCGCTGGCGGAGATGATCCGTCAAGACAAGGTCCATGGAATCTGTTGCACCGGGGCGAACCTGGAAGAAGACGTTTTCAACCTGGTCGCCCATCACCACTACGAGCGGATCCCAAACTGGCGCGAGCTTAAAGGTGAAGAGGAACAGGAACTTTTGGATCATCATCTGAACCGGGTCACGGACACGTGCATTCCGGAAGGCGAAGCGATGCGGCGCATTGAGAAGGCGGTCCTCGAAGAATGGGTCAACGCCGACCGCTCCGGCCGGCGAATGTTCCCGCACGAGTTCTTCTTCGCTATCCTCCGTGACGACAGGCTAAAGAAGTATTACCAGATCGATCCCAAAGACAGCTGGCTGTACGCCGCCACGCAGAAGGACCTGCCGATGATCGTTCCTGGTTGGGAAGATTCGACGCTGGGCAACATGTACGCAGGGCATTGTATTTCAAAGCATATCAACAACGTCCACACCGTGCGGACCGGAATCGAGTACATGATGGAGTTGGCAGATTGGTACACTAAGACCTCCGAAAACTCATCCATCGGTTTCTTCCAGATCGGTGGCGGGATAGCCGGTGACTTCCCCATTTGCGTGGTCCCGATGCTACATCAGGATCTACGGCGCGAGGACGTGCCGCGCTGGGGTTACTTCTGCCAAATCAGCGATTCGACAACGAGTTACGGATCGTATTCGGGCGCGGTCCCGAACGAGAAGATCACCTGGGGCAAGCTCTCGTTGGACACCCCGAAGTACATCATCGAATCGGACGCCACGATCGTAGCTCCGCTCATCTTTGCCTGGCTGCTTGGCTGGTAGAGGGAGGCGCTCTGCGTGAGCGACCCCGGATTGTGAATAACTTCGCTGCAAGCGCGTCGGCCGGCTACGAATTAACGTCCCATCCGCTCAAACGGATTTTGGTAGAGTTTCGAGCTGGCTGATCAGCTTGAGTGCAGACCAATACTCAGACCATGGCGAGATTGCCCTTGGGCGATTTACGTCTCACTATAAGGATTTGGTAATCACTCGGGCGGCGCGAATTTTCTCTCCTGGAGGAATGAACCGGTGTCTGTAATCGATCATGCGAATCAAAAACCAGTGGCCGCTTTTGTCGGAATCGACTGGGCGGATCAAACACACGAGATTGTCCTACGGGCAGC
>JBAUZZ010000508.1:0-20959 GCA_049585495.1 Chthoniobacterales bacterium | reverse complement strand
GGGCGGGTCGAGGCAGGTACGAATTTCAACGTGACGCCCGATTTCTGTTCCTTCACGGTTGAGCGCCGCATCAATCCCGAAGAGAACCTCGAAGAAGAAAAGCGTCGGTTGCGCGATGCGCTGGAAGGTTTCGAAATCGAGACGCTTCAGGAGGGGTCCGCGGCGGTGACTCCGGCGCGAGATCCGCTCGGCGTGATTTTGTCGCGTCACATAGCGAGCCTGACCGGTAAAGAACCGGCGTTTGAGATGTGCCCGGGACTGCTCGAAACGCGATTTTACGCGGCTTACGGTATTTCCGCGTTCGCCTATGGACCGGGATTACTGACCGTCTCACATGGGCCGAATGAGTTCGTTCCAATTCGCAACATTGCCCAATGCGCGACAATTTACGCGCTCACGGCGGCGGAAGTGTTGAGCTAATCGTGCTTGATGCGTGCGGTGACAGGGGCTCAGAAGCCTATTAGCGCTGCGACTCTCCCGTCGGCCTGTTTGTTGCCGCAACTAATGCCTGGATTGTACTGATTTTGTTTTGGGTTGGTAAAAAGTACCTGCGTCCGTTATTTCCAGCGGGTCTGCACTGATTTCAAAGACAGGCGGCCACTTGATTTTTCGTTTTTCGTAGTAGTGGCGTAAGAAAGCCAAGGCGCATAACCTAAAGAAGGTGGCTGGGGTATCTAATCCTAAGGAGTGTTCGAGAGCTTTCTCGAACTCCAGCTTTACGGAGCGAGGCAGCCGCGTCCCGCTTACCGTAACGCTCTCGTCGTCGCTATTTTTGCTACTATCGATTTCTTTTGCCATTTTTCCTGATATGAGGCGTGATTACTTGCAATCAAAACATCTGCGTATCTCGCACGAAATCAAGTACTTTGTAGTAAAAGAAAATATTATTTGCAAAAGACATAATTGTCAGCAATATTGACAATCTGTTGAAAACGAAACAAGTCGCGACTCAGGAACTGCTGACGCGAACATATACGCTCGCCCCGCCTAAAGCATACGCTGCTTCACTCGAAAGGCGCGCTTAGCGGCAACCCCATGCGCGCACCAGCAAAGTACGTAGTCGTCAGCACTAAGGAGAAGATAGTTTACGGCCCGTTTGAGACTGTCGTCAGCGCAGACGTGGTCGCGGTAAGGCTCAGGGCATCAGGCCGAGTCTACGTTACGAGGCCGCTGGAACCCTGGACGGACGATTGCGTGGAACAGTGCTCGGAACCGCCCATCGACCATTTCGCTTGTCTTACCCCGGCCGACGCAAAGACCCTTCTTCAAAAGCTCAACGGGAGCAAGAAGCTCGAATGAACGTCAAACGAATCACTGCTCGAGCTGTACGCTCCCGTTTCATATGCCGATCATCCGGCCCGGTTGTTTGCTGTTCTACGCCGGCATTTCTCGTCCGACAGCTACTGTTACGACGAGTTTATCGGCACGGCTGCCATCCGCAGGGCCCACACCCCTGAGCTTCGCCTGGACACGGAGGTCTTTAACCGGTACGCAGCTCAACACCCGTCGATCGAGGCCATCGTCAGAGACCAGATCCGAAGCTCAGTAAAAATTTCTGACTTCAAGACCCTGAGCCAGTGGCGACACACGGATCTTTACAATGACTTTTTTAGACTCGAAGGCCTGAACTATCAGCTGGGGTATCTAGCTCTGAACGAAGGGCCTCGGCTCGGCCTGGCGCTAAATCGGACTAAGCGCGATTTTTCAGAAGAAGAACGCGCCATGTTCGATCTGTTGTTGCCACACTTTCTCCAAGCGTTTCAGACTACTCAGCTCTTCTCTCGGTTGTCGGAGTCCGCAGAAGCTCGGCCTAACAAAACGTGAAGCGGAAGTACTGCTCTGGATAAGTCAGGGTAAACGGAACAGTGAAATCGCCGAGATTATTGGGGCACGCGCTCGGACGATCGGCAAACACCTAGAGAGAATTTTCATCAAGCTCAGTGTCGAGACGCGAACCGCGGCGGCCACCATGGCTTTAGAGTTTCTGCGCTCATCCTCGTTGGCTAGCGGACTTCGTACTAGATAGCCAGCGACATACGTTATTCGACGTACAGACATCGCCCGCCCTTTGTCTTAGCTAGCATTGTGGCGTGCCGGCGATCCGAAACGAAACGGCAAGCGAACTCGCTCGCCAGATGGGAGCTGTCCGCTGCGCTTCCACCATTGCCGCAGGTCAGGACCTTGTGCCCGCCCAAGAGGGCAGAGCGCAACAGCTCTGAGCCCGACTCAATCTGAGTCTGGAGACCGAACACCATTCGGATCGCTCCCAGCAACTCGTTCAGGCTGTCATGAAAAGACATGATTTTTCCGAGATGGTCTCTATTGTATCGAGCGATTTCAAGCTGGAAAGGTAGCCACTAAGGGGTCTAAAACCTTCTTTTTGCCATGATCCCAAGTGCTGAGGAACAAATTGGTTCGTCTGCAAGCTGTTGGATTTAACGCCGGGGCTCTGAAGGTAGGCTTTCGGAGCACCGGTTCCGGCCTGGAGGATTCAAATTTCGAGAATCGGAATCTGGGCTAAAACGCATAGTGGACACCAAAATCGACCCGATTTTGCTGGGTAAGCACCGTCAGCCTCATTCTTAGGCTCATCAATCTATCGGATTTTCTGGCGCTTTTAGTTTCTGTCGATAACTCTGGCTGCTCGTGGCCTACCGACTGATAGTCCTTGCTAGACTGAGTCACAATCGTAGTTATTGAAAACGGTCACGGGGCTTTTACTTCAGAGTCATTCGGACGACGGAACGGTGGATAAGGACTCATGAGACGCAGACAATAACTCTCGTGGCTTTAGAGCGGCGAGAGCACTGGTTCAAGCGGCGAAGTAGGCCGGCTTTTCCGGATGTAAAAGAAAAGCGCCCAGGGGCGGTAGCATATCTTTGAACCGCGTGGGGATCCGCTAGAAAAAGCGCAGCCTCGTCGTGAACCTCGCAGCCGTCGATGAGTCACCGCTAACAAATCGAAGCGCCTCGGACGACTTGAGCGGATTCACTCAGCAATCGCCGCTAAAACAACCGAGGAAAAATGCCAGATCGGCGGACACGCTCAACGACCCCGGTGATTCTCGGTCGCGGCCAGAACAGGATCGAGAAGGATCGGAACGAACTTGAACAGGCGCTGAAGACCTACCGTGAGCTGGTGCGGAAAGACCCCGAGAGCTATTTACCGTACGTAGCGGCGACGCTCAACGATCTGGGGACTTTGGATAGCGACCAGAACCGGCCACAGGAGGCTCGGCAGGAGTTCGAGGAAGCGCTGAAAATCTACCGTGAGCTCGCGCAGAAAGAGCCGGAGCTCGATCTGCGATACGTAGCGGCGGCGCTCAACAACCTGGGGATTCTTGAGAGCGACCAAAGCCGGCCAGAGGAGGCTCGGCAGGAATTTGAGGAAGCGCTCAAGATCTATCGCAAGCTCGCGCAGAAAGAGCCGGAGAACTATCTGCCGTATGTAGCGGTAATGCTCAACAATCTTGGGATGCTTGAACACCGCCGGAACCGGCTGAAGGAGGCGCTAAAGACCTACCGCGCGCTGGCGCAGAGAGACCCGGAGAACTATCTTCCGTACATAGCGCTCATGCTCAATAACCTTGGAATCCTTGACCGCGGCAGGAACCGTTTGGTGCGGGCTCGAAGGGAATCCGAGGAAGCACTGAAGATCTACCGCGAGCTGGCACAGAAAAAGCCCGAGGCTTATCTCCCTTGCGTAGCAATGATGCTTAATAGCTTGGCGACCCTTCGCGACACAGGGCGGATAAAGGAAGCCCGAAAGGAATATGAGGAGGCGTTAAAGATCTACCGTGAGCTGGCGCAGAAAGAGCCAAACATCTATCTGCCTTACGTGGCGGCGACGCTGAACAACCTGGGGATTCTGGCTCGCGCCCAGAACCGGTCGGCGGAGGCTCGGAAGGAATACGAAGAGGCACTGAAGCTTTACGAAGCCTTCGCGAAGCAGGATCCAGAACAGTTCTTCCCGTATGCCAAGCAGCTGGAGGCGCTACTAAAGCAGTTGCCGAGGTAACTGCGATTCGAAATCGCTCCGAGGGTGCTGCTAGGAAGTCAAAAGCTGTTCCCAAGCTTGCTCGGTCGCGAATACTTTGTTTAAAAATTGGTCCTCATCTTTGATGGTCGTCGCCGCCTCTCGTTGGTGCGGGAGGGTAATCGTATACCGAGTTATGTCGGTTCCATCCACGGTGGCGATAAACTGACCTCCGTGATGATACACGATGAAATAACAGATCAGAAGACTGATTCCTGCATCTTTCGGATTGGTGTCCTGAACATAGAAAGGATCGAAGACGTGGCGAAGAGACTCCTTGGGTAATCTCAATCCGTCCGCCGAAAAGTCCAATTTGACCTCCCCGCTTTGACTATCTTCTGTGACCACGACGTAGAACACCGACTCCTTCGCCGCGACCGCGGCTAAGTTGTCAAAGAGCAAATCAAACAAACGGCAAAACATTTTTTTGTCGACGTACATCACACGCTCAGAGGCGGAAGCTTGCACTTTTACTGCTCGATCTTCCCATCCTTGTTGCCTTTTCTTCGACCTAACCATTTCGGTTGCCAGCTCTGATAGTTTAAGCTGGTCATCAAATTTCGCCGGCGGCGTGAATGGAATTGATCCCAGGCTATCCAATATTGCGGTAATCTTGCGCATTTGAGACTGCGCCGTCTTATAAAATGCGAGCCAATAATCCGGATTGTTAACCCGCTCCATATCAATATTTGTTAGGGGAGCAAGATCTAAAAATACCCTGACGGCTACCAGTGCATTACGGAGATGATGACCCAATCCGGAGGCGAGAAGCCCGAGGCTGATTAGACGATCGGTCATCATCAGCCGATGCAAAGCCGAAAGTTTCTCCCGCAGAAGTGCATCCCGCTCGCCCTGGATGATGAAGAACTCCATGGCTCGCATAAGGGTGATTTCTAATTCGGGGATGTCCCATGGCTTGGAAATGTATTTGTAGATCGCTCCGGTATTTACCGCCGCAACTGCTGCATCCAAGTCGGAATAGGCGGTGGCCAGCATTCTAATCATCTTTGGGCGCTGTTGGCGCACCTTCTCGAGCAGTTCCACGCCGGTCGTGGAGGGCATCCTTTGATCGGCGATAAGAATACCGATATCATCCTTATGCAATTCAAATAAGCGAAACGCCTCGGCCGCACTAGGTGCGGTCATGATCCTAAATCTATCCTCGAAATTCGCCCGGAAATATTTAAGCGACATTGCTTCGTCATCAACATAGAGGATAGAATATCGCTTGTAGTCATATAAAAGCTTCATAGGGCCTCCTGCATTTCCGCCAGTTTCTTTTCGTTTCTGGGTTTTTCAACGAACGGTAGGGTCACGATTACCTCGGTGCCTTTGCCAGCTACACTCCGCACATTCAAATGCGCGGCGTGAGACTTAGTAATAGCGGCACAAATACTTAGACCTAGTCCCATTCCCTTCCCAACGTCCTTGGTTGTGAAAAATGGATCGAAGATTTTGTCGATATTCTGGTTTGGAATGCCCACGCCATTATCCTCAATTGTTACACTCACCTGTTCGTCTTGAACTACGGCATTAATAGTAATGGCGGGCGAGTAGTCCGAGGATTGGCGGCTGCTGCACGCGTCGTGTGCATTTTGAATGACATTAATGAAGAGTTGGCTGATCTGGGTGGGATTTCCTTTGATCGCGATGCCCGCATCTATATGAATCGTCGGTCGAGCGCCTGGTCCGTAGGTACCAGCGGTAAGACGACAGGCCTGTCGTACGCATTCCAAAAGGTTTATTGAATCAAAGTGGATTGGACTTGGATGCGCAAATGCGCGAAGCTTCGAGACCAGATCGGACACCCTCTTCAGGCCGTGTTGAATATCATCAAAAATGTCTGAACAAGAACTCGCCGGCAAAGAGCCAGCCAGCCGTTTTCTGAGGATTTGCACGGCTCCATTTACGTAGTTTAGCGGATTGTTGATCTCATGAATGATACCTGCGCTCATGCGACCGAGCGAAATCATCTTAGCATGCTGAACCATCCGCACTTCGGATTCCTTTAACTGTTCTAGGCTATCCGATAATTCCCGATTTCGATTCGCCAGCTGCTTATTTAAAAAGGTGAGGGCCAACAGATTCTTGCAGCGAACCTGCAGCTCAGTGGTGGAGAAAGGCTTCGTCAAGAAATCAGTCGCACCGTTGCGCAGTACCGTAACCTTCGTCTCTTCATCGGCGCGCGCTGTTAGGATTAAGATCGGTAAGCCTCTGGCTTGAACTTGGTCACACAGTTCCTGACACACCTGCAAGCCGTCCTTTTCGGGCATCATCATGTCGAGAACTAGAAGATCGGGCTGGTACTGACGGGTCATGTCGATGGCGTATTGGCCATCTGACGCAATCAGGACATCGAACTGCTCTTTTAGTTGAGCAGCGATGAACGTTGCCATATCAGCCTGATCCTCACCCACCAGAATCAGAGGACGCTTGCGTTTCGCCAGACATACCTGATCTACCGCCAGGTTGGGAGCTCCGGTCTCAATAAACAAGTCCGCCCGACGGTATAGAGATGTCAGCCATTCATCTCCTGGTGCACGGTTCCGTGGAGAAACCTCCGGAATATCGGCTTTATGTTGCTTAGGCTTATCGGTTATCGCTGCCGGAATGGTCACCCTGAACGTCGAGCCCCGGCCTGGCTCGCTTTCCGCCGACACCTGTCCATCCATCGCCTCCGTTAGTTCCCTCACCAGGGCAAGCCCGATTCCGACGCCCTGAAACTGACGTGTCGACGAGGTATTGGCTTGCCAAAAGCGCGTAAAAACGTGGTCAAGATCTTCTTTGGAGATACCAATGCCCGTGTCTCTGACTTCCAGCGTTAGTTCACCATCCGAAACCTGCCAGGTCATGCAAATCAAGCCATCGGCGGGTGTAAATTTGATGGCATTCAGCAACAGGTTGAGTACAATTTTTTCCAGCTTATCACTATCCAGCAAAATTGGTGCGTGAGATGGGCGGAATTCTTTTTCCAGATGGATTCCCTTTTGCCGGGCCAAGTGTTCAACCGAGGCCAGCAATCCGCTCAGCATCTCGTCCACCAGAACCGCGGTTTTCACCGACTCGTTTCCCTTGCTCACCGATCTGACTAGCGCGAGCAAGTTATTAATCATTTTCAGAAGCCGTAACGAGTTGGCCTCCATGATGCCCACCAACTGCGAGAGCTCAGCATCTCTGGTGACGCTGCCATTCTGGCGAAGCTTCTCAATCGGACCGGCGATCAGCGTCAACGGCGTTCGCAATTCATGACTGATATTGGCGAAAAATCGACTCTTCGCTTCATCGAGCTCGCGCAGCTGGAGGTTGCTCGCTTCGAGTTGCTGCCGGCTTTCGCCCAGTTGATGGCGAAGTACGAATTCCTGATAGCGCAAACGATTGTAGTTATAGTTTCCCGCCAACACGATAAGGGCGCTGAGCGTTAGAAAGTAGATATTATTAACAATCGCGGAGGTGCTGCCAAGGTCGCCGTGGAATAGACAGGCCGCCAGATACATGGAGAATATCGAAGCAATCGAGAACAAGCTCTCCCAGACGCTCGTCTGCATCACAGCGCAGACACCCAGGATGAGGAGATTAAGCCCTGCATAGTAGGGAGAAGTTGCTCCCTCGGAAAAGGCAATCATCAGGGACATGGCAAACGAAGGCAACAGGTAACAAGCACGGATGAGAAAAGGGTAAAGCAGCTTCTGGTAACGACTTTGGAGCATCAGCCAAGTTGCCGCGGTTGCGACGGAACACGCAACCCTCAGGGCGAAAAAGGGTATAAGCAAACGAGGATAAACGAACCAATCCAGAAGAGACCCGACCGGCATCAGGATGATCACGAGCAACGAAGCGATGCTGGCATTGCGAATGCGGACTTTCCGATTGTATTGCTCGTACTGTGCTTGGAGCGCAGGATCACGCATTTTATTTGGCCTTTTCCGGTTTGCGTAGCTCGAGAAAAATGTTCAGCGACGTTGGATCATTAGTCACGCGGAATTCGCCTTCCGATTGAGGGCGAAGCGAAGCAAGTTGACGAGCATCACGGTGAATCAAATTCCAGGCGCCCACATATTCCATCATGTTGCGAACCGGGTTATTCGCGGCGACGTTAGTAGCGATTAGCAGTCCGCCAGGTGCAACCAGAGCGTACAAGATTTCCATCATCATACGGCAAACTCGGTCTGAGAGATAGTCAAACAAGCCCGCGCAATAGACGAGATCGTAGCTTTCGGGAAGAAAATGTTTGTCCGCACGACGTGAGTTCCGCAGGATTTGGCTGACCGACCTCGGCAAATAACTAACAGACGTTCGTCGGCTATACGTGTTTTTCAATTCATTGAGGAGATTACCCGTGTAATGGAGGGTCTCTTCATTGAAATCAAGGAGGGTGAATTCCGCCAGATCGCTAATGTCCTCTTGGATCAGAAAGTCCTGGATTTCCTTGGCAGGTCCACAGCCTAAATTGAAGATACGTGCTGGGCGCCCTAAACGGGCTACTCGCTTGGTCTCGGCGATGATTCGTGCCGTGAGATATGTAATCCGATTGCGATGAGCCTGGGCCGGCGGCTGACTTAAAAAAAAGGTATTGACGAGCTTGGCAAAAACAGAGGAGCCCTCGTAAGGGCTTCTTAGGATCATATTTACCATCTCATAATCGCCGGCGTATCCCAGGGGCTTTTGATACGTGCGATAGACGAAAGGCGCACAAAGGAGGAATGGATGAAGTTGGCGTCGAAGGTAGAATTGATGGAGCGGTTGCAATTGCTCCGGGAGGGAGACTGCGATCGCCTCAAAACGCGCAAAGAGGCTGTGGACGTGAGGAAGAATGGCGGGCCGCAGATCTGAGATAACCTGCCCCTCAATAGCGGAACGATTATCCATGGGCGCCGAGCGTATTCCCAGTTCGACCTGCTCTAACCATCCGCGAAGTGCTCCCAAAAGGCTTTGCAGGTCGGAAATCACAATCTTGAAATCCTGGTTGACCTGCTGAACGTTGGTCCACTGATTTAGAAATTCCTGAAACTCCGCCAGCAGGCGTTCGCGTTGGTTCACCGGAGAGAATAGGTCCACATCGAGCCAACCGTCGTCGAGGTCGGCTTCGGCAACCAGATATATCCCGGTATTTATAAGACCGCGAACGACGGCGCGCCCGTCGTAGACCATGTGTGTGTTGACAAAGATCTGAAATCCGGACAAGACCTCCGAGGTCTGCAAAATGCTGTATGGGTTATAGACTTCGAACGCAACGATGTACCGGGTGAGCCTGAGAATACTCGCCCGGATTTGAACACCCTGACTGTTTCGACAGACTAAAAAGGATTCGCGTTCTCTTTGATCCGAATCCATTATGACGATTCAGCTCCCTCGACGCAGTTTCTTTGATAGCGTGCGCGGGTTACGTACCAGTGAATCTTGAGCAGGCTTAGCATGAGGCAGGAAAAATTAACTCGGCGGTTGTTCCAACGCCTGCCTGGCTAAAGAGCTGCAGCTTGCCTCCATGGTTTCGCACAATCCAATCTGCAATAAACAAGCCAAGGCCGCCCGGCCCTCTGTTCGATCGGTCGAATGGGTTATTCTGCATGAAATCCGACAATCGTGCTGCTGGTATGCCGATGCCATTGTCGGTTACGCTAAACGTCACGCTGGACGAATCAGAATTGAGGGCGACGCGGACCTCACGACCTTGGGTAGAGCTGGCATGGATAGCATTCGTGATCAGATTCGATACGGCTCGCAGAATATGATGGACATCGCCATGCACCATTGCAGAACTAGCCATGTCCCCCTTGAGGAGCACCACTTTCTTGATTTCGGCATAGGGGCGCACCAAATCCAGAGCCTGTTCGATGATCTCTTCCGCTCTGTATTCGCCAAATTCGCTAAAAGCATCCGCCTCCACCAGACTCCTCCACTGGCGCGCCAGATTCGAGCACCACGACGCCAGCAGCTCGACTCGCTTCAGCGTGTGTCGCAGGAGCTCGAAATCTGCGGGAAGAAGTTCATCTTCAGACTCCAATAACTCACTAGAGGAAGAGGCTAATATATGAAGGACCTGAAGAGGATTCGTGAGATCATGAGCGAAAGCGACTGAAGCCTTGCCCAACAACGAAGTCGGGTCGCGATCCAATTGAGAGTCACGGCCTGTAGTGACCTTCGTGGCCGACGAATCGGGGCTGTGAAAGCGTTGCGGTTTTTCAAGCTGCTTGCGGATCATTGTTAGTAACTGGCTGCGACCGCAAGGCTTTTCCAAATAATCTGAAGCACCCAATCGCAGGGCTTCGCAAGCCGTATCCATGGAGCCGAAGCCCGTAATCATTACTACAGGCAAGTTCTCATTGCGCTCGCGGATGAGCCGAAGCGCCTCCAATCCATTTTTCTCGGGCATGCGAATATCAAGCGTAACCAAATCAGGACGTTCTCGATCAATAACTGACAATGCTTCGTCCACTCCGGAGGCCTCAATAATTCGATACTGATCTTGGAGGATCCAGCGAAATCCTTCTCGAACGGAGTCGTCGTCATCAACAATCAACAAGCATGGTCCCGTTGTGGTTTGCGAAATCATAGTGTAACAGCTTCAGAATGAACAGGAAACGCCACGATAAGTAGGGAAATGTTCGTCTAATCTTGCGTGAGAATCAAGCCCACCTTGAATCGCGAACGGGTAACCCCGCGAGCATCGTAGAAGTGCTGGAAGGCATTCGGCCCTGAGACGAGCAATGTGTCGACAAGGCGAAGGCGAGCTTAAACCGCCCGAAGACCAGAATGATGGCCTTTAGTCGACGAACCGGGGTGATGATAACGTTGTGATTTTCTAAGGTGATTGTGGATGGTTGCTAGCAACTGAGTGGGGCCGCACGGTTTCTTCAAATAACCTGAAGCGCCCAATTGCACGGCTTCGCAAGCCGTATCGTTGGAGCCGAAGCCCGTAATCACCACTACGGGCAAGTTTTCATTGCGTTCGCGGAGGAGCCGAAGCCCCTCTAGCCCATCCTTTCCCGGCATCCGAATATCGAGGGTTACTAAATCCGGACATTCTCGATCAATAAGTAACAATGCTTCGTCCACTCCGGAGGCTTCGATAATCCGGTAATGACGTCGGAGGATACAACGAAAGACTTCTCGAACGGAGTCGTCGTCATCTATAATCAACAAGCATGGCGCCGCCAGTGAGGGCGGGGGTGTTCTGGGGATCATACAGGTTTAGGAATGTCAAGACTAGCAGGAAAAGCTATCCTGGTCAATTTATGAGATTCCCGGGCATCGGCTGCGGTTAAATACTCTTGTTAGTCGAGCCCGGACCGTTCATCCTGGTGGCCGTCTGTCACCGGATAAAATTGGATACGCGGATCTTAACAAAGAAGAAGAGAAAAAGCGCAAGCGGCTCATGTTTCTCCCTTTCTAGCGCTTTTATAATAGTTAGTGTAAGTGTAGCTGTCAGGCTCCTGGGGCATCCGCTACGGGTCAAATGCTCTTCTTAGTCGTCCCGGACCGTTCATCCTGGTGGCCGTCTGTCACCGGATAAGATCGGATACGCGGATCTCCGCTAAGAAGAACGAAAGCAGCAAGCGGGTCGCATTTCTGATGGTGAAACGGTGGTTTATTTTTCCCCCTTTCTAGCGCTTTTTATCGCCGTTAGCGTAAATGTGGCTGTTAGAATCCGGTCGACCATTTATCCTTTGCGTGGCTGAGGCGCCGTCATAAAGTCTCCGCGTCGAGTCGTAAAAGTCGAAATTACGATGGAGATGAAAGTTCCCCCAAACAGAAACCGGGCGGACAGCGCGCAACCGGCGTGGTATTGCTGGTATCGCACGATCGAAGACGGGGCCTTGGCGCAGTTACGGGACCGTACAGGTGTCGCAGAGGTCAAAGAGCAGAAATACGAACAGTCGCAAGGCGATCAGGCAAAGATCGTGCAGGGCGTCTTCATCGGACTGGAAGGCGTGGTCCCACGGGTTCTCCCGGCCAAAATTCGAGTAAGGATCTTAATGGATTTGCTCGGCGGGAAAATGTAGGCCGAAGTACAGCACTTGCTGCAGCTGACCCACCTACTCGTGATGTAAGGCTTTCGGTGGTTCAGAAATCAAGGCCCGGAGGATTGTGGCTTTTGACTTCTGAGTCCTTCACCGGATTCCGGATGACGGAATCGTGGGTAAGGATTCATGTGACGCAGCACATAACTCTTCTGGCTGTAGAGCCACGGAGTAGCGGTCAGCAAAATAGACGGCTTTTCCGGGGGACGGAAAAGCGGGCAGGGGCGGTAGCTTGTCGGTGAACGGAGGGCGAACCGATTCGCTGCCAAACGGCGCGTTTGGCGCGATTCAAACTTGGCCAGGCGACGCGCAGAAGTTGGCTCGCGATTTGGTAACAGAACGGCGCCTTGTTATCAGCCTTTATCCGCGTGCGAGACAATCCGAAGACTCTTGCTGGAATCGAGATTGCCAGGGCCGCCTCTACGGAAATTCCTTGCTGGAAGCGTATTCTCGACCTTGCCTGTATTTTGCTCACTCTGCCCTGCTGGTTGACGCTCATGATCTGCGTCACGCTTTGGATCAAGGCCGTTTCCCCTGGGCCTCTATTTTATCGCCAGGAACGTGTCGGCTACCGGGGAAGACGTTTCATGATGATCAAATTCAGAACAATGATGGCCAACGTCGAGACCGTCAGCCACGAACGTCACTTGGAGCAGCTGATGCAGGCCAACTGCCCGATGACGAAACTGGACGCCTTGGGCGATCGCCGCATTATTCGCGGGGGACGCATTCTTCGTGCGACCGCATTGGATGAATTGCCTCAGCTCTTCGACGTGTTGCGCGGGGAGATGAGTCTCGTCGGCCCGCGTCCCTGCACACCCCAAGAATTTCAACGTTATGAGGGGTGGCAACGGGAACGGGTCAACGCGCCGCCCGGCCTCACCGGATACTGGCAAGTCAACGGTAAGAACAGGACCACGTTCACCGAAATGATCAACATGGACAACTTTTATGCCAGGAACATGTCAGTCTGGCTGGATCTCGCGATCATTCTAAAAACGTTTCCCGCAATCATCGTTCAGCTTCTCGGAGCCGGCACTGGGACTCGTGCTGAGAGCGGTGCGGACAAGCCTGGCAAGGGACAGTTTTACTAATAAATAGAAACCTCGCAGCGATCGATGGCGGTGATATGAAAGATCCAATCGTCGTGGGTGTAGTCGGATGCGGATATTGGGGACCCAATCTCGTTCGCAACTTCAAAGGGCTGCCCAATTGCAATCTGAAAGCAATGTGCGACGTCAGCGAAGAACGCCTGAAGCACTTGAGGAGCTTGTATTCGGACGTCGATGGCATCACCGACTTCGGGCACTTGCTCAACGGTGCGGGCCTGGATGCGGTTGTCGTTGCCACGCAGGTCAAGAATCACTATACGCTTGCCAAGGCCAGCTTGCTCGCAGGTAAGCATACGCTTATCGAGAAGCCGATGGCATCGTGCTCCGCCGAATGTGAGGAGTTGATAGAAATTGCGGAACGTAATGGCCTCGTATTGATGGTTGGCCACACATTCCTCTATTCAGCTCCAGTACGTAAGATCGTTGAGATCGTCCAGGCCGGAGACATCGGCGAGATCCGGTACATCAATTCGCGACGGCTCAATTTGGGGCTGTATCAAAAGGACGTCAATGTGGCTTGGGACCTTGCTCCACATGACATCTCAATTATCCTCCATGTCCTAGGAGAATTTCCGTTGGTCGTAAATTGCCAGGGCAATGCGCATCTAACCCCTGGCATCGAGGACGTAACCAATATCTCTCTCGCTTTCCGCCACAAACGATTTGCCAGCATCCAGAGCAGTTGGCTAGAGCCTAGGAAGATTCGTGAAATGACCATCGTGGGCACACGCCGCATGATCGTGTACGACGATTTGGAGACGAACGAAAAAATCCGCATCTACGATGTCCGCGTGGAGCGTCCGCCGCACTATGACACCTTTGCCGACTTCCACTATTCGTACCACTATGGGGACAGCTACATCCCGTATATCAAGCAAGAGGAACCGCTTAGGGCGGAATGCCAGCATTTTCTTGAGTGCATCGAAAAAGGTACCACTCCACTGACCGGCGGACGCGAGGGCCTGGAACTGGTCAAGGTCCTTGAGGCCGCTTCGAGATCGCTCAAGAGCGAGGGCGCTCCGGTGACATTCTCCCGATCGGGTGAAGAGCCCGCGTCGTCGCAACGGGTTCGAGTTAGGGAAGGTGTCTACGCCGAATCCGTTCCGGCATGAGTAACTACCAGCTCCCCAAAAAAATTAGTCCGACCGAAGGATTCCCATGCAGCCAACGGCAACGTCCAAAAGAAATCAGGCCGATACGAATGAACCTGCGTGGTATTGCCTGCGGTCACAGCCGAAGCACGAACATATCGCGGCAGCGCATGTTCGCCTGCTGGAGGGCGTGTCGGTATTCTGTCCTCGAATCAGGTTCAAGCGGCCGACTCGACAGGGTCTCGTCTGGGTCACGGAGGCGATGTTTCCCGGCTATTTGTTCGCCCATTTTGATCTGACAGAAAGGCATCGCCAGGTTCGGTATGCCCATTGTGTTATTGGGATTGTTCAGTTCGGCAACCAGTATCCAATCATCGAAGAGGGGGCTCTGGCTCTTTTGCGAGACCAGACAGGTGTCGCCGAGATTAAAGAGCTAACGTACGAACTCTCGCAAGGCCATCAGGTCAAAATCGTGGGAGGCATCTTTGCTGGATTGGAGGCCGTAGTTACACAGATTCTCTCCGGCAAGGAGCGAGTAAAAATTTTGTTGGATTTTCTCGGCAGGCAAATGGAGGCCGAGGTCGAGCGGGCGAGCGTTTTGCCACAGGCGGTGCATCCGCTTGCAGGATAAATTCTTCACACGAAGACGAGTTGGGATTTGCAGTAGACGCGCACATGAACAAACCGCAGCCGGATTTTCACTGCATTGCCCCAGATGTGAAACTCGGTCGCGATGTACGAATTCACGGATTCGTGAATCTCTACGGCTGCGAGATTGGTGACGAAACAAGGATCGGCACGTTCGTTGAAATTCAGAAGGGCGCAAAGATTGGCGATAATTGCAAAATTAGCAGCCACACCTTTATTTGTGAGGGCGTGACGATCGAATCCGGGGTCTTCGTCGGCCACGGTGTTACCTTCATCAACGACCGCTATCCGCGTGCGACCAATGCCGCCGGCCAGCTGCAGACGGCAGCAGACTGGAATTGCCAGCGCACCCTGGTTAGGCGAGCTGCGTCGATTGGCTCCGGTGCAACTCTATTAGGAGGAATCACGATCGGAGAAAATGCCATCGTCGGCGCTGGAAGCGTCGTAACCAAAGATGTGCCGCCAGATACGATTGTTGCAGGCAATCCTGCGAGCATCTTGAAGAAATCGGTAACACAAGGTGGAAATGAAAGTTCCGTTTCTAGACCTGAAATCCCAGCACGCACTCTTGCGGGGTGAAATCGACCACGCCATCCAAGAGGTCATTGAGTCCAGTGCCTTCGCTGGTGGGCCGTTTGTTGCTCGATTCGAAGCGGATTTCGCGGACTGCTGCGATTCCACGCATGCCATCGGTGTCGGAAGCGGAACGGAGGCGCTCTGGTTAACTCTTCTGGCGTTAGGCGTTGGTACTTGTGACGAGGTGATTACCGTGCCAAACACATTTATGGCTACCGCTGAAGCGATCACCTATTGCGGGGCCAAGCCGGTGTTCGTCGACGTCAACGAGCACACCTACACGATGGACCCAGTCAAGTTGGCCGAGGCTATTACGGCCAGGACAAAGGCAGTGATTCCGGTCCACATGTTTGGCCAGCCAGCAGACATGGATCCAATCCTGGAGGTCGCTTGCGAGCACGGTCTGTTTGTCGTGGAAGACGCCTGCCAGGCTCATGGAGCCGTATACAAAGGGCGCAGAGTAGGTACACTTAGTGACGCAGGATGTTTCAGCTTCTACCCAGGAAAGAATCTTGGCGCATTCGGTGAGGCCGGTGCAATTGTAACCAACAACGCTGACCTACAGGAGAAAATCCGAATCCTTCGCGACCATGGCCAGGTTAGCAAATATCACCACACTATGGTCGGTTGGAACTGCCGGATGGATGGAATCCAGGCAGCCGTTCTGTGCATCAAACTGCGACATCTTGAAAGAGCAAATCAGCTCCGCCGGTCTCACGCGGCACATTATGACCGAGCTTTGAAGGGCGTCCAGGAAGTCGTTACACCCACCGAAACAGCCGGTGTCCAACACGTCTATCACATTTACGCGATCCGCGTTCAGGATAGGGATGAGGTCATGCGGTTTTTGACCGAAAAGGGGATTCGATGTGGAATTCACTACCCCGTTCCGATCCATTTGCAAGAGGCCTATCGCAGTTTGGGATATCGCCGAGGAGCTTTCCCGATTGCCGAGCAGTGCGCCACGGAGTTCATCTCGTTGCCCATATTTCCTGAACTGACTCTCGCGCAAGTGGAATTCGTCGCCCAAGCCGTGAGAGAGGCCGTTACCTTCGGCGTCATGGCGTGAAATGAAAGCTGAAACTCGGCTTACCCTCGCGGTCCTGCAATCTCAGAGTGTTCAACGAGGTCCGCTGAAACGATTTCGCAACGGGGTGTTTGAGTGATCGACTATTGGATTCTTGATGGTCTCTACGATGCGAACTATCACTCCATTACTCCAATATTCCGTTGCAGGTAGCGATCTTCCGATAGCAGTCCATACCGAAAACCCCCGATGAAGAGACGCAAAAGTTAACCTATGTCAGACTCCGAATATGAGGCGGAGGCTCACAGCCTCAATCTTAATGACATCCTCTTCATCCTGTTCAGGCACAAGTGGAAGATTTTTCTGTGCGCCACGGCCGGCATTCTTGCTGCGGCGGCTGTTCATTTTCTTCTTCCGCCCCTTTATGAAGTCAATGCTGAGCTCCTTGTGCGATACGTCGTGGAGAGGAGTGCCGTTGACCCGTTCGATTCTTCGGTTAAAACGCCGGGCTCAGAGGGCGTCAACCTTATCAATTCCGAAGTGGAGATTCTCACCAGCAGGGATCTGATTACGCAGGTCGCGGAGACTGTTGGGGTCGAGCGGCTGTTGCGAGGATCCAAAGGCAACGCCAAGAAAGCTGACGCGGTGCGCAGTATTCTCTCGAATTTGCACGTAACCGCTGGCAAGGACACCAACATCATTTCCATTTCCTACAAGAACACGGATCCGGAGCTGTCCGTGCTAGTCCTGAAGGAGCTCGTTAGTCAGTATTTCAGCAAGCACCTGGAGGTCCACCGCTCGCAAACAGGAGCGTTCGATTTCGTGAGGCGAGAAACCGATCAGGTGCGGACGCGGTTGAATCAGACCGAGAAAGACTTAAGGCAGTTGCATAACAGAGCCGGCATCAATTCGCTCGCGTCGCTTGCGGAAAGCACAACGACTCTCAATACCGAATTGAGGAACGGCGAGCAGGAACTAGGCGCGGCAGAGGCGGAATTCGCGTCACAACAAGCTCGCGTTGCAGAACTGGATCGTCTGAAGTCAGAAGATTTGATGCGAGCGGCTGGCCAGCTCAATCTGAATGACCCCCTCATAGCGACAAGATTACCGGTTTACCAGACTGCGCAGGCCGAGAAAGCCAGACTGCTCAATGCGGGTCTCGGGCCGAACCATCCGGAAGTAAGAGCTTTGCAGGCGCAAATCGATACTATTGCAGGACAGTTGCAGCAGCTGACTCAGATCGAAAAGGGGCTGGCCTGGGCTCAGACGGATCGATCGGACAAGAACTCAACGCTGCAGGTGAGCACCGGGACCATTCAGGAGTACCAAGCTTTGACTGGACGCGTAGCAAATCTGCGCCAAAAGGAGACGGAGCTGCTTTCTAAGTGGACTCCGGACAACCCGAGCGTGAAATTCACGCGGGCGCAGCTTGAAGGCGTGGAAAAGCAGCGTCGAGACTTGGAAGCGAAGTATCCGGGGCTTCTCGAAACGGTTCCTTCTGCGGCGTCTTCCCAAAGTGCCCGACGCGACCTTGTCTCTGAGAAAGCTCAGCTCGTGGCGATTAAGGCAAGAACGGAAGCGCTCAGGTCTCGGGTAAGCGGTATCCGGGAACGGCTCAAAACGCTTTCTGAATCAGGACCCCAGCTTGCGGAGCTCGAGCGGAAGAAGGAACTGGAGGAAGCGAATTATAAGTATTTTGAGGCGAGCCTGGAGAGAGCCCGAATTGACGAAACCCTGGACCCGTCCAGGATGCCGAACATCAGTGTTGTCCAGCAACCGGTGGCGGCGGAGAAGTATGCCAAAGATAAGACGAGAATTGTGTTCGGACTCGCCGTTGGGGGGCTGGCGATTGGGATCGCAATTGCCTTGCTGATCGAACTGGTAATGGACCGGACTGTCAAACGGCAGCTCGAACTTGAGGCGCGGTTACGCATTCCCCTCTTGCTCTCGATTCCCTATTTTGGTCGCAATGGCCATTTGCGCGTACGTTTGCCCTATGCAGTCCCGGAGCCGATGAAAGCCCTTCAGCAGAGCGCAAGCCCGAACGTGGCCCCCTGGGAAAGCGACCACTTCATCCGGCCGTTTTGCGAAGCTATACGGGATCGCCTGATTCTCTATTTCGGGCTCCACAGAATCACTCACGAACCAAAGCTTGTGGCTTTTATCGGCGTCTCCATAGGAGCGGGAGCCTCAACGCTCGCGGCAGGTCTTGCCGCCGCTCTTTCGGAAACTTGTGATGGCAAGGTCCTTCTCGTGGACCAGGAATTCGACACTAAGAGATTTTTCGAATTGATTGCGGAATTCAAGAGAAGCGACTTTGACTACGTAATTTTTGACCTGCCCTCGCTCAGCGACACCGGCACCACGCTGGCCATGGCCGCATTTATGGACAAAGTTCTGCTGGTCGTCGAGGCGGAGGCGAGCAACCGGGATGTCGTCAAGCGCGCCTATGCTGAGCTTGCCGCTGCCAAGGCCAGCGTTTCAGTCGTCTTCAACAAAAGCCGCTCCTACGGCCCCAAGTGGCTGCAAGTCGAATCCTGACCGAATGCCGCTCCTTGTGGCAGCGTGGCGACGCTGTCCGCCGTGAGCAAATGTCGTCAATTGGTGCATCTTGAGCATGAACCGTCCGGGTGAGGAAACACGAAACTCTGCCGGTTCCGCTGTCGCGCCGCTACGCATGATGCCCGATGCCCTTGTGTTCAGTGCCTTGGTACCGAAAGGTCCTCGGTGCTAAGGTTATCCTCGACCTCCACGATCCCATGTCCGAGTTGATGATTACCATTTTCTGGCTTCGGGAGGATAGCTTTTGGGTCCGGCTCCTCAAGAAGCTTGAAAATGGAGCCTCCGCTTTGCGGACGCAGGGCTCACGGTAAACGATGCCTGTAAGAAAATCTTTTCAGCCCGAAGCTGTCCGCCCGAGAAGATAAGCGTAGTCATTAATTCGCCTGATGAAAGAATCTTTCAGGATCGTGAGCCATCGAGGGAAAATCTAGCTGCGCGGCACACGTTGAAGCCATTTGTGATCATGTATCACGGAACACTGGTCGAAAGGCACGGCCTGGACTTGGCGGTGATGGCGGCCTTGGGAAAAATCAGAGCGTCGGTTCCGAGCGCGCAACTGAGGGTTTATGATCGTAGCACGCCGTTTTTGGAGCAAGTGATGAATTCGTTGCGCAAATCAGAGCTGTGCGATGCGGTCCGATATCTGGGCCCGAAGAATCTAGACCAAATCGCTGAGGCCATCGGCGAATGCGACGTCGCGTCATTCCGAATCGACGGAGCATATTCACCGAAATCAACACACCAACGCGTATTTTTGAGTTTTTGTCCCAGGGCAAGCCGGTCATCGCCCCACGAGTTCCGGGAATCCTGGACTACTTCGGTCTAGAGGAACTGGTGTTTTTCGAACTGGGGGATGCCGATGATCTCGCGGTGAAGATGGAGTACGCTTTCGGGCATCCAGAGGAAATAGTGCGGATAGTCGAACGGGGGCAGTGTATCGAATGCACAAATGGCGCAGCGAGAGATTGCGCCTTGTGAGCCTCACGAATCGGCTGCTAAATGGTGGCGACACGTTCGGCATTTAACTGCCAGGAAAATCAAGCATGATCGGCGTGGCAGTCCACACGAGGGAACGCGTTATTGCCGCAGAGTTCTTCGAGTTGTTCAAGACGCCGTGGGAATTCTTTCGGAGCGGCGAACAATATGACGTGGTGCTAGGCACGTCGGATAACTTCCACTGTGACGCCCCGCGGTTGGTGTTGATTCTCGACGGGGAAGCTACGCCGTTTGAGACGGAACAAAAGATACGCGTCAAATCGCGGGTTGGGGGCTTTGTCGTGTCAAACGAAGGGAAGCGGCTGCCAATCTATGGAAGACTCGCGACCTTCTCCGGTCATCCGAATCCTCTTTTGAAGGATGAAGCGACGCAAGAGCCGGTGGCCTTTGTCAGCCGGAGCGGAGCCGCGACGATTTTGCGGGTCGGTTACAATTTGTTTGAGGAAGTGCGCTTTCTACTCACAATCGGCCAGCCAGCCGGTAACGCCGGGATTCCAACACTCGAGGAGCATATTGCATGGTTGCGTGATTGGATTAGTCGAGCCGGCATTCTCTTGGTGGAGATACCTCCGATTCCAAATGGCCATGACTTTATCGGCTGTCTGACGCATGATATCGACCATCCAGGGTTGCGGAACCATTGGTGTGATCACACGATGTTCGGGTTTCTATTTCGCTCGACCGTTGGCACGTTGGTAAACGTCTGCCGGGGTCGGAAGCCGGTCAGAAGCTTGTGGAGGAACCTGCGGGCCGCTTGCCTGCTACCGTTCGTGCACCTTGGAACTGCCAAGGATTTCTGGGCCGAATTTGATCGCTACGTGGAAATGGAGGCGGGACACGGCTCGACGTTTTTCGTGATTCCTCGAAGGGATTACCCAGGGCGCACGACTAATG
>JBAUZZ010000507.1:0-14976 GCA_049585495.1 Chthoniobacterales bacterium | reverse complement strand
GACCATTTCACGTTCCAGCAAATGGAACGCAGTCATATCCTTTGCTACCTCATTCCCGGGGCAGAGGGAGAGGCCCAGCCGGGAAAGCGCCGTATCAATTGGGTCTGGTATTGGAACGTGCCGGAGGCGGAACTTCGGCAACTTATGACCGGTGTGGATGGACGGGAGCGGAACTTCTCCGTGCCTCCAGGTCAGGTGCGCGAGGAATGGCTTAGAAAACAGGACGCCATCGCGGAGAACGTTTTCTGCCCTCAGTCTCTAGAATTGTGGCGCGCGACCGAAACGCCATTTCTTCAGCCCATTCTCGACCTGGCGGTTCATCACATGGTGCAGGGGCGGGTCGTCCTGCTGGGCGACGCAGCATTTATTCCCCGCCCACACACTGCGGCAAGCACCGCCAAGGCAGCAGCGAATGCCTTGGCTCTCGGACGCGCCTTGCAGGAATTTCCAGATGACATCGATGCGGCCCTCAAGGGATGGGAAGCCGATCAGTTGGCGCTGGGACGACATCTCGAACGAAGCGGCAGAGCCCTGGGCAACCGCTCTCAGTTTCCATAATCCGAAATGCCATTTTATGAATACAATGAAAATCGAAATCTACTCGGATCTCGTCTGCCCGTGGTGCTACATTGGTAAACGTCGGATGCAGGCGGCCCTTAAACTCCTCGGCAAGGAGTTCACTCCCAAAATCGTTTGGCGTCCGTTCCAACTCAATCCGGACATGCCGATTGAGGGCATGAATCGCAAAACCTACCGGACCAAGAAATTCGGCCGTTGGGAGCGGTCCTTGGTCATGGATGCCGAGGTTGCCGCGACCGGCAAGGGTGTCGGAATCGAATTTAACTACGACAAGGTTCTCATGACGCCCAATACGCTGGCCGGGCATCGGCTGATGTGGTGGGCCGAACAACAGAATTATCAGGATCATCTCGCGGAAGCACTCTTCAAGGCCTATTTCACCGAAGGTCGCGACATAGGTCGACACGATGTTCTAGCCGAGATCGCAGCCGAAGTTGGCTTTTCGCAGGCCGCAGCGATTGAGATTCTGGACAGCGACGCAGGAAAAAAGGAAGTCGAGGGTGAAGCATTGAAGGGACTCAAGCTTGGACTGCAGGGGGTTCCATTCTTCGTCGTTAACGACGCGCCGGCGTTTTCGGGAGCACAAATGCCTCGGACGTTCCTTGAAGCGTTTCAGCAAGCCTTAGGGAAGGAAGCGCCGGAATGCGGTGTTGAATCCTGTAAGACTGTGTAACCGTACCACGTCAGGACACCCTGAGAAATCGTGACTGCGGAGCCACACGCTGTAGTTCCTGGAAGTCAAAAGAAGAAGCCAGAAACTGCGAAGGCATCGCGAGCCGTGCGAACCCTGCGTTCAGCCCTTGCGAACCCTCGGCAGCTTTACCGAGCGGATCGCGTGCAGCAGCGCGAGACATCCGAGAATGTTGAGCGGCGTTTGGCCGCGGGAGCGCTTGGATTGATTCGTAGCCATAAATAAGACTGGTAACCGGGGCTTTTTAGTCGTGTACGACAACTATGACGCTGCCGGGTCCGTAGGGGTAATAACCCCAGTATCCCGGGTGCCAATAGCCGGCATACCAATAGCCGTGATGCCAACAGCGGTGATGCCATTGCGCGGAATCGTACCGTCCCCAAGGATGCGCCTGAGCTGTTTGAGAGAGCGGTAAGAAAACCGCTGTCATCGCGAGGACCGCTAAAAAGAGCTTTCTCATAATCTTTGTCTTAATCTGGCCGTTGAGGATCGGTCTTGACCTGAATCCGGTCGTAGCCATGAACTTCGTTAAAGCATCCGGTGTGCCATGGGCACGCCACGACCGTGGCCCTCGGAAGAAGGCCACTTGTAGGGGTTGGAAGCTCGATAGGAGGTCCCGCTTTTGGAATTTAAAATCCCGTTTGGTTCCGGTTGTGGAACTCAGGCTACGTGCGACGCGGCGTTTGGATGGAGAACCACTGCCCGTTGACGTAGCCCATTTGCGTCCAAAATCAGACCGTCACCTGCGCGACGAACGGATTCGTTTTTCGCCCTCTCCACCAACGACGACGGTTTCTTGTCTCCTGGCTAAGAGCTTCACCAGCCTGGGATCCCGTCGATTGGTTTTGGCTTTCCGATTTTGACTTTGGAAAAGTCCGGGTGTGCCGGATTTGAGAGATAGTTGAATTCGCTCGGGACCACGACACTGGGAACAGCCAAAACAGCGCTTCTTCCTTCCGTGACCCATTTGGTGCCTGCATCGCGAGTCGAATTGGGTTCCAGAGTCGTGCCCGAATCGTCGGGGAGATCTCCAGGCTGCAAGGTTTCGATCAGCTCTTCAGGAACTTGGGCTTAAAAGCGTAATTCAAGAGTCGGGCCTACTTCCTGCTACCTGCGCGCCCAATTCTTAGTTGATCCGACCCGAGTCCAAACTTACAACGCTGCCCATTTTCAGTCGTAGTTTTCGCTCCACTCCTGGTCAATCCTAGCTAGGTAATTGCTATAGGACGCCTCGAGTTCTTTTTCGGCGAGAGACTGCTGGAGCGCAAGTTGCCTGTAGCGTTGGTACGCTTTGTCCCCGCCGATATAGACAATACCCTTTTGCTTGTCGGCGTATGAGTAGAGCGCCTTGCCCTTGAACGTGTTGCGTTCGAGCTTGTATGGAGTCATTTGGTTGTACATTGCCCATTGACCCTGCGTTGACGGGGTCCGCTTGTGGAATCCGGCTGCGATGAGCAGCGATTCCTTATTCTGCACTTGCGTGCCTGCGCAGCCAGAGAAGCCGGCCACAACAGCGATTGTCAGAAAAAGGCTCAGATAGATGCCTAATGACTCTCGATTGTTCATGCTGGGACTGATTTATTAGACAAGTTTGATTACGAAAGTAAAGTTGTGTAATTCTGTTCCAAAAGTGAGGCAGCGCGTCAATTCATGAGAGTTGTTTCAGGTTGGAATATTTGCTCAATTGACAGCGGAGCAAAAAGATGACGTTGACCGCGAGCGGCAGGGTGATATTTTGGCCGCGCTCACAGCACGAAACTACGCAAACCGTCTAGATTTAGCTGCTGCGGTGGCTTTCAGGTCTAGGCCAGGCGTCGGCGAAAGAGAGCAGGCGCAGAATGGCCGCGGCCGCCGAGATCCTGGAATAGGTTCATTTCTGTTCGTCCGGAAACTGGTGCGGTAACTTTAGAAATCCGCTAAGAAAGGAAAAACGTGCCGAATAATACAGACATTAGAATAGAGAAAGACTCGCTCGGCGAAGTCAAAGTCCCAGCCGATCGGCTCTGGGGTGCCCAAACCCAACGCTCGCTTGAGCACTTCAGCATCGGCAAAGATCTGATTCCACGCGAGATGATCACGGCATATGCGGTTCTGAAGAAAGCCGCGGCCAACGCGAACCATGCGGGCGAGCGACTCGATGACCAGCGCCACAAGTTGATCGTTCAGGTCTGTGACGAGATAGTCGCCGGCCAGCATCACGACATGTTCCCGCTGCATGTCTGGATGACGGGCAGCGGCACTCAGTTCAACATGAACGTCAACGAAGTCATCTCCAACCGCTGCTGCCAGCTTGCTGGCACACCGCTCGCGAGCAAGACGCCGGTTCATCCCAACGACCACGTCAACATGGCGCAGTCCTCCAACGACTCGTTTCCCTCCGCCATGCATATCGCGGCTGCGGTCAATGTGAAACAGCGGCTCATTCCGGCAGTGAAGGCATTGCACGACCGGATCGCCGCGAAGGCTGAGGAGTGGAGAGACGTCATCAAGATCGGTCGGACCCATATGCAGGATGCGACACCCCTCACGCTCGGTCAGGAATGGTCGGGATATACGGGCATGCTGGCGGACAATCTCGAGCGAATCGAAGATGCACTGGAAGGAGTCTATCGCCTGGCACTCGGCGGCACCGCGGTGGGCACCGGGATCAACTCGGCGCCCGGCTTTGCCGAGGCGGCTGCGGCCGAGATTGCCAAGCTAACGGCTTTGCCCTTCGTCAGCGCGCCGAACAAGTTCACGGTGCAGGGAGCCCACGACGCGTTGGTCCAGCTCTCCGGTACACTGCGCACGCTGGCGGTGTCGCTCTACAAGATTGGTAACGATATCCGACTGATGTCGTGCGGACCACGGGCTGGTTTCGCCGAGCTGTTAATTCCAGAGAACGAGCCGGGCTCGTCGATCATGCCGGGCAAGGTGAACCCGACGCAAGCCGAGGCGTTGACGATGATCGCCGTGCAGGTGATGGCAAACGATGTGGCGGTGGGTTTTGGCGGCGGCGGTGGCTATCTCGAGATGAACGTTTACAAGCCGTTGATCATCTTCAACATCGCTCACTCCGTCGCAATCCTGACCGACGGCTGTACGAACTTCGGTAAGTTCCTGGTTGAGGGCACCAAACCAAACGTAAAGAAGATCAAGGAGTACGTGGATCGCTCCCTGATGCTCGTGACGGCGCTCTCGCCGGTCATTGGCTACGACAAAGCGTCAAAGATCGCACACTACGCAATGGACAGCGACCTGACGCTAAAGGACGCCGCGTTAAAGCTGGGCTTTGTGACGGAAGATGAGTTCGACCGTGTCGTCGATCCCGCGAAGATGGTCAAGCCCTACGTAGCCGGGAACGTGGGTGCATAAGAGCTGCGATGGACCTGAGCAGTTGAAGCTGGGGATGCTCTTCCCGCCGCAGTCGAACATCCTGGAGGTCGATCTTGGAAATCGGGCTTAAGGCTCAGGCTGTGAGGGGTGCGATTGGCCTGTCTCAAGCCGTTTCGCTTGCGCAAAATCCGCGTACGCTTCTTCAAATTTCTTCTGCGCTAAGTAGGCTATTCCCCGATTCGTGTAAGCCCGCGAGAAATTTGGATCGGCGTGAATTGCCGCTGTATAGTCGCTGATCGCCTCATTGTACTTCTTTTCGTCGGCATAGGCGTTTCCGCGGTTATTGTAAGCCGCAGCAAAGCCAGGCTGGAACCGGATTACCGCGGTATAGTCGCTAATCGCCTTGTCGAACTCCCCTTCGGCAGCGTACGCGTTTCCACGATTAAAATAGGCGGGAGCTTCGTCTGGTTTGAGACGGATCGTCTCGCTGTAGTCGCCGACTGCCTTATCGAACTCCTTCGTGATGGCGTACGCCTCCCCACGCTTGCCGTAGGCCTCGCTATCGTTCGGGTTCAGGCGAATCGTCTCCGTGTAGTCGCTGACCGCCTTTGCGTACTCCTTTTCGCTAAAGTAGATGTTCCCGCGATTCCTGTACGCCGCAGGATATCCCGGATTCAGGCGGATGGAGTCTTGATAGTCGCTAATGGCCTTATCGTATTCCTTTGCCGCGGCATGAACGTTTCCCCGATTGTAGTAGGCAATGGCATCGTCCGGCTTGAGCCGAATCGCGGCCGTATAGTCATTGACCGCTTGATCATAGTTCTTCTGCTCGAAATAAGCGTTCCCCCGATCATTGTAGATCTCGGCATAATTCGGGTTAAGCCGAATCGCTTCTGTGTAATCGCTGATCGCTTTGTCATAGTCCTTTTGCAGCAGATATGTATTCCCACGATCCTGGTAGGCCGCGACGTAGTTCGGTTTGAGCCGAATCGCCTCCGTATAGTCCCGGACCGCTGCGTCATAGTTCTTCGCCTGATAGTAGGCGTATCCACGCTCATAGCAAGTCTCAGCATTGTTTGGATTCAGGCGGATTGCCTCCGTATAGTCGTGGACTGCCTTGTCGTAGGCCTTTTGCGCAGCATATGCGCTCGCGCGATCCGAATAGGCCTCGGCATCGTTCGGAGCGAGTCGAATCGCGGTAGTGTAGTCGCTGATTGCCTTATCGACTTCCCCTAGCCTCCCGAGGCTAACACCACGATTGTGGAAGGCCTTACCGTAGCTCGGATTGAGTCGAATCGCTTCTGTGTAATCACTTATCGCCTTATCGTAGTTCTTCACCTCGTCATATACGCTCCCACGATTGAAGTACGCGGCAGACAAACTCGGATTGAGTCGGATGGCCTCGGTATAGTCGCTGGTCGCCTTATCGTATTCCTTTTTGAAATAGTAGGTCAGTCCACGATTGTTGTAGGCCTCCGCACGCTCTGGGTCGAGACGAAGCGCGTTCGTGTAATCGCTAATCGCTCTATCGTAGTCCTTCTCCGCAGCATAGGCGTTTCCGCGATCGCTGTAAGCATCGGCACGTTTGGGATTCAGGTGAATCGCCTCTGTGTAGTCGCTGATTGCTTTATCGTAGGTCTTTTGCTCCGCATAAATTTTCCCACGACTGGCGTAGGCCTCGGCATCGTCGGGGTTCAGGCGAATCGCGTTCACGTAGTCGATAAGCGCCTTATCCTGTTCTCCCTGCCTTCTGTAGCTAACTGCACGATTGTGGTAGGCGCTGGCGTAGTGCGGATTGAGACGAATGGCCTCGGTGTAGTCGGCAATCGCTTGATCGTCTTCCTTCTCGGCGGCGTAAGCGTTGCCCCGGCTAAAATACGCTTCGGGCAAATCACGATTCAGCCGGATGGCCTCCGTATAGTCATTGATCGCCTTTTCGTAGCTCCTCAGGTCCACGTAAACGTTTCCACGATTCTTGTACGCCTCAGCATAACCCGGCTTACAGCGAATCGCCGCCGCATAGTCGTCGATCGCTTCCTCGTAGTACTTTTGGGAATAGTAGGCGTTTCCGCGATTGTTATAGGCCTCGGCATAACTTGGGTTTACGGCAATCGCCGCCGTGTAATCGCTGATCGCCCTCTTATAGTTCCTTTTGTCCAGGAATACGTTCCCGCGATCATAGTAGGCATCGGCAAAGTTTGGGTTTAGCAGAATCGCATCCGTGTAATCGCGGATCGCTTTTTCACGGTCCTCTGCGTCGGCGAAGGCGTTCCCCCGATTATTGTAGACGACAGCCAGATTCGGATTGAGGTGAATCGCCTCGGTGTAGTCGCTGATTGCGTTGTCGTATTCCTTTTTCTGGCAGTAGGCGAGTCCGCGATTATTGTACGTTTCGGCAGAATGCGGATTCAATCGAATCGATTCGCTGAAGGCGCCAATCGCGGCATCGTAGTCCCCCCTATTGTAGCAGGTCACGCCTTGATCAAAATACGAGGTTGCATCGACGGCACTTTCCGGCCTTGCGGGCGGTGGCGTTGGTTGCGCTTGCAGCGGCGCAGTAGCGGCGAACAAGACGCTCACGAACAGCGCGATCGAACGCCAAGTAAAGACGAGTGAGCGCGACCTCATCTGATTGAGATGCATGCACAGACTGCGGCTTCCGACGCCGAATGTCAGCACTACAAATAGTACTCAATTTCCGGCTCCGGAGTAACGAATTCGTCGATGAGTCGCTTGAGCGGCGGACCGCCGCTCGGCGGCACTTCCTGATGGAAGAGGAAACCCCATAGCTGAATTTACTCTAGCCGTTCCTGATGGACAAACCACTTGGTTGGTTGCGTCTAAATATCTCGATCGGGTGAACCGGCGGCCAGAGTCGGAACCTCAGAAATTGGACTCAAATCCCAGGGGTTCTCAAACAGCGTGCCACCAGGTCCGCTATCACAAAGCATTCCAGCCCGAAAGGCAAATAGCCGAGATACCCTAGCATGGGCATCTCGAAGATCTTGAATCGCTGTACGCAAGGAATGCTGTACTCCCACTTTGGGTAGCTGTAGTGGTTCCACATCTCCCAAAAAAAACCGCACAGCAAACCCGCCAGCGCAGGTAGAGTGACCACATGCCAGTGCCCTCGCTCCAGTCTCTCCACGAGGTTCTCTTCGCTGAGTAGCACCTGCAGGGATACGAGAATGAACAGTGGCGAGACCCAAAGCAAGGGATAACAGTAGTCTGGCCAGGCCGAAATCCCGACAAGTCCGCACGAGGCAAAGCCCAAGACAACTCCGGCGCAGGCCTTGCGATTACCGAGAACGAATGGGCGTTGAAAGCGAGGGTACCGAAGTCGAGAAAAAGACTGCAATAGGTCGACAGTACTCATCACCGCTGGCAGAACGGTGGAGTATGCGGCTGTGGAAAGGACCGTATAGCTCAAAGGTGTAAACAATTCCTGGCCGACGTAGTACCAGTTTTGGGCAAAACTGTTCAGGTATTCAAAACACCACCAAAACAGAGCACTGGCAGGAAACAGCGCGAGCAGGTATTGGGTTCTTCGGGTCAGCAGGCAATTCCCGGTGCGCCAGTAGGTCAGCGCATTCACAAACACCACGTAGGCGATCCATAACGGCGTAAAAGTCAAACTTTGAAGCGGCTCAAGCCAGGCAAAGCGCCTCCAAGCCAACGCCCAGAAAGAAACTAAAACAGCTCCCGATAGCCAGCCCCACCATGGAAAGGGATACCGCGCAGCAATGGAGCAACTTCCCTTCCGGCGCGGAAAATACAAAAGGATCAGTCCGACTCCCGCGAGGAGCCCCAACGTGCCGAACAGCGCGAATGCCGCCCAGGAGAAGGGCGCGTGCTGAACGTATCTCCCGCCCAGCGGGAACTCGAAGTAACGAGACATAGGCTGCCCCGTCAAGGATGCCCCGAGTATAGGCAAACCGATCAGCAAAGTTGCGAAGACCATCAATGGTGCGAGACGTTTCGTCATCATGTCTGTCATATCTCAGCGGAGTTGCGGCTACTCTTCAGTCTGCCGAATCGAGCAAAGACACTTTTTGGCGCATTATCAATGGTCCCTGAACAAATAAGATCCGTTTCACAGGATCGATCCCTGCGTTGTATCCACTATGGTGCGTCTCGCCAGCTCGCCAGATCTATTCGTCAGCTCTTTTTGGAAGTCTTCGCGAAAAACGGCTGAAATTGCGGCACAACTTTGGTGCTTTTGCACTGTGGGCATCGAACCGTTTTCTTCTCGTGCTCGCTGATCGACATCGGGGCGGTGAAACTTTTGCTGCACTTCTTGCAAAAATATTCGTAAATCGGCATAGGAATCCCGCTTCGTTGGCCTTTGACTCGGTCAACCAAAGAATATAGTACGGAGCGGCTCCCCAACAATCTGAAAGAAGGCGTCTCACGCCGGGCTATAGTGTGCGGGACTATCCCCCGCGCCCTGGGCCCGTGGGGCCGTGTCGGCATCGGCTAGTCGCTGAAGCGAACGCCGGCCTCCTGAACTTCCTGGTATGGCAAAAGCCAGGCCAGAGACTCGTCGTGAAGGTCGACCACATCAATTCGGTTGCCGAACGGATCGCGGAAAGCGCACCGAAATCCAGCAATCAATTGCAAACCATATTTCTGCGTAACCTTGTCTCTCACCGCCGCGAGTTGGTGTTCGTCCCGGACAATAAGACCAAAATGCCAGCCACCGGTTTCGCGAAGGTGATCAACCTCAGTCATAGCGAGAAACTGATGATTGCCGAGTTGGAAGAACGCGTTGTTCTTGCCACTCGATTTAAGCTTGAGGTCGAAAACGTCTTCGTAAAAAGCGCGCGCCTTCACGAGATCATCAACCTCGATCGCCACGTGATTGCAGCCATAAACTCGAACGGTCATAGCCCAAACTTCTAACACGTGACGTGCAGGATTGCGTTGGTCTCATCGGGATTCTCCTGGAGCGTCTTGATCGCTTCGGCCGTTGGCAGTATCACCAGTTCGATATTACGGCCATGCGCTTCGCGCTTCACTTCGTCCATGATCGGCAAGGCTCCACTGCCCGTACCGATTACCAATCGCCGGCACTCCCAGGGTATTTCCTCTTCGACTGAGACAGGAGTGTGCCCAAACACAGCTCGGAATTTTTTCGATGGCTTTTTCTTGCGCTTGGAGATATGCCCACGGTCGATCACGACGTCATAGTCATAGGTGGTCCCATCAATTCGGATCGACCCAAAGGCAAATGCCTCAAAGCCAAGACGGGTCTCCGCCGATCGCTTCGGCCTAGTGCTCCGCTTGCTCATAAATTCTGCGCAGTTTCAAACAGTAAAAATGTCGGCCGAGTCAGAGGATTTCTCAACAGCCGAAAATGAATTGGCGAGAATTTGTTGTAGTGGCCATCGGGTTCCAGTGCTTTCAAAAAACTGGCCGCTAATTCCGCATTTGGAATAACCCGAACGGCAATTACGGTTGTTTATCGGTCATTTTTTCTCGTGCGATTTGGAGCTCGTATGGTTCAGAGACCATGGCCCTTACTTCAACCGTTTGACCGAATTCAAGGCCCGGGCAGCCTCTGGCTACCTCTACGGCTTCCTCTAGACTGTCCGCTCGGATAATAAAGAAACCTGCAATTGCTTCCTTGGATTCCGCAAACGGCCCGTCCGTCACTACATTCCTGCCTGCGAGAATTTTACCGTAATGCCCTAATGGCCCACCGACTTTGAACTTTCCGGCATTATTTAGTTGCTCAAACCACTCAGTGAATCGAGCCATGTTTTTTTGAATCTCTTCTGGAGAGAGATCCCTGTGCCAGCCGGTATTTCGGAAAATCAACAGGTATTCTGACGTTGTCGTTTTTGCGTTCATAGTCGTGTCACATGCTTGACTTGTGCATTTCTTCAAGTATACGACGAATCAATCCACATCGATCAGGAGACTTCACGTCATTTTTCAATGTTGGAATTCGGATTCCTTCGCTCAGCCATCAAAGACTCAGACGAAAATGGTAAGAGACGATATCCATCCGCTCTCGGAGGTAGAAGCGATGCGCCTGATGCCGCTGCACACCAGAGTCAAGTTGCAGCGAAGAGCATTGATGGACACGAGCGTACCTGACCAGCCAATCGAACATGGCTTTCCCCGCACCGTGGGACCGTCGCTGTCCATCAGTGATTAGGTCATCAACATAGAGATGTCTTCCCCAGGCCAGTGAATCGCTGAGGTGGAAGCCGGCAACGCAAGTGACCAATTCGTCTTGCCTGAGCGTTGCTAGCTGGTAACCGGATTTGGCCTGCACTTTGACAAGTTCGAGGTAGTCCGCCACGTGGATATGCGGACGTAACTGGCTCATCACAGTATAAGTGGCCAGAATTTCTTCGTCGGTTCCTGCAATCTCAATGTTGTCCATGCTGTATAAAGATACTAAACCTAAATTCCGGCGGCTGAGCCAGCCGCCCTACAAGCTAATTTCGGAATTTGCGCTAAGTCCTCAAATGAGGAATGCCATCTGGGGATGGCGGGCGTTCAGCGTTCCGACTTCGCAGGATCGCCTAAATCGAATTGCCGGCGAAGCCCAAGTTCGAACAAGGCCCTAGGCAGAAGTGTACGCAGGACTCGCGCCTGGCGAGAGCCGCGGCCGACGAGTACCTTTACCTTCGGGTCTTTTTTCGTTGCCGCCTGCACAACAGCTTCCGCGACCTTCACGGGATCATCACCGTTTTCAACGCTAGATCCCATCTTTTCGACGACTCGAGTTCGCGCGCCCTCGTAAGCGCCCTTGAGCAACGACCCGGCGGACGAATTGCGATCGATATCGGTGCGAAAAAAACCTGGCTGTATTAGAATCGCCCGAATTCCGAAAGGTCGCACTTCCAGGTCCAAAGTCTCTGTCCAACCGGCGAGCGCATGCTTGGTGGCGGCGTAAACCGCCTGAAAAGGCATTGGCACGAAGCCGGCAACGGAGCCGATATTCACGATCCGCCCGCCGGCCTGGCGGCGCATCGCGGGCAGGACTGTTTGCGTCATTCGCACAACACCGAAAAAGTTAGTTTCAAATACCATCATGACCTGAGCAAGGCTTAGCTCTTCAATCGCGCCGTAAACGCTAATCCCGGCGTTGTTCACCAAAACATCGATTCGCTTAGTTTGAGATAAGACTGTCTCAACGCACCGCGCGACCGATGTCTCGTTCCGAACGTCGAGCGGCAATAACGTTCCTGCCGTCCATTTTGCAGATTCCGGCTGGCGTGCCGTGCCGAACACGCGGTCACCGCGTTGAGCGAACTTTTCCGCGATTGCTCTTCCAATCCCGCGCGAGGCGCCAGTGACTAAAACAATTCGTTCTTTCATGAAAAGACCGGTCTAAAAATTCAGCAACGGCGAAAATATCGGCGTTGATTGGGTGGAAGCAAATCAGGCTTCGCATAGCCGCAGCGCGCTCTCAGTCCGGAGTTGTTCGAATCTCCGATTGGGGATAAGCGATACTATGGAATTGCGCACTCTTGCCAATACGGGATTGGTTGTATCCCCCATCGGTCTCGGCATGGCGGCGCTTGGGAGGCCCGGTTATATCAATTTAGAACACGCAAAGGATCTGGCCGGCGAGTACAACCAGGCAGTGATGGAACACCGAGCCCACTCCGTCCTGGACGCAGCATGGAATGCGGGGATCCGGTACTTCGATGCTGCCAGGTCTTACGGGTTGGGAGAGAGGTTCCTAGGTAGCTGGTTGAGTTCGCGGGCTATCTCGGCAGAGACGATAACGGTCGGGTCCAAATGGGGCTACACTTATACGGCCGATTGGATGGTCCAAGCTGAGTCGCACGAGATTAAAGAACATTCCCTCGCGACGCTCCAAAGGCAGTGGCGCGAGAGTGTCGCCCTGTTGAATGGCTATTTGCAACTTTATCAGATCCACTCTGCGACGGTTGAAAGTGGCGTTCTGGAGAAGATCGACGTTCTAAGACAGTTGGCGTGCCTCAGAAGTCAGGGTGTACATATCGGCGTCTCAGTCAGCGGTCCTGGCCAGGCCGAGACGGTGCGAAAGGCGATGGAGATCGACCTCGATGGATTGCGCCTTTTCGAAACCGTACAGGCGACGTGGAACTTGCTTGAACCATCGGTCGGTCCGGCGCTTTCAGCAGCGCGCGCGGCCGGGATTGGAGTCATTATCAAGGAAGCCCTGGCCAACGGCCGCCTGACAGACCGGAATAGCGAATCTGGTTTTAGAGCAAAGCTAGCTCTCCTGCAAAGAGAAGCGATAAGGTGCGATAGCTCCATAGACGCACTTGTATTAGCTTCGTGCCTCGCCCAACCCTTCGCTGACGTCGTCCTGAGCGGAGCAACGACCGTGGCGCAGGCGCTCTCCAATGTAGCGTCTTGTCGACTCAAGGTGGACCAAGAGGTGATGACGAGGCTAGCCACGTTTGCCGAACCGAGTCAGCAGTACTGGGCAACGCGAAAAGAGTTGCCATGGAACTAGAATAGCGGCTCGCGGCTCAGCAGGAGCTTCGCCTACCGGTGACGTTTCAGTGGCACGTCAGCGGTAGGGCGACCTCGCGGAGCGTCGCATTTCGGGTGAGGGGCGTTTCTTCAACAGAATCAAAATTGCTCGTGTACGGACCAAGAGCGCATCCGGTGCCCGAAGAAGATTGACATCGTATTTGTCGAATGGCTGTCGACTCCGCTGATTGCTACAAGTTTGGGTCTATTTGTCGAAACTGTAACACTAGTGCCTTTGATATTTCACAGGATTGTTGACAGCATATGAATCCCAGTGCGGACAACCTGCGTGACCAACTGGCAGACAGCGTGGATTTCAGACGTCCACCTCGGCAATAAGGCCAGCAAGGCCGAAGCATTGCTGGATTTTCTTCGCGAAAACGATTTTGGGACGCTCTACCTCGTTGGCGACCTAATTGACATGTCGGCATTGAAGCGTGGCATCTTTTGGCCGCAGGAACACAGTGACGTCATCCAGAAACTGCTTCGCAAGGGCAGAAAAGGTACACAGATCATTTACATCCCCGGGAACCATGATGAGTTTCTTTGCGACTATCTCGGAACGTACGGGAGCATCACGGTTCAGAAGAACGCCACGCACATCACGGCGGACGGCAGGCGCATCCTGGTGTTCCACGGGCACGAAGTGGATGCCGTGGTAATGCCCAATTTTGGGTGGCTGGCAAAACTCGGCAACATCGGTTATACCCTGCTGCTGCGATGCAACCGCGCGTTAAATCTGACAAGACGCTTGGTGGGACTCGGTAACTGGTCGCTAAGCGGATATGTAAAGGGCAGGGTAAAGAATGTTACCAACTTCATTGGCGATTTCGAAGAGGCAGTCGTCCGCTATTCTCGGGCGCATGACGTGGATGGTGTGGTGTGCGGCCACATTCATACCGCAACGGTCCGAAGAGTCGGCGCTGTAGACTATTACAACGCGGGCGATTGGGTCGAAAGCTGCACCGCGCTTGTGGAAGATTTCGATGGCACGATCAAATTGATCGGCACCTCTGTTGCCCAAGACGAGGCACCAATTACTTCTCATTCGACTGAACCGTGAAGAGGGCGAGGAGGACCCGGTCTGCCACGGCTTCTCCAAGGCGCCGATGCGCCTCTGCAGCCAGATGTATGCTGTCAACGCCGTCTGTCGTGGTCACCTCCCCGGCGTCAAAAAACAGCAAGTTCGCTGCCCTGGCCGCATCCTTTAGCACCGCACCAAGCACCAGACTTTTTTCGCGGCTTCCGACCCACTCTTCGGGGTCATGAAATTTGGTTCCCAAAGGCGGGGGAGCAATCAGCAAAACTCTCGGTGCTGCATACACAGTAGAGATGCCACCCTCGCACTCTTTGACCAATCGAGCTAGACCTACGGCTGCCTTGGCGATGTCATCTGGTTCTCTTCTGAAGCGGGCTTTCAGATCGTTCGTGCCAAGCATGATGATCACGAGATCGAGCGGGAGGTGACTTGCTAAAATCGCCGGAAGGAGTTTGGCACCGTTGAGCGTTGCGCCTCTCAAGTGCTCAGACTGAAGATCGATTAGGGAATCATCAAGATCGGTGGTCCGGCCACTCAGACCTTCTTCCACGACCTCGAAGCCGTCGCCGAGCTGGGCAGCCATAACTCCAGGCCACCGAGTGGATTCATCGTACCGGCTCGTCGGATCCAAGTCGGGGCGCGGCATGAAGCCCCAAGAATTCGAGTCGCCAAAAACCAAAATGCGTCGCTTGTCCGTTTTCATCCTACAGGTTCTTAACGGTGAGTACCCGGCGAAGCGACGCACGTTTGCCGCATCTTGGCAAGCGTTGACAGCAGTCGCCAAATCTCACACGGCTTATGTATCTACACGCTTATCGTGCCCTAGATAGCTCTTAAACAGACACTGCGCGTCTGTTTAAGAGCC
>JBAUZZ010000506.1:0-14808 GCA_049585495.1 Chthoniobacterales bacterium | reverse complement strand
GTTCCAGACTGCTACGCCGTTGCTACTCAAGAATATTTACCTCTCATTTGTAAGTACCTAATTACAAGCGATTTACGGCTAGGTAGCTCAGTTGGCAGAGCAGAGGACTGAAAATCTTTTGATCTTCTAGATTACATCGTCTTTTTTGCGTTTTCTCCTTGGAAGTAACCCATCTTCCAATGACTTCACGCAGTTAGTCCGAAATAAGCAAAAATTGGAAAATCGACAGGGAGTGACTGGGAGCGGTCAGGGAACGGCCCAAATCGCATACCGATTGCATACCGGATTTTTTGGTTTCACACCTAAACCGACTGGTTTAGTGCCAATTAAGAGCTGAAACTAATCTGAGAGTAACACCGCTTTTCAAGGCATCAAGCGCCCAATTTCCGCGCTTGGCGCCGCTCCTTGCGCTCCTTGCGATTACGCAGCTTTCGCGACGCTATATCTATCACTAATTCGGAGCAGGATGATGCCGCGTGAGTGCTCCCGTTACTTAAGCAGCTAGAGGCGTCCGAAGATGCAACTTCAATTGCAGGACACCGATAAGCGGCACAACGAGTGCTGGCTTCTCGCCGATCGCGATCCGGTAAAAACTCTGATATTGAGATGCCTATGATTGACCATGACGTGGTTCTTGGACTCGATGTGGGAACCACCAATCTTAAATGTCTCGCCCTCGACGATACAGGAACCATCATTGCACAGGAGTCCGAACCGACCCCGCGTTCTCATCCAAGATCGGACTGGACGGATTTCGAGCCCGGCCCCCTTTGGGAGGCAGCTTGTCGGACCATACGGGCCGTGGTCTGGCAATTGAAGCACCGCGAAGCCGTCAAAGGCATCGCCGTCTCCAGTCTAGCGGAGTCGGTCGTGCCAATCGATTCGCAAGGTCAATTTCTTGCGCCAGCAATCGCCTGGTTTGACCCCCGGACCGTCCCTGAATACGAATGGATCCGCGACCGAATTGGTTACGAAACACTGTTCAAGGTATCAGGGCTCAACCCCGATCCGATGTTCGGGCTCTGCAAAATCCTCTGGGTAAAAAATCATAACCCCACCGCTTTTCACAAGGTGCGCCATTGGCTCCATTTGGCTGATTACGTTGCCTTTCGCCTTTGCGGAGTCCCGGCTACCGATCCCAGCCTAGCTTGTCGCACTCTCGCGTACGATTTGAATCGCGGGATTTGGTCAACCGAAATATTGGAAGCGGTTGGGGTCGCGCCGTATTCCATGCCTGCAGTCTGTAAAAGCGGTACCCCACTGGGCACGCTCACGCTGTCGAGCGCAAGCGCGACGAATCTCCTGAAGAGCACTGTGGTGAGCGTCGGCATCCACGATCACCCAGGCGGGGCGTTTGCGGCCGGGGCTCTTAAGTCCGGTGTCTTGTTCGACAGCATCGGAACTTCCGAATCTTTAAACTCCCTTCTTCGAAAGCCGCTTTTCGACCCGCGCATTGCCGCGCAGGGCTTGGCGCAAGGCGCAATCTGGATCGACGAACCAACCTGCTATTTAACCGGTGGATTGCTGACAGCAGGGGCGGCCGTGGAGTGGTTTCGTCGCGAACTGGGAGGCAGCGCAGACGTTAGCGAGCTCGTGGCGGAAGCGGCAGCCGCCGAGGAGGCGGTCCCAGTCTTTCTGCCCCACCTGGTCCGAAGCCTGACACCCCACCCGGATGCTCAAGCTGCGGGGGCGTTCATCGGTATCAGATCGATGACCAGCCGCGGGGCGATGTTCAGGGCGGTTTTAGAAGGATTGGCTTTTGAGGCCCGAGCAATCGCCGATGCAATGGTTACGGTTGGCGGGTTGGCTCCTTTTCAGAAGATCCTCACCATCGGAGGTTCACTCCAGAATCGGCTGCTGACCCAGATCAAAGCGGACGTTTACGGATTCGAGATCGATGTTAGTCAGGTTCGGGAAGCGGTGAGTTTGGGAGCCGCCCTGCTGGCGGGACTCGGCTGCGGAATGTTTGCGGATGCAACCGCGGCGGTGCGGATCGCACATCGGGAACAGATTAGGGTTGAACCGAATCCGGAGCGTTCCAAACGGCTGCAGGCACGTTATGAGGAAGTTTACCGCGACCTTTATGGGCAGCTTCGAACAGCGCATCATCACCTGTACAGTTTGGCCTAGAGCCCTGTGCTTAGCTGTTGAAGCCTCCGGCGTCAGCATGGCCCGAAGCCGGGATTGTCGTTCGTGCTCATCGTTCCGTCCTTTCTGGCGGTTCGCCCGCCTTATCTGCATCGATCGGGCGAGCGCGCTGCGGGGCGCTCTCGTGCAGTCCGGTGATCATCGCGACGACGTCTTCCTTGGATGCCTGGGCGGTGGGGATGCCGCTCACGACCTGGCCGCCTCGCATCACCCAGATCCGGGTGGAGAGGCGCATCACTTGTTCGAGGTTGTGGCTGATGACGATAATGCCGATGCCGCGGGTCACGAGGTCTTGGATGAGGCTCTCGACCTTGGCTGTCTCACGGACACCGAGCGCAGCCGTCGGCTCGTCCATGATGACGAGCTCGCGACCCCACATAACACCGCGGGCGATTGCGACTGCCTGACGCTGCCCGCCCGAGAGCCCTCGTACGTTGCCCAAAACGGACGGCACCGAGACATTCAGGTCGCCAAACAGGGCCCGAGTTTGCTCCTGCATCGCCCGCCGGGCCAGGAAACGCACGGGGCCAAATCCCCAAGTCAGCTCGCGATCCAGGAACACGTTCTGATACACAGCCAGGTCGTCGACGAGGGCGAGGTCTTGATACACGGTCTCGATGCCATGGTGCCGTGCCTCCTGTGGACCACGGTAGCCGACCGCCATTCCGGCGATCCGGATCAAGCCCCGATCAGGGGCATGGATGCCCGAGATGCACTTGATCAGCGTGCTCTTGCCCGCGCCGTTGTCGCCGACGATGGCGGTCAGCTCCCCGCGATTGGCCCACATCGACGCGCCCCGCAGGGCGGCGACTTCGCCAAAGGATTTCCAGACGTCCTCGACCTCGACGAGAGGCGCAGATGCTGGCATCGGAACCGTGTTGGCTACAAGCTCGCCAACGTGTCCGCTCATCGCACCCTCCTCATCAGCACTGCGGCGGCGATAACCACGATACCCACGACGATCGGCTGGTAGAAGGCTGAGAATCCCAGGAGCGTCAGCCCGTCGTACAAGACCGTCAGGAAGATCGCTCCGAACACGGGACCGTGGATGGTCGCGCGTCCGCCGAAGAGACTCACGCCGCCCAGCACGACCGAGGCGATAGCGCTGAGCAGGAACTGCGTGCTGGGAGCGGGCTGTGCGGCCCCGATGAAGGCGATCAGCATGACCGCCGTGAGGCCCGCAAGCGACCCGCACAACACATAGACCAGGAACTTCGTTCGGGCCACGCTGATACCCATCGCCCGGGCCGCGCCCAAGTTCCCTCCCGTGGCCAGTACATACGTCCCGAATCGCATGTGGAACAGTAGGACGTGCAGCGCGATTGCCAGGGCAACTGCGAGCAGGAAGTTGAGCCGGAATAACCAGACGCTGCCCGTCGAGAGCGTGCGCAAGAGCTGATCCGAGATCTGCACCGGGATGCCTTGCGACACCACGAGCGCGATCCCTGATGTGAGACTGAAGCTGCCGAGCGTCACGATGAAATCCGGGATCTTGACCCGAGCCACGAGGAAGCCGTTAAAGGAGCCGACCAGAGTGCCAGTCGCCAGCCCGACAAGCACTACCATCAGGACGGGCCAACCCGCGTTGTACGCGACGCCCATCATCACGCTCGCGAGCGTGACCGTCGTTGCGATGGAGAGATCGATGCCACCAATGGCGATGACGAAGGTCATCCCCAGGGCAAGGACGATGACCAATGATGAGTCGGCCAGCATCCCGCGGATGTTCGGCCCACTCAGGAACACCGGTGATCGCAGCGTAAAGACGACCGAGAGAACGACGAGTGCGATAAGTGCGGTCCAGTCGGTCCAGAAGTCGGCATTGCCGAGCAGCCGCCGAAGCCGGGTCCCTACACCAGGGGCACCGACTGGCCGGTTCTCATCTTCATGTGGAGCGGCTTCGCCATCCGCCTCTGAGGATGGGGCCGTCAACGGGTCAGATGACTGTGTGGACCTCCGCACGTCGAAGCCTCCATCCTCTACTTAATAAGCTCACGAAGCGGGTCGTTGAAGTGGAAGCTCGCAGGCGGTGCCGGATAGGAGTCCAGGGCTTCCCTAGCATTCTCCTTCGTCACCACGAGGACGGGCGTTGGCACGTTCTTGGGCACCGATTTACCCGCCAAAGCAGCGACGCAGGCCTCGACGGCCTGGTACCCCATGAGATACGGGAACTGCTCAACAGCTGCGGGCTGGATACCATCGCGGACCTGCTGGAGCTGTGGGACCGTGCCGTCTATGCCGATGACCGCGATCTTCCCCCGCTGTCCGGCCTCATCGATTGCGGTCTGGATGCCCAGCGACATGTCGCCACTTACCGTGAAGAATCCACCGATATCGGGGTGTGCCCGAATGATCGAGGCCGCGTCCTGCTGAGCCTTCAGGCGATCGGCATTCGAGGCCACGGTCTGGATGATCTTGAGCTTGCCCTCGACAGCGTTGCTGAAGCCTTTCATCCTAGCCAGACTCCCCGGGTCGGCCGGCAGGCCGCCAATCAGCGCGACCGTGCCGCCCTTGGGCAGGATGGTGACCATATACTCACCGGCGGCTGCGCCGGTTGCGACGTTGTCAGAGCCCATGTAGCTGGTGATAGTGACGTTCGCCTTGGCCGCGGCGTCGAGATCAATGGGTAGGTCGATGTTCATGACCGGCTGACCCTTCTTGACGACAGACGAGAGCGGCTGAAGCAGGTTGGTAGGGCTTACCGGATTGACGATGTAGCAGCCGTACTCTCCACTAGCGTCGAGAGATGCGAGCTGGCTGGCTTGGCCCGCGTCGTCGGTGAGCGATGTCGCGGCGACGGTCGTCAGGCCAACCCCGAACTCCTTGGCCGCGGCCTCGGCGCCACGAGCCATCGCGCCGAAGTAGGTGTTGTCGAGCGGCTTCAGCACGAGGCCGATTTTCGGCGCGGCGTGTGCGGCGACCATCGCGAGGGCAAGTGCAGCACCGAGGACCAACCCACCGCGGAGGCGGCACCGTGAAGCGCGTGTAACGCTGATCATGATGTCAGTTCCTCCTTTGACCGATCTAGGCGATGCGAAATGCGAAGACGTTCGTTCTCCGACCCCAAAGCGGTCGTCGAACACCCCGCGCCGGTGGTCGCCGTCTTTTGCTGGGCGCGAGACGCAGATCCCAGCGCTAAAACTGTCGCGACCATATTTGTAAAGTCTGGGGAAATACATAGGGAATTTAGTCTTGTTTGTTGTTAACTTATTAGAATGAAGTAGGTGGGGTTGTTGTATGTAGTAGTTAAGTGAAGGTTAGCGCTGGACTTTTTCTGCATGATCTGCGTCCGCAGTGTCCAATTCGACTAGCAATTTCTTTCCATGGCCTGAAGCGCCGAACAGGGATAGGCGGCCGCGAGCGATATCGCGAAGCTTAGCGACGACATGCCTCAGGACCCGCTGGTGTTGAGGCTCATGATCGGGAGCCAATTCAGCGCCTTCAGCCAGCCCATCGACGAAACCGTTGATCAGGGCTGCCCCAATGTTGATTTTGTAAACGTTTAGCTTAGTAGCCGCTTTGGCATCCTCCGGATGAATACCGCTGCCTCCATGCATCACTAAAGGGATGCCAGTATTCTCGGCAATATCACTTAGGAGTTGCAGGTCGAGTCGCGAACTGTGCCCGTGCTCGGAACCAACCGAAACCGCAAGAGTATCGGCGCCGCTCTTGACCATCGCCACCGCTTCAACCGAACCGCATCGGACCGGTTGCCCTCCCTGATATTCACCCCCAAACAATCCAATTTCAGTTTCCAAGTTGGCGCCAGCCGCGTGCACGATCTCAGCAAAACGCTGCGTTTCGCGAATGTTTTCGGCTAGCGGCAGATGCCCACCATCGTACATCACTGAATAGTAACCGCGGCGCAGACTTCGTATGATGTTGCGATCTTCGCCGGGATGATCCTGATGAAGCAGTACCGGGACGTTTACGGATTCTGCCAGAGTGCGGATCAAGGCATAGAGTTCATCCATCCCTCCATAGTTGAAATTGATAAAGTCCGTCTGGACCATGACCGGCGCATCTTCGAGCATGGCGGCTTCGACAACTGCGCGGGCCATTTCAAGGTTGCTGACGTTAAATGAGGGCACCGCAAACCGGTTCTCGAAAACGTACTTGAGGAACAATCGCGGTTTGGTCACGAACATAAATCGTATTGAGAAATTGGCGGAAGGCTATCCATGCCACCAACGAACTCGGCGAAAACATGCATGAAACGTAGGATATACGCAAGTACATTCTGCCGTTATATGCATATATTTTAGATGATGGCGCATCTATACGATTGCAAAGGGTTTGCAATCCGTGGAAATGACGGACTTGCGATCGTGCATCTTCTACGAACCGAATCGCCCCTGGCATTCTTGATGGCACGGCCGTTCGGCAAACCATTTCCTACCGTTCCGCCAAGCTTGGAAGTAACTGGCGTTGAGCATAGGCCGAGGGTCAGATGGTTCGTGGTTGTCCTCTAGATTGGTCGACTTGTCTCTCAAATGTTATTCTCTCTTATGAACCGCGTTCGATGTTTTTGAATCAAATCCCGCCTCTCGGACACTCAAATGAAAGATGCTCAAAACGGATAAAAGATAGATAGAAGCCGCATAAAAATGGTGTGGCAAGCGCGGTAGATTTCGTGCAAAGTACGGCCGAAAGAATCGTGGGGGGGCCGTCAGCCCCCCGAATTCATCATGGATCCCGAAGAACGACAAAACGATGACTATTCTCTACCTGCTCGTCGGCAGAATGATTTGCTCCGGCTGGCGCACAGCCGCGGACAGGTCATGGTGAATGATTTGGCGCAACATTTCGAGGTTTCTGTAGATACAATCCGCCGAGACCTAGACGCACTTGCGTCACGAGGCCTGCTTACTCGAACTCACGGGGGAGCTGTTCCGGTTGAACAGCTTGTGAATCGGGATTCGCCCTTTGCGATCAAGATGCAGAGGCAAACTGCAGAAAAACGCAGAATTGCTCGAGCAGCAGCTGACCTCATCCGTGATGGGGAGACATTAATCATCAACGGCGGCTCTACAACGCGCTATTTTGCCGAAGAACTAGGACATCGGAGGAATCTTACCGTGGTAACAAATAGCCTAAGCGTTCCTCCGGCTCTGCCAGAGCACGCCATCCGGAGGATTTACGTCCTAGGGGGGCCCTACCTTATCGAAAACCAGTCTACGCTCGGTCCTTTGGAGTTTGCCCGAGCCGGAGGAATCACGGTCGATACCGCTGTTATCGGCGTTGGCGGCATTACCGCCAAGGGGGGGGTATCCGTTACGGTTCTTGAAGATGCCGCGATGACTGCAGCGATGATAACAGCGGCGCATCGTAGCATTGTTTTGGCTGACGCAAGTAAATTTGGCCATAACGACTTTGCCCATCTCGGCTCGTTTGCCCGCATTCACATCCTGGTCGTCGATCGAGAGCTTCCGGAGGACATCGCCAGCGCAATGGCTGCAGCTGGTGTGGAGGTCATTGTCGCGCCAGGCTAGCGCTCGAATCCTGAAAGAGAAACCGTTGTAAATCTGCCACTGCTCCGCCGCTTTTTCGTGGTGTTCTGCAGGCGATTGCGTCGAAACCTGGCATCGCCTCCTCAATGCATCGACCTTCCTGCCCCTGGGAACAACTTCGCACAAGCAGGGTCGCGTCGCCGGCGAGAACGCGGTAGGTGGCAAAGCCCAATTTGCCGGGTCCCTCGGTACTCAAGTGGTCAAGGTATTTGAACTCGCGATCGCACGCACAGGTCTTCGGGAAGAAGAGGCTCGAAAAGCCGGGTTTGATCCGCTTACAGTTCAGTCCGCCATTTGGGATCACAAGGCTTACTATCCTGGCGCCAAGGAAATCGTTTTTCGAATCACCGGAGATAAGACTACCGGGCGGCTTCTCGGTGCTCAGTTGGTCGGGCACTGGAAATCGGAAATTTCGAAACGAGTCGATATCTTCGCAACGGCCCTGTTCCACAACATGACGGTTGAGAGCTTGAATGAGCTTGATCTCAGTTATACTCCTCCGCTCAGTAGCCCGTGGGACCCGGTGCAGATGGCCGCCCAAGCTTGGTGTCGCTCACTTAAATACTCAGCACCGTAATTCGCGACCCTATGTCGATGGTAGCATCAACCGCGAAGTTTTGCTCACCAACAGTGTCGCTCCAGTATAACGACGGCGACTATCCGCCAATCGCTATTATTTTGCGGTTAGGCTGGTAGTTATTGCGGAAAGTTGTGCTCCTTAGGTTTCCGCGCTACCACCCGGCGATTGGCCGGTTTTAATGCGAGAATCAAGCAGCCAATTTTAGCGCCTGGCGCTTCTTTCGGTCCTTGATATCCGACGGGAAATCTGGCGGATACTCCCCGGCTCGAATTCGCTGGAACGCTCGTTCCAAGCTTTCATAAACGATCTACGTTTCCCCGGTAAGCGTCACGCTTAGCACCTTGCTGCCAGCTTTGCCTCGACGGTTATGGCTGCGTTGCAACCTTATGCTGGGGAGGTCGATGAGAATCTTCTTCGCCTTCTTCACGAGGCGAAGAAGAAAAGGTCTTGTGCTGGGAAGACATCTTGTGGAATCGGCGCAAAGATCCATGTCGGAGGCGAAGTAGCCAAAGAACCTGACGCGAGAACGTCGAACGATTTCCTCCCTTCGGCGAAGTCTTCGAGCGGATAATGACGAGCCACTCAGCCAAGAATATCTATGCACTCGAACTAACTCAGATTGCCACAGCAGCAGCTCCAACGGGTTTTTCGTAGCCTTTATCCCGATGGGAATGTCCACTGGGTCCTTCGTACCATAGACGACCTTCCCACGATGCAGTAAGGACGCGCCCGTTTAGCTGCAACTCAAACTCGTGGGAGACTGAGGTGGTCTCTCGCCTACGTTTGAACTTGGTAACAACTTAAACTCAAGGATAAGAATATGGCAACTAATGGTCTACAACTCGATATTCATACTAATCATCCCGGTTCGCCGATAATCGTTCAAGGACCAAACCAGAACGGTCAGTATTCGACATGGAAAGGTCAGGCTGATAATAATGGAAGAGCGACGACGTTTTATTGGTGGTGGAAAGGCGACGTGATAATCTTGGATGAAGCTCAGCAGCTAAAGGTTACTGTTCCTTCCTCCGATCCACTTAATGATTATTTCCATGTGTACATGTCCTGATTCGTCAGCCGGATGTCTCGCGAAGTTGCGGAGTTGAGGGTACGGCGCGTCTGATGCCACGTCCTACCCCGGATACCTCAAGCGTCATCCGCGTTGTTGGGTGACTTTTCCCCCGTCGTGTTCGCGCGATCGTGTTCGCGCGATCTACTGAGCCGCTCGACGGTATCCGGCTAGCAAACACACGGCTCGAGCTCGCCGGATTTGGTTGGTTAGTTTCGGATCGCCCAGGCGGCGGGCGTGAGTTCGGCGATGCGACTGATTGGAATTCGCCCAACCCCGGCAGGACTGAGCCCAGATAGTCGCGGACGGGGATTCTAAGGCGCCGGCAGGTTCGACCACTGAGATGATCGCCGCAACGCGAGGTCCAACCTCCTTGCTTCCGATGTGGATCCGGTTCCTGCGTCCGAGTGCTACGGGCCTAATGGCGTTTCTCGGCTAAGTTGTTACTCAACTCCAGAGGGGTCCCGCATTCTTGCTGGATCTCGACGGAGATCAAGGATTGCATGAATAACAACTCTGTTTGATTCCGCTACATAGAAGATACCAAAGGGATATCTTGGGATAAGCAAACGGCGATATCGGCCCCGATAAACCTGCCCAATACGAGGAAACCTTTTAAGATGCTCGAGCCTGTACTCTTCGTCCTGCAGGAAAAATTGCTCTCTCCCCTGCCGGTGCTTTGTAACCCAGTTGTACGCCTCTTGAAGATCCCGTTCCGCAGAAAGAAGTAAGACAACCTCCATTAACGCCGACCGGAAAGGATCCTTGCCTTAGCCTCTTCCCAGGTGACGACTTTATCCGGATCGTGCTGATATTCTTCAAAACGCCTATCGAGTTCGTTCAGCTGCTCTTCGGTGACGGGAATTTCCCCGGGATTGGAAGACAACTCGTCCCAAAGCTCGACAGCCAAAGCGAACTTGTCGGCTGGCGAAAGCTTTTGCAGTTCGGGAATCTTCTCCTTGATCACGTGAACCAGAGTACCGTACACAAAACCTTCATGCAATAGAGGACCCCACCCCTCGTGAGAGGCCATGTTCCGGTGCGCTCGCAGTGAGTTAAAGAAAAAATTTTAGCCTAACAGGCTCAACTTGAGAACGACCGCTCGTCGCGTCTTTTGGATCATGGACAACTGCTCGGCTCATCGCGGTCAGAAAGCCGTTTATCAACTGCGGTCCAACTGGCCGAATGCTTTACTCATCCACACGTCGTGCCGTGGCGCAGGCTTCGTGACCACTCGTCAAGCTGGATAATTCTGGAAAAACTTGGCAACCAATGAACGGTAACGCTCGCTCGCCTAGTCTAAGTTCCTGATCGCGTTGTCGAGTCCCTCTTTGGGTTTTCTCTCCCGAAATGCTCTCAGGAAAGCATTCTCGGCGGCATGCTTTTCCCGAAGCGCTTCGTCGGTAGCCTTAATGTCTGCTCATGTCATAGGGGGTTTAGACATGGCCGAACGGTATCATTTCCCGCGGCGCTACTCAAAAGATCTTCACCACGAGAACCGCGCCGGGGCCCGTTCAGCGGCTTAGCCCAATCCGTTTTTAGCTGGCGGTCGCCGGGTTGACCTCTTCCGGACCGCTGCAAACCGTTTTCTGCGAGCCTCGGCCGAAAAAACCCAGCATTGTTTGGGCACCCCCTTGTAAGATGTGCAGATTCAAAACAGCGGCGAGTATGACTTCTCAGACGAAAAAACTGTAGGATACGGTCGGAATTAAAACCCAAAAACTGGCGGACCAAAAGGACACATTTTTGGGAGTTGCAAAAAAGGGCAGAACTCCAAGGCCGGAACGGCCTTAGATAAAATCCTATTTCGCTTCTTGGTACCTTTGTTGGAATTTAAGTAGAGAACGCCGGTAGCCGGCGACCTCCCCCCCAGGCCAACGCCAGGGAGCACACGATGGCGGCCACCATGGAGGCTCCGAGTACGCCTACGCTAAAGACCAGGCGTTCCCACATCCTTTCTAAGAAGCGGCTTGCAGCGCCGCGATCTGTCGCTGCCAGCGGTCAATCACCGCTACCGCTGACGACTCACGAAGGGTGAAGGTTATACCAGACACAACATCGGCACTGGGCGTGGTATGCACGCGTATGCGTTCGACCTCCGCTTCGAAGAACGCGAGGGGCATCTCCTGCGTGCCTTGTTCGCACTTGCGGGCGCGCAGGCGTATCGAGTACATACCGCCATCGATCGCCATACTAAAAGTGAACCGGTTGTCTCGTATCGAGATGGCCAGAAGGAACAATCCGGCCGGAACTAAACCGCAGGCGGCCCTGATCGCCCACTGCGCGCTTTCGGGCTGATGGCCGGCGTTTGCGGAAATATAGCCACCCAGACCGAGGGTGAACGCGGCCGCGGAACCGCCGAAGGCCTGGCCCAACTTGCGGGTGAAGGAAAACAACGCGTAGGTCGTCCCTTCCGTGCGCACGCCGGTCTTCCACTCGCCGTACTCGACCGTGTCAGCCTCTAGCGCCCACATGAGCGTGTTGAGCATCGCGATACCGACGCCCATGATGCCCGCCCCGATGAGCGCGATCACCAGCGCCGGGGCGAAGGCCATGCCCACGTACCCCGGGATTGGAATACCCAGCGTGAATCACTCTTCTTTTACGAGGGCCCGATGTGGTATCAAAAGGATTTTTCGTACCAACGCAAACCGGGAACGCGGGTGTTTTTTCATGTCGGCGCGGCGAACTACCGGTCCTACGTATGGGTGAATTGGCAGAAAGTCTGCCAGCACGAGGGCGGATTTACTCCGTTCGACTTCGAGGTGACCGGTCTGCTCAAAGAGGGCGGGAATTTTGTCGTGATGGCAGTGGACAGGACCCGCCTGGCCGACGGCGTCCCCACGCTGCAGACTGACTGGTGGAATTATGGCGGCCTTACCCGCGATGTTTGAGACCAACCGGCGATTGGCCGGTTTTAATGCGAGAATCAAGCGGCCAATTTCCGCGCTCGGCGACGCTCCTTGCGATACCGGGTAATAACGAACTTCGGAGGGCGATGTGCCTGGAACCGTGTCGTAATCGTCAGGTTATGAGCCTTGCGGTTGTCCTAGGAGCTCTGACTTTTGGCAAATATCTCCGCGGACCGGTAGACGGCGTGAAAGATTGCTGAGGAGAGCTTCCCCTGTGCGGCTGTCTCCCGGAGCATAGTCTCGATGGCCCTTCGAGCCGGGCGAACTCCCCTTGTGGAGTGAAAACAACACGCTTTGCATGCTCCAAGCACTGCCCCCGCGCAGAGTGAACTTGTAGGCATTTTTGACCAGATTGCCCGTCGCCGCCAATTCGTGGAGAGGGGCCTCAAAATCCAAATCAATACCCGAGCGAGCGAATATACTCACGATTGCGTTTCGCGGATTCCTTCGGCTTCCCCATTCCTGGAAGAACATCTTGTTCCACCACGCCCCAGCCGTCGTAGTCGAGTTTCTTCAGCTCCTTCATGAGCGACGGGAAGGCAACCTCCCCCTTGCCCAGTTCACAAAAAACACCCTTTCTGACAGCTTGAAAATAGTCCCAGCCATTTTCGGCGACCTGTTTGCCCACTCCGGGGTGATAATCCTTGAAGTGAAAGTGCCATACTCGCTTGCCGTATTTGCGCAGCCCCTCCATGGCATCTCCGCCACCAAAGCGATAGTGGCCGCAATCGAATACGAGACCGAGAACGCGAGGGTCGGTCAGCGCCATGAGCTTGGCAATCTCAGCCGGGGTCTCCACGTAACCCGCACAGTGATGATGGAAAGCAGTGCGAAGGCCGGCTTCTTTTTTAACCGCCTCGGCAACTTTCGTGGCGCCTTCCGCATAGACCTGCCATTCCGCATCGTTCAGGCCCATTTCGGGAATGACACGTCCCGCATTCTTGGTGCGCTCCGAAACCCTGCCATTCTCGTCGGCAAGGACAATAAAGGGCAGGTTACCCTCCACCTCAGCCATCAAACGCGCCGTGCGCACGGCGACTTCAATGCCAGCCTGGTGAGAAGCCGGATCTTTGAGAAACACTGGCACAAATGCGCCAAGCAGCACGAGATTTCGTCCATGGATTTCCTGGGAGAGTTTTTTCGGGTCAGTCGGCATGAAACCCCAGTCTCCCAATTCCGTTCCCGTATAGCCCGTCTCGGTAATTTCGTTCAGCACCTGGATGTAGTCAGGAGCTTCACCTTCTAGGTCGAATTCGAGCGCACCCCAAGAGCACGGAGCATTGGCTATCTTAATCATATATATTAAGCAATCCGACGCCGCAGCCGAGTGGCATTTCAACCCCCTAATCTTTAGTGGTCAAGCCCGCCAAAGCAGAGGTATTTTATTTCGACGAATTCCTCGATGCCGTAGTGGGAACCTTCACGACCAAGCCCCGACTGTTTGACACCACCAAACGGCGCAACTTCGTTTGAGATCAAGCCCGTGTTGATGCCCACCATGCCGCATTCAAGACCCTCGGCCGCCCGCCAGACGCGGCCGATATCGCGACTGTAAAAGTAACTGGCGAGACCAAATTCAGTATCATTTGCTAATTGAATTGCTTGCTCATCGGTCTCGAAACGGAAAAGGGGCGCTACGGGACCGAACGTTTCTTCTCTTGCGATCTTCATTTTGGGAGTAACATCGCCCAACACGGTTGGTTCGAAGAAGGTTTGCCCCAGAGCATGCCGCTTGCCGCCAAGAAGAACACTGGCCCCCTGTGAAACGGCGTCTTGGATGTGTTCCTCCACTTTCTCCACCGCGGCCCGGTCGATCAAAGGACCTTGGAGTACTCCCGGTTCGAAACCGTTGCCGACTTTAAGCTTCTTGACCGCGGCGACCAGTTTCTGGGCAAAGGCATCATAAACGCCGGCTTGGACGTAAAGCCGGTTCGCGCAAACGCAGGTCTGACCAGCGTTGCGGTATTTGGAAATAATGGCCCCTTCGACGGCAGCATCCAGATCGGCATCGTCGAAAACGATAAAAGGCGCATTGCCTCCAAGTTCCAGTGAGAGCTTTTTGATTGTGTCAGCGCTCTGTCTCATGAGCAAGCGACCCACCTCGGTCGAGCCCGTAAAGGTCACTTTGCGGACGTCCGTGTTAGAGGTCATCTCACCGCCAATCGCTTTCGAGCTGCCTGTTAATACGTTAAATACCCCGGCGGGAATACCAGCGCGTTCAGCCAAGGCCGCGAGTGCCAAGGCCGAATACGGAGTAGCACTTGCTGGCTTCGCAACCATGGTACAACCCGAAGCTAACGCCGGTCCAGCTTTGCGCGTGATCATGGCGGCTGGAAAATTCCAAGGAGTCATGGCGGCACAGACCCCGATGGGTTGTTTAATGACCACCAGCCGGCGATCATTCCAAGGCGATGGAATGGTGTCTCCATAAACCCGCTTGGCCTCCTCGGCGAACCACTCACTAAAGGAAGCAGCGTAGGCTACTTCGCCCTTTGCTTCGGTCAGCGGTTTGCCTTGTTCCGCCGTCATCAGCTTCCCTAAGTCATCGATGTTAGCCAACATCAAATCATGCCACCGACGTAGAAGTAC
>JBAUZZ010000505.1:0-4790 GCA_049585495.1 Chthoniobacterales bacterium | reverse complement strand
GGTCATCATCAGGCTCGAGTTGGATAGGCTCACGGGTCGGATAGTCGGAAATCGCTGCCAGCGAGTGCAAGATTCGCCGGCAGTAGGCGATTGCGGCTAGCGAAGCTTCCACGTCTCCGCGAAGATGAAGCGGTTCGCTCAGGAGGCGTTGGCCGGCCGTGGCTGCATTTGATACGGCGACGGCAGCGTCTCGACGGAATTCGGACATCGGTCTCACCTCCTTCCCGCGCAGGAGGTCAACCAGGGCCCGCAGAAATGCCGCCTCCGCTCGAAACGCTTTGGCAAGATGAAATGGAAGACGGCGGCTCTCCCACATCGGAAAAAGGAAGTAACCACACGATAACGCGAGAAAACTCCCAATGATCGTATGGAGGATGCGCAGGAAGTTGTCCGTCACCGTCACCGGACGAGCTAAATCAAGCATCAGCATAATCGTCGGAGTGAGGGCGAGGGAGAATAGACCGTAGTTGCGGTTCCGGAGAGTGAATGTGGCGAAAGCAAGAACCGCCAAAGCGGCTAGGAGCACCCACGCATCCTTTAGCACCAGGAGCAAGACCACTGCAATCAGCGCACCAAGCACCGTTCCCGTGATCCGTTGCGCAGAGCGTCGCAGTGTTCCGCCGAAATTTGGTTTCAGCACGAGCACAACAGTCAGCGGAATCCAATATCCTCGTACCATGTGAAAGGCGGAAGCTGCCAGACCGGCTATAGCGGTGGCGGTGCCGAGCCGGAGAGCATGGCGAAAACTGCTGGAACGGAGGGATAGGTTATTTCGGATTTCACTAATGGGATCGAAAGTCTTTGGCCTCGGTCCAAACTGTATCTCCGGCGCCTCCCGAAAGCTCGGCTTTCCGGACCTGAGTCCCGAGATATTTTCCGCCAGAGCCGACGCTTGCTCGATCAGGTGGTGCGTCGTCCGCTGCAGCTCATTCCCCGGAAACAAAGGCGAGGAATGCTGTTGTGACTGAGCGGCAGCGATGCTTCGGAGTTTTTGAAAAGCGTCCTGAAGAGCGGCCGGGCTAACGTTCTTTCCGCGGGCGGCAACCGCTTCTGCCATCTCCCGGGTGAGCCGCGACAAGGAGTGGGTCAGGCCGGTGAAGCCCGCGCGAATCTCATTGAACCATTTTTCTCGCCCAACCAGATTGACCACTTCTCGAAGCGCAACCAGGGTTCGCCCGATATCGTCGACCTGTTCGATCAGAGTTAGTAATTGGATGCTTCGGAGCGTCGGTCCGGCGCGGTGCGCGCGCACTGCGCTCCAGATGGTCCGAGAGCGTTCCAAGCTGTTGATCAAGGCATCATAAGCGAAAGCAAAGTCCAGATTGGTGGCGGGTTGCTCAACCGTCGCCGCGCCGGACCAGAATGCGTCCGCCAAATCAGCCAGCTTCGCGCAACTGGCGGAGAGCGCCTGGAAAACCGGTGAGTACGCTTTCAGCGGCCAGAGTGCCAGCGAAAGCAGCAGCGCCCAGCACATGCCCGCCAGCAAAAGCGGTAAGCGAATCCAGAATTCGCTGGGAACAAAGAGCACCACCGACGTGACGACGACCGTCGAACTCACCAGCCCTGCCTGAGCAGCGGCGTTTCCGGCGACTCCGATCAATGCTGCCGAAGAGACCCACAGAAACATTCCAAAGATGTACTTAGGTAACGACTGAACCATCCAGCCTCCGCATACGTAGGCGACCAGAATGGCTAGGCCGGATCCCGCCAGGCCGATCGCCTTTTGCCGGTAGGCGCCCCCAAGGTCACAAGATAAAATCCAGAATGTGGCGAACGCGCAAAGGATTCCCCAGGCCAGGTGGTTGACCCATAGGCCAATTGCCACCGGAATTGCGACGCCGACTGCCGCTCGTAGACCTTCGGCCCAGGCCAGATCCCCTACCTCTGGTTCTGAATGCAAGGATAGGAAAGCTCGCCAGGCACGTCGCCATCCAGAGGGCACACTTCCCACATCCGATCTCGGATTCGTCATTTGGAATGCTGTTCGGTCATATTTGCAATTTGCGATTCGCCGTTCACAAATCGAACTGCCGCTGCCAGTCTCAGCGCTGCGAAGCATGCCGGTTTGTAGGGCGCGTGGCTCACGCGCCGGAACTAGGGGGCTTTGCGTCCATTTTGACCAAAGTAGCACAGGCTCCAGCCTGTATCAGAAGACCGTCAGGCGATCGCCTATGTTGCCTATCCCGCATCGCCCACAAATCTCACAGAAGCGCGCAAAGAAGATTTTTACAGAAGCTCTCAGAGATCTCGAAGGGCATCGGTCGGGGGGGCGTCGCGACCGTTGAGGAATTCATTCACGTAAAGGCGCTTGCCGCGCACCCGCCAATCTTTCTGCAGAAAGATCCTGTTTTCGCGAAATTGCCAGGAGATCTGTTGCACTTCATGATCGGCGCACCACGCAAGACCTGCTCTCATGAGAACGCAGCGTAAATAAGAAAAGACGGTAGGGCGAATCCGCCACGGCGGATGAGCCTAAACCGCAAATGTTGCCGATCCCTTGAGGCTCATTTGTCTCCGCCAAGGCCTATCTTCCCGGCCAAGCAACGACGTCCTGAACCAGAACTTGACGCCGTAGCGTAAAGTGACACAGTTACACCTGTGGCAGGCAAAGGCTCGATTACGATCAAACAACTCCACGCCAAGACCGGCGAGCACGTCCGGCGGGCTGGACAGTCTCGCACACCGGTGCCGGTGACAGATCGAGGCAAATTGGTCGCCGTCCTGGTCGCGCCGTATCTGTTGCCCGCCAAGCGTCGTCGACGGACTCTCCTTCCGGAATATGCCAAATTCCTGGCTAATGTCCGATCGAGCGACGTGCTCAAAGATCTCGACGCCGTTCGAGCCGACCGCTGACGATGCTCTTTTGCGACACCTCCACCCTGGCGAAATATTACGTTCCGGAAAGGGAGTCCGCTACGGTTAGATCCCGCCTGGACGCGGAGGATCAAGTCCTCTTCTCCGAGCTCGCCCGGGCCGAGTTGATGGCCGTGTTTCACCGCCGATTGCGCGAGAGTAAATGGAGCCGGGAAGAATTCCGTACTCTCGTCCGTCAGTTTTCCAGGGATGACATTGGCGGCTATTGGGCATGGGTGCCGCTCAATGGGATTATCGTGGAACAAGCCGTGAAGATTTACACTACGTTACCTGAGAGCGTCTTTCTCCGGACATCTGATTGTCTGCATTTAGTCACAGCTTTGCATCATGGCTTTTCCGAGATCTACACGCACGACCTCCACCAGATGCAAGCCGCATCGACTCTGGGACTGACTTCTGTAAGCATTGACTAGCTGAACGCCGAAGGGCGCCCCGCTTGCCCAACCGAGTGTGAGTGCGAGTGCGAGTCGGAGTGCGAGTCGGAGTGCGAGTCGGAGTGCGAGTGTGAGTGCGAGTGTGAGTGCGAGTGTGAGTGTGGGTGCGAGTGCGAGAAGATTTCCTATTCGTAATTTGGTCGAACGCCAAACGCCAAACGCCAAACGTCCAACGCCAAACGCCGTTTGACTGATACATATCAATTATCCATATTCATATGCATGCGGACTACCCTTAACCTGGATAGCGATCTTCTGCTCAAAGCCCAGGATTATACCGGCATCAAAGAGAAAACCCGGTTGATTCATCTCGGCCTGGAAGCTCTTATCCAACGCGAAGCTGCCCGGCGGCTGGCGGCGCTAGGTGGGACGGCCCCGCGTGCGAAAGCTGGCCGGCGCCGGCGGAGTGATGCAGGTACTCGTTGACACATCGGTCTGGATTGATCACCTGCACCGGGCCGATCCCGATCTCGTCACGCTACTCCGGGAAACTCGCGTTCTGATGCATCCATCTGTCCTGGGTGAGCTGGCTTGCGGGAGGCTGCCAAACCGGCAAGAGTTTCTTTCCCTCTGGTTAGCTCTTCCGCGGGTTGCCGAAGTCTCTTTCGAGGAGGCCTTGTCGTTATTGGAAAATAGAATGCTCTGGGGCCGCGGATTGGGCTGGACTGACATTCACCTTCTCGCTTCAGTCCTCGTCTCCAGAACCATGCTCTGGACCCGAGACCGCCTACTGCGGGCTACCGCCGCTCAACTCCGCATCCCGCTCAAGAGGTGACGTTTGGCGTTCGGCGTTTGGCGCCCAATTCAAAATCAGCCAAGGCGAAATCCAGCGCGGCTCTCCGCCTCGGGCGGATTGCCCTGCCGGCCCTCGAAGCTGGTGCATCGGTGTGCGTCATTATCATCCCTGGAGCACCGGCTTAAACTGACGCAGCCAGAAGACCGCGACTAAACCCAAGAGCAAAGCGCCAAAGGCGCGTCAGAACTAAGCCCAGGCAGCGAAATTCTTTTGAACAGAAGGAAACAAAGTTAGCAAAGTTTCGGACTCTCACGGAGTAGCCGGGGTGAGTTCGTCGAAAGATGCTGTCTCGAGCTGCCACCGCCGGAAGGAAAAGGAGCACTCTGCCTTTGTTTCCTTTGCTGCCTTCTTGTTTAACTCAAATCCCGGAATTCGGCGGCGGCGGAGCGCCACCCTCCAATGCAATTTCGGAGTCTGGGTTAAAGAAAATGGCCCAATCTGAATCAGCGGCAGCACAGCAATTGCCTGCCTGGGAGCTTCGGCCCGTGCCAGGTAGAGCTCCTCAAGCTGTCCAGGAACAAGTACCAGAGCGAAAAGCCGATTCGTCCACGTAACCGTTCGGAGACCCTTAGAAAACAAGCTGCGCTCGAAAGGCCTGGACCACTTCAGCTGCTGTTTCGCGTGACAATGAATCACAAACGATCAAATTATTGTCGCCGATTAGCAGCTCGACCAGAACTAAATCG
>JBAUZZ010000504.1:0-11876 GCA_049585495.1 Chthoniobacterales bacterium | reverse complement strand
CTCTTTCTATCTCCTCATCCACAAAATTCGGTTATACCTCCAAACGCTAAACGCTAAACGCTAAACGCTAAACACCCTCTACCATCTCTTATACGGCAGAAACTTTCCGCACATCGTGACCTTCACGCGGTCACCTTTCGGATCTTCAATTTTGTCGACTTCCATTGTGAAGTCGATTGCACTCATAATTCCGTCGCCGAATTTTTCGTGGATAAGCTCTTTGAGTGTGGCGCCGTAGACGAGCGTGATCTCGTGAAAGCGATAGATGAGAGGATCCTTGGGAATGTCCAAGGTTTCGCCCTTCATGGGACAACTTTGCAGGAAAGCCGCGACATCACTCGGGAGTCCGAGAAGGGCGCACAGTCTGCCTGCCTCCTCCGCAGGCATGCTGTTTTCACCGAGGCAAGCCGATGTTGTCCAAACCGGCGAGCGACCAATATGATCAGCGATTTGCTGCCAGCTTAATTTCTTATCGTTTTTGGCGGTCCGAATTGCGTGGATCACTTCGTTCTTTTTCATTTGATGGGTAGGTTGGTAGGGTCATTTCTCTGAATTGACCGATGCCAGTCAGCTCGCCGCCTTCGTCCGGCAATCGTCTCTGCGCGTCAACTTAAGCGCCGAAGGCGCACTTTAGGTATGCCAAATCCAGAAAGTCCGGGAAAGCTCGATCTATTATATAGGGGTTGACTTGAGGAGCGAATGCGCTTGTCTGTTGCCGAACGGCGCAAAGCCAGCGGTTGTCGCAATCCATTCTTATGACGCAGGAAGAATTTGATGACCTCATCAAGGAGATCCGCGAAGAAGATCCGGATCAGTTGAGCTCCGAATACCTGGTACGGGAAGACCCGTTGAAAGAAGAGGCTTTGGTTAAATACGAGCGGAAAGCGGGTTTCCAGTTCCCGGAGGAATACCGTTACTTTCTGAAGCGCTATGGCTCTGGCGAAATTGGAACGGTGACGATTTTTTCACCGGATCCAGAAAGTCAGTTTCCGATATGGGGAGGCAAGGATGAATTGGACTGGGAAACCGGAGTTCCATTCGCGCAAGACAGCGACGGGAATTTCTACGCGTTCCTGGTTGAAAACAAGATTTGCTCCAAGGATATCTGGGTGGCCGAGAAAGGAAGAGGGGGGGATCTGACCTATACCGACTACGAAGACTTTTTCGAGTTTGTCGCAGAGGTAGGATTCGGAGTGGATACCTGAAGAGACCAGCACTTTTGGTTTCCTTTTTTACTGGCTACTCCTCTGTGCAGCTATAGTTCTGAATCGCGCATTTCCGTGAAGATTTTTGCCGTTGAAAGTCGGTAGGGCGAATTCGTTCCGCGAAGCGAATACGCGAAGCGGGACAAATGAGCCGCAAGGGGCTAGCAACATTTGTGGTCTAGGCTCAGCGAGCTTCGCCCTACCGTGATTCCTTAATTACGCCGACCCCCAATCACCTCATTTCTCACGAATCACGTTTTGGTTGCGGCTTCGCCGCGTTGTGACCTTGGTGCCCTCGGCGGGATCCGACGGGGGACGATCCGCGCGGTGGACCAAACTTCCGGATTTGGGCTAAACGGGAGCGTTGCTCACCTGACTCCCGGCGAGCTCTTATCCGTCACGCGATAGTCCGGATACGCCTCCGCCCCCAACTCGGGAATATCCAGCCCCACAAACTCATCGTCCCGCTTTGAGCGAAGGGGAACAAGCGCGTTGGAGAGTCTGAACCAGATCAAAGAGAACAGCCCGACAAACACGAAATTCGTGGAGGAGCCAATGAGCTGCGCGCCGAGTTGGCTCCAGTCGTTATAGGCGCCCCCGAAGAGCCGGCCCAATCCGCCTGTGACTCCTTGATCGACCCATCCGTCTGAAATCAGCTTTGCGTACTTCTCCAACGCGACTTTGGTCGCGTCATTTGTAATGACCTGAATAGCTCCGTCCTTTAAGAGTTTATGGACACCGCCCCAGCCAGCGCCATAACTGCCGTTGGCAAAAAGACCTACAGAGAGTACACCGAAGGCGCCACATACGCCGTGTACAGAGATCGCGCCAACCGGGTCGTCGATTCTCAAAACCCGCTCCACAAAAATTATTGCCCAAACGACCAGCATTCCGGCGGCTGCGCCAATGATTACCGCGCCGGCAGGGCTGACGAAGGCACATGGGGCAGTAACAGCAACCAGACCAGCCAGCATTCCGTTGCACATCATCGATGGATCCGGCCTGCCAAATCTCCAGATCATCGTGAACGCGGCCAGCACGGCGCCTGCGGCAGAGGCCAGCATCGTGTTCACCGCGATCATCGCGATGTGGCTGTCCGTCCCGGCCAGCGTGGAGCCAGAGTTGAAGCCGAACCAACCAAATGCCAATACGAACGTTCCCAGAATAACCATGGGGATATTGTGCCCTTGAATCGGACGCGGCCTCCGATTCGACCCGAATTTTCCAAGCCGTGCACCAAGAAGCCAGGCTCCCGACAACGCCATCGCGCCTCCCGTCTGATGGACCACGGAAGACCCGGCGAAATCCACATGGCCGTGTCCGAGACCAAAATTCATTCCCAGTTGAGCGAGCCAGCCGCCGCCCCAGACCCAGTTCCCAAAGAGGGCGTAAGGAAACATCCCGACCCAGAAACCATAGATCAGGAAGTTCTTAAAATTCCATCGCTCGGCCATGGCCCCGGTCGGAATCGTGGCCGATGTGTCCATGAACACCACTTGGAATAGAAATAGCGCAAGGATTGCCGTATCGAGGACGCTTTTGCCAAGGATGAAACCCGTACCGCCGCAAATACCAAATGGTCTTCCAAAAATTTGGATCGTGATTTCTTTATTCAACAAGTTAAGTCCCTGACCGAGCGCCGGCTGCCACCCGATTGGCGCCGGCCCGTTCGAGTAGCCGCCGAACATAATGGCGAAACCGCAGAACCAGAAGCCAAGTACCGCCAAAGCGTAAACCAGGAAGTTCATCGACATGACATGGGCGGCGTTCTTCGCTCGGCACAGCCCGGTCTCGAGCAAAGCAAAGCCGGCTTGCATGAACATCACGAGGAAGCCGGCGATCAGGGTCCAGACGAGATTAATCGACAGCTTGTTGTGAGCAACGTTCTTGACCAGTTCGGAGTTTGCGCCAGCGGTGTTTCGCCCAGCGTCATCCAACGTTGGTTCTCCGGTACTGCGTCCGGTGTTTGCGTCGGTTTTTGCCGGCACCGGCCAATGAAGGTCGATGCCGCGGCCGTTGTTATTGGCGGTTCCTTTCGAATCAGGGGCCGCCGCTGGTACGGTCATTATCGAATTGTCCTGCCCAGGCAGCGATCCGACCGTCAGGATCCCGAAGCCAAGAAGCGAGGCCACCACGGCCTTCCTGATGGGCTTTTTAAGGGAGAACATGAGTAAAACGCGCGGTTTAGCACAAACTCCGAGATTGCTTTGGAAGGGCGACAGCTTCGACAAGCTCAGTCTAGTTGTTCCGCTGTCGCCGGAGCTTTCGGGATTCTGGCTTAGCACTTATCGAGCCAAGAGCTCACTAGCCTGGATCGCTCGCAAAACCCTTATACCCAAATTCTGAAGTTCCGGCGGCTGCCGCCGTCGCTGACGCTATGGCAGTAGTCTGGAAAGGCTTTCGGTGCCGCTGCTTCCTCGTCAAAATAATTTGAATGAGCGAATCACGACAGGATGATCAAATTTAGCCTTGTCTCAAATCTTTGTAGACCCTTGGGTGTCATAACCGTTGATGTCGGAATTTCGGCCGGTTGATCAGGTCGTTACGGCTCTCCTGGAGAACACGACGCCTTTGGCCTCGGGACCGAATACGGTGATCGAGAACACGGCGATCGCAACGATGACGATTACAACCGCTAAGGCCTTAGCGTAGTTGCCGCCCCACCCCTCAGCGAGGCTCGCCTGGATTGTTGCGTTTCCGGCAGCGAAAAGATTTCCCAGCTGATACGTAAAGCCTGGGAAGGTGCCGCGAACGTCCGGCGGCGACAACTCGTTCAGGTGGACCGGGATCACTCCCCAGGCGCCCTGAACCAGGAATTGCATCACGAAAGCCCCGACTGCCAGCCAGAATGGGCCGGCCGAGAACGCCCAGAGCGGGATAATCGGCAATGCCAGCAATGCTGCGATACAGATCGCGCGGCGCCGGCCGATTCTCTCAGAAAAAGTGCCAAAAAACAGACCGCCGAGAATAGCGCCGATGTTATAGATGATCGCGATTGCCGCGACTGTCGACGGCGGGAAGTTGTGCTGAAGCTGGAGAAAGGTAGGATAAAGATCCTGAGTCCCGTGGCTGAAGAAGTTGAAGGCGGTCATCAGTAGGATCATATAAACGAACAGCGGCCAACGCTGGACGATCGTTCCAAAAATCTGCTGACCTTTGTGTTCGCGCTCGAGCCAGGCCGGCGACTCCTCAACGTTCCTGCGGATGTAAAGAACGAGCAGGGCCGGCAGAACGCCAACCATAAACAGCCCGCGCCATCCGATAAACGGGTACAGCGCCCAGAAAACTATCGTTGAAAGAAGATAGCCGGTTGGATAACCCGCTTGAAGAAGCCCGGAGACAAAGCCGCGGGTCTGCGGCGGGATCGTTTCCATGGTCAGGGAAGCGCCCACACCCCATTCGCCGCCCATAGCGATGCCGTAGAGTCCCCTGAGAATTATCAGCACGGTAAGGGAAGGAGCGAAGCCGCAGGCAAACTCGACGACCGAATAAAAGAGAATGTTAGCCATCAGAGTTGGACGCCGTCCGTAACGATCGGCGATGACACCAAAAAGGAACGCTCCGAGCGGGCGCATAGCCAACGTTAGAAAGAGTGTAAAAGTTACTGCCTTCACGTCGGTGCCAAATTCTTTGGCGATGTCCTTGATGACGAAGACGAGAATGAAGAAGTCAAACGCGTCCAGAGTCCATCCCAGGAAGCTTGCTAGGACAGTGTGGCGTTGCTGGGGCGAAAGGGACTTTAGTTGTTCGAAAAGATTCATCGTGGAGTGCTTTCCAAAAATTAAGAGCAACATTAAGTCTTAACGATCTCCCACGTAAAGATCTATGCGGTGGTTGACGGCTTGCTCTGCTGACACGGCAGGGCCTGGTTTCACCTTGGCCTGAGCCGAGGAGGTGGTAGTGTCCGGGTCCAGGGACGTGCGGGAGCACGTCCCAAGGTCGTTTCTCCGAAACGACCGTCTTAGCACCGAAGGTGCGAAATATGATAGCCTAGGGCGCTAGCCCTAGGAATCGGTATAAATAGACGATCAAGCGCTGAAGGCGCGTGACAATGAGCTCCCAAAGCACTCCGGCCCGAGATCAGCATCCTGCCCTTCGCTGCGTGGGTCGTTTCGGAGAAACGACCCATGAGTCGGCTCTCCGAAGCGGCCGCGCAAAGCGGGACGCTTTTGCCTACGCCGACCCGATCAGAATACCGGCCAGGAAAACCAAGAAGCCTCCGAGCACCACTTGGAAGATCGCTGATAGCAACGGCGTATCCATAAAGTGATGCCGGATCCACGAGATTACTGCAAGTTCCACTGCAACCACCGCAACCGCCACGCCCGTCGCAATTCCAAAATGAGGAATGAGAAAGGGAACGGTGTGCCCGATCCCTCCCAGGGTTGTCATTAGTCCGCACACACTTCCGCGTACCCAGGGACGTCCTCGTCCGCTTAGTGCCCCGTCGTCGCTCAAGGCTTCGGCGAACCCCATGCTGATTCCAGCACCGACGGAAGCCGCAATTCCTACGAGAAAAGCAGTCCAGCTATTGCGTGTTGCAAATGCCGCGGCGAAGACCGGCGCCAGCGTTGAAACGGAGCCGTCCATCAGCCCCGCGAGACCGGGCTGCACGACCTGAAGGACAAAGAGTTTTCTACGCGCTTCTTCCTCTTTCGCAAATGCTCCGGATTCGCTTCCCTCCTTGATCATTGCGTCGGCCATGTCCTCATGGCCTCGTTCCGCCTCGGCCAAATCACCCAGGAGTTTGCGCACGTCTGCCGAAGGAACTTTCTCCAAAGCTTGTTGATAGAAACGCCGCGTTTCTGCTTCCATTGTCTGCACCTCGCTTCGGACCCGTTGCGGGCTCAAAACTCGGTTCAGCCAGATCGGTTTGCGATCCACGAAGCCTTTTACATCGCCGCGGCGGATGAGCGGGATGTAGTCGCCAAATCGTTTTTGAAAAACATCGATCAGCTGCCGCCGGTGAGTGGACTCCTCCTCGTACATCGATCTCAACAGCGATGCGGTTTCCGGATACGGTCCCTTCATCCGCTCGGCAAACTCGCCGTAAATGCGTCCGTCCTCTTCCTCAAGGGAGACTGCTAGCGCCAGAATCTCCTTTTCGTCTAACTCTTGGAATGATTTGACCATATTGGAACCTAAGAAATGTCTTCGTTAGGAACGCGCTCTAAATCGATAGCCAAGCCATATTCTTGCTAATCTCCGCCCATCCAGGAGTGCATAATGCAGTTCGACAAGCGGAGTGTAAAATTGGATACAGACCGTGTCTAGGATGCATGGCAATAAACCAGGAGTTGAGAAGGATTCTCATACGCAGATTGGCCTCGGCTGCAGGTAAAAGCTCCACAGCGCCCCGGCGCCGGTCATGCTACCATTGCTCGCCCAAGGTAGCATAGGCTTCCAGCCTGTCGTCTGAGGTTGCGTTTTCTGTTAGGGAGCTATCGGGGAACAAAACGGCCATTAGGCCCAAATCCCGAAATTCGGCGGCGACGGAGCGCCGCTCTCCAAACTTCTATACACGGAAATCTTGTTTTTCTGGGAGGATTTTTCTAACCGCGAATGGACACCAATGGACAGGAACCGGATTACTGTTTTCGCGTCAATTCGCTTCCATTTCGCGGTTGATTTTCATCGGCTTTGATTGCGGCTTCGTCGCGCTGAGGCAAATTTCGGAATTGGGTTAAAATTGCCAGCTGATGCCACCGAAGAAACCTCGTCGGGGACCGAACTGAGGCGCGAATACGCCGATTCCCGATCCGGAGCGCAGTTCGTACCCCTTGTCAAAGAGGTTCACGATGTCGAAGCGCAATTGCACCTTGCCAAACTTCGGCAACCGAACGTTGTGCGTAAATCCGACATTGAATATGTAATAGGCGGGAATCTGGTCCGTGTTGGCAAACCCGCTGCGCAAGCCATCGCCATACAACATATCCGCGTAAGCCGTCGTGCCCTTGTGGCCCGTGCTCCAAGATCGACCGGGTAGTCGGACCGGCGGGAGCCATCTCGCGTATTTCGCCTGGCGAGAGATAGGCTAACTCCAGGTCTGGCTGCCTAACAATGACTGGTTCGGCAACTACCTGACCGAACCCGCCGCTCAGGAAAACTGTTACAGCGCAGTCGTGATCCTCGTGGCCGGCATCCGGATGGTACCCGGAGTTCCGAATCCCCAAAAGACAACCTCGCGTATGAGTTGTCTCTGCGGCTGAGCCAGCCGCCCTACAACGGGCCACCGACGATCAGAAAATTGTCGCTATTTTGCGTAAAGACCTTGCTGAAGTGCTCATTCGCGTCTACAGGGGGTCGCCATGTCCAAAATGTTGTTTGTTATTGGACTGGTGTGTCTCCTGACGATCAGTTCCCGCGCGCAACTCGCGAGTGCCAGTTTAAAGCTGGCCGACGGCTTTGACTTTCCGGTCGGCCCACCGAATGCCAGCGGCTATTACAAATCGCGTGGCTTCTCGCTGCTCGGGCATCTTGGAGAAGATTGGGTGAGCGAAGATGGGAGTGGTACGATCTTCGGGCGCCCAGTGTGCTCGATCGGGACGGGCGTGGTCACCCTGGCGCGCGACTTTCTCAGAGCCTGGGGAAATGTGGTCGTCATCCGCCACGCATATCTTGAAGACGGCCAAGTAAAATTTATTGATTCACTCTACGCTCATCTAAACAAGATATCGGTGAGCGAAGGCCAGCCGGTCGATCGGGGCCAACAGATTGGTACGGTTGGGACCGCGCACGGTATCTATGGGCCGCATCTCCATTTTGAGATCCATCATAATTTGACGCTTGGTGTCGTTCACACGGCGGAATCACGCGTCCCTGGAAATTACGATGACCCGACTCAATTTCTGGATGCACATCGCACTCTGAAAACCTTCAGTGAAGCGGTGACCGTGGCACTCAATGGTTATATGATGCCAAGCTTCCCCGGAATCCCGGCTCACCCTGGAAGCACTGATCAGACCGCCGGCAAGTTTGCGAGCGCGAATGAAATTTTTGTTAGCAGTCAATGGAGAACGGTGCTCCGCCGCCACCGCGGCAAATGGCGGCGCTAGCCTGCATCGATCACAATCCTGAGAGATTTGTGAGCGATGCAGGCTCAGGTAGCGGATTTCTCCGGCTCCGCCGGAAAATTCCGCTGCTTTCTAGCCCGCAACAAGCGCGTGGCTGCATATGGCGTGTGAGATTTGCGGGCTAGGAAGATTCACGAAGTTCCGTAGGGCCTAGTTCCCCCACCCGCAACGCTTCCGCCTTGGCGGATGCGGGCGGGCACGTTGGCCTGATGGCGGGCGCCTGACCCAGGCGCCCTACAAAAACCAGCTCGACGAAGCGTCGCATCCGAAATGGCAGCTCTTCGTCAAAAATCTGGGGTTAAAGCATCTTGCGATCTGGATTGAAAGGTTGTCCTAAATACCAGATCCTGGATCGCGGATGAAGTCCACTCGGCTCGCTTTGTTCGCTTCTTTTTCCATTCTGCTCGCGATAGCTGTAGGTGCTTTTGCGTTGATTACCTGGATCGATCTCAACTGGGCCATGCCGGCGGGCATCAAAAACCCCCTTTCGCGCCTTCCGGAGGAATGGTTGATGTTCGAAACTCCAGTCTTCTTGTTCGTGCTCTTTGGCGGGTGGGTCTTGACGAAACGATCGGGTCTGCCCGCCAAGAACCTGGCTGCGAGTCTTTCGCAGCAGCTCACCCAAACCGTCCCGGATCAGATCCCGGCGCCGGATTCCGACCGAGCGTATCGGGACCTGACGTTGGCCATCAACAAACTACTGCAATCGAATCAACAGGCGAATGAACGCCTGAATCATTTTTCCGCGAAGGTTGCCCATGAACTCCGGGCGCCGATCACACTCTTACAGCTCCAAACCGACTATGCGGCCTCAAAACTGGATCCGGAACTGGCCGATGGGATTCGAGCTCAAATCAAGCGCCTGACCGACTTCGTTGACGTCGCGCTCCTTGTGGCTCGAGCGGAACGCGGCAATCTGCCTAAATCGAAGGAAATTATCGATTTGCCTGCGGTGATATCGGAATTGCTGGAGCCATATCAGGTCCGAGCGAAGGCGCACAGACGGGCGCTCACTGTCGCGCTCGCACCAGTCGGCCCTATGGAACTCGATCCGCGAATCTTTGGTCTGATTTTTAACAATCTTGTCTCGAACGCGTTTTTCCATGGAACAGGAGAGATTCGAATCGATCTGCGAAAGCGGGGTCGGTTTGCCGTGCTTTTTCTCGTCAACAAGATTCGGATGCGCCCCAATTCGCCGGCGACGTTGGAAGCTGGAACTGGCATAGGCTTGAAGACCGTCGAAACTCTGATGGCTGCTCACGGAGATTTAGTCGTGCGAACGCGGAAAGCGCAGGACGATTATATCGCTTGCATCCGGTTTGAGACGCCTATTTCCCATAATCATAGCTCTGCTGGCAGCGCTTAGCTCGACGCCTTCCGCGATCTCTCAAATCCGCTGATTTTCGCGAGGATTTTGGAGTCAAGATACGGCTCGCCGGGAGGCTCGCCCTACCAATCACGTGCCAGGGATGCCTCACACGGTAGGGCGAAGCTCCTGCTGAGCCGGAGAATATGCCAGCGTATATAGCGTTCCGCGAGCTTTGGCTCCCGGCTATGCAACACTGGGTCAGCCGCCGGGATTTTCGGAATTTTTGTTTAAGAAAGATTTCGGTAAACCTCTGTTCAAAACGGGCGATTATTTCCGATATCAAGCATGTCAATCATCGACGGCTACTTTGGAGTGCGGCTCGGGAAAATATAGGCTCTGTATGGCGACGAGAATTTCTGGAGAGACTCCCTCGGTATCAGACGCTTACAACGGTAAGGAGTCGCGAAAAGAGGATTCGGCTAGCCGCGGTTTGACGATCCTGGCGGTCGACGACGAGCCTTTTCTGTTGGAATACGTCTGCCGGGTCCTTCAGCGCTGCGGGCATCGTCTGCTGCTCGCCGATAACGGTGGCAAGGCCTGGGCAATCTTCGAAGATGGCTTGAGTGAGATCGATTTGGTGCTAACCGACCTTGTGATGCCGGGCTCTTTTGACGGGCTTGAGTTAGCGAAGCGAATCCGGCGCTGCCGACCTCACGTGCCCGTCCTTTTTATGACTGGCGCACCACAGAGCGATCCGGTCACTGCAAAACTGTACCGGAATCGGCTGCTTCTCAAAAAGCCCTTTTATCCGGACCAGCTGGTGGCGATGGTTCAAGACCAGATCCCTTGTCCGGGCTTGGCACCTTACGTTTAGCCCATATTCGAGATTGCCTTGGAGGGCGGCGCTCCCGCCTGCGTCGCGGCTGGAATTGGACGGCACGTACACTTACTGCAGGCTTTCCCGATCCAGAAGGGCGCGCCGCAGCTCCGCGGAGGCGGCCGTCGCCGCCGAATTTCGAGATTTTGGCGAAGCCGAGATATTCATCGCAAGTCATTTGACATCTCAAAACACCGGGATGTCATTGGGGAGTAGTGCGCAGCTGTTGGGGAGCATGTCATCTGCGAATTTAAACAACGAAAACAATTTTTCCGATCGCCCTGATCGTACTCACTCGTTTGAGGAACTGGCCCGGGCTTACGGTTCGGTTTGCCCAAAGTTGTTTTTCGACGAATTACGTCGCGCCGTTGGGTCGCGCGCGGTGGCGCGGCCGGATTGCGAGCGCGCGGTTTTTCTCTACGAGCGCGTGGAACGATCGCGCCGGCGAATTGCTTGGTTTCTAAAAATCCTGATCGTTGCCTCCGTCCTCCCATTCCTTTGCCTGGCGCTCCATGGCGGGTGGCGGATGCCAGCGTTTTTTGCCGGGCTCATGTTTGAACTCGTCATCGCGACGTACCTTGTGCTTGCTCACGCCCAGTGGAGTAACCGGCGAAAGGACTACATCAAATGGCTGTGCCTGGTGCGTCGGCGTTTCGCCGAGCATTAGACTGAAACACCCGCTTAGCCCAGCGTGGGGTGGGGAGGCGCTTTCTGCGCGTCCTGAATCGGAGACGATGTCCTATCGGGGATCTAGGCCAAGGTGCCCGCCCGCATCCGCCCAAGGCGGAAGCGTTGCGGGTGGGGAACTTGGCCCTGCCGGATCTTGGGGTCCTAACTCAGACAGCCACAAAATTCTCGCTCCGTAGGGTCCTCTCTCCGGACCATCGGTAGGCAACTAATTTTCCACCTCGGCCAACACTGTAATCGAGACACGCGACGTTCGGACTGAGGACTCGCAGAGCATCGTCTGGCGCCTGCCAATAGTGGCCACAGAAAACGGGTGGCCCATCTGATGGATAGCCCGGCAGGGGTGACATCAGGCTCAGCCGGACATCAATTGGCGCGCTCGCCTCCGGGAATGCTGCTTCGCGGTAGGTCAAGTGGTCCGTAAGTTCAAGCCACCATTTTGTCCGGATCTCCCGCCTCTCGAACCCATCCTTGTCGACGTAAGAGTTGCCTTTAGGCAAAGGGAGTTCCCGACCCTTGAGCAGGCGCGCGACTGCTTCACCGATTGGGTGTCCTTTGGTGAATGCTTCGACCAGGACCGATTTACTCAGCAGCCGGCTTTGGCCGAGGGCGTCGATCGATTGATCGTCCCAAGTCGCGTGGACGGCGCGGAGGTCACCAAGATCGATGTAAAGCGGGAGGCTCAGGAACCAGGCAAGTATTTCGTCCTTTTCGTGCGGGAAGAG
>JBAUZZ010000503.1:0-4592 GCA_049585495.1 Chthoniobacterales bacterium | reverse complement strand
ACTCTGATCCGCGCTTTGAGCGAAAAGCGCGCCAGTGGTCAGCAGGGTAAGGCTAGCTGCTAACGTAAACTTGAGACCGCGAAGTCCGGGGAAATCAACCGGATGATTCATTCTCTTATTTTCTCTACTCCTATTTAACGGGGGTTAAAATGTAAGGGCAGTTGTAGGTCTAGCGAATTTCCAAAGGGGTTGTCCAGAAAAATTTAAGGAAAATTTTAAACGGATTCGAACGCCGGATGTCACGGCAGGGGGAGGAGCAGGGAATTTAAACGGGGGAATGGAGTGTTGGAGTAACGGGGGAATGGAGTATTGGAGTGTTGGAGTACTGGAGTAATGGAGAGGAAGAATAAAAATCGCGGGTATCAGCAACTGCGGGTTTGGCAGGACGCGGTCACGTTGTACGTCGAGACCTGCCGCCTGTTTAAATCATTCCCTTTCGAAATGAAGCGGATCGCTGGACAGGCGATTGCCTCTGCGGACTCCGTTCACCGGAATATCGCCGAAGGTTATTGTCGCAAATCGGTCCGAGAATATATCCAGGCCCTTTACATCGCGCTTGGCTCGGTCGGTGAAAGTGTTTCGGGGTATCAGGCCTACCTTAAGGCACACCAACTCGCCCAAGAGGATTTCGAAATTCTCGACCGCCAAGCATTCAAACTCGAAAACGGTCTTCTGCGCCTAGTCGAATCACTTGAACGGAAACGGGACTCGGGCACCTGGACCGAAACACTGAGCATCAGCGAATCCAACGCCATCTACACCGCCGACAACTCAGACGACTCCTAGGTCCACACTTCATTACTCCAATACTCCAATACTCCAATACTCCAATACCCCTTTCCTCCAACACTCCCTTACTCCCATGCCCCAATACTCCACCACCCCATTTTCGGCTGATCCGCTGCGCGAGGGGCTGGCGGCCCGTGCGACACCGGAACCTTGTTCTATGGTGATCTTTGGAGCGACCGGCGACCTGACGCATCGCAAACTGATCCCCGCCCTCTACAACCTCGCTGCCGACGGTGATCTTCCACCAGGTTTGACGGTTCTTGGCTTCGCCCGCCGCGATAAGGACGATGCACTTTTCCGCCGGGAGCTCGAGGAAGCGGCGAAAAAGTATTCCCGCCAGGCGATTAACGACGATCTTTGGAAAAGTTTCGGGGACGCGATCTTTTATCATCGCAGCGAATTCAACGATCCGGACGGCTACCGCCGGCTAAAGGAGCGGCTGGATCAGATCGATCGCGAGCGTGGTACCCGGGGAAACCGGCTCTTTTATTTATCTGCCGGGCCGGATCAATTCGAGCCGATTCTTTCCCATATCAGAGAGGCCGGCTTAAACGATACCTCGAACGGCGGCTGGGCCCGGGTCATCGTGGAGAAACCATTCGGCATGGATCTCACGACCGCGCACCAGCTAAATTCGGTTGTCAGTAAGGCATTCAGCGAGGATGCCACCTTCCGGATCGACCACTATCTCGGGAAGGAGACTGCGCAAAATATTATGGTGCTTCGGTTCGCTAACGCCATTTTCGAGCACTTGTGGAACCAGCGCTATATTGACCATATCCAGATCACCGCGAGCGAGCAGCTCGGGGTTGAGAACCGGGCGGGGTATTACGAAGGATCCGGCGCACTGCGCGACATGGTGCAGAACCATCTGCTTCAATTACTCTGCCTGATCGCCATGGAACCGCCCACGGACGTTAGCGCTGATTCGATTCGGGATGAGAAGGTCAAGGTGCTGCGCTCGTTACGCCGGATTCGCGGGGCGGACGTGGCCCGGAACGTCGTGCGTGCTCAATACGCCGCGGGCTCCGTCAACGGACAGCCCGTGGCCGGCTATCGCGACGAGAAAAACGTTAGACCCGAATCGATGACTGAGACCTACGTAGCGCTCCGGATTTTGATCGACAACTGGCGTTGGGCCGACGTGCCGTTTTACGTTCGCGTGGGGAAACGCCTGCCAAAAGGGGCGACCGAAATTGGCGTTCATTTCAAAAATGCGCCCGGTGTGCTCTTCAATCGGGATCAGCCCGGGCGCCGAGTCGGTTCTCAAAATGTGCTCGTTATCCGGATCCAGCCCGACGAAGGAGTATCGCTTCGTATGCAATCAAAGGTGCCGGGCGCCAGCGTTCAGATCCAGCCGGTAAAGATGGATTTTCAGTATGGCACCTCCTTTGGTAAAGCGAGTCCGGAGGCGTACGAACGCCTCCTGCTTGACGCGATGGCAGGGGACGCGACTCTGTTTGCCCGGCGGGACGAGGTCGAGGAGGCGTGGCGCTTCATCGACGAGATCGAGTGGAATTGGCGCCAGGGAGACCCAAAGCCGCCGCTCTGCTTTTATTCCGCCGGCAGCTGGGGCCCGACCGAAGCCGAAGAGTTGATCGAGAAAGACGGGAGGGCATGGAGAAGGCTTTGACAGCGGGGATGGGAGTGTGTCGGCGTAACGGCGTGGAGGAAGAATGTATCGGCGTGTCGGCGTATCGGCGTAACGGCGTAAAAGCCTCCTCCGTACTGGATTGTCAGTCACGAGATTGGGCCTCGCGGGGTTTAATGATCCACGAGGAGGCCTGATCAAGCATCTTCACGAGTTGGGCGATGATCTTTTCGTAAGCGTCATCTAACTCGTGGAAGGCGGCCTCATCGACGTAGCCATGTCGGAAGGCGATCTCGAGATGGACTTGCGTCTCCGCCGCTTCGGTCTCGGCGTCATTCAACTTTGCTACAAAAGCGGCTTGATATCGGCGTTTGCGCCACGCCTCAGCGATGTTCGCGCAAACCGACCGCGATGATCTCCTCACCTGTTCTGTCAGCGCGAACTTCTCGTCCGCTGGAAACTTCTTGGTTCTTTCGAACACTTCCATCACCCGCGTGATCGCATTCTGGTAAACATCCAAATCTCGAAAATGCTTTGCTGCTTTCATAAACTCCTCATTATTTCTAGGCACACGCCGATACGCCGTCACGCCGTTACGCCGATACATTTCCCTCCGCGCCGATACGCCGTCACGCCGATACGCCGTCACGTTTCCCCCTCCCCCCACGCCGACACACTTTTGAGGCCTGGTGGCAAACATGCTTATGTAGCGCCAATGGCCAGGCATTGCTTTCGAATTACCTTTCAAAATCAGGATGCCGCGTTTTACTTGTTTCATGTGTTTCCGCCGGTCATTTATCTTCCGTGGGTTCTGGGTTGGGCGCGGAAACGCAATGGCAACACCCAGCTGGTTCTGGTGGAACTGCAAGAGCCTGATGATCGCAATCGGTTCCTAGAGCTTTGCTGCGATAATCCACACGTCGTTAAGATTGAGGAAATCACGGAAGCCGAATTCACTTACGCGCCTGGCCAAGAGATTTGATCCAAATTCCGAAAATGGCGTGTAGGGCGGCTGGGTCAGCCGCCGGAACTTCGGAATTTGGGTTCAATTGATGGAGTGATGGAGTGATGGATTGTAACCGTTGAGGACCAATGAGCGCGCGAGATTCACGAACTGACAAGCTGCGGCGAACAATGTGGGTTACGAATCCGTCAGGTCTGCACGCCCGACCAACGAGCGAAATTGTCCGCTGCGCTATGCGCTTCAAGAGTAACATCACGCTTGAATCAAATGGCCGGACGTGCTCCGCGGTCAGTATCATGGACATCATGACCGCCGATATTCGTACCGGTGCACGAATTTCCGTCACTGCCGAAGGACCTGATGCCGCCAAGGCCTTGGATGCAATCGAGAAATGCCTCGCGGAGTTGGCTGCGAAGGGGCTGTAGGGAAGCGGAGTAATGGAGTATTGGAGTGTTGGAGTAATGGAGCAATGGAGCGAAAGAATAAGAATCGCGGGTATCAACGGCTGCGGGTCTGGCAAGACGCGGTCACATTGTACGTTGAGACCTGCCGCCTGTTTAAGTCATGCCCGTTCGAAATGAAGCGGGTCACTGGACAGGCGATTGCCTCTGCGGACTTGGACCGAAACACTGAGCATCAAAGAGTCGAATGCCATTTACACCGCCAGCAACTTCGATCACTAACCAATCCCCAACACTCCAATACTCCAATACTCCAGTACTCCAGCGCTCCAGTGCTCCGTTTGCTCATTGCACTAGCACCACAATCGACCTTGGTTGGACTTCGTAGGTCGATCCGAAGACCTGCCGCTCACAACCGGGCTCTAGAATGTCCTCCGGAGACGGACAGGCCGTGTCAATGACTCGGTACCACGGTTTATTAAGACCGTCGTAGATCGCAAAATTCAATGACTCGCTAAAGGCGTTAATCATTACGTATAGGTCGGAGTCGGATCCGCTCGGGCCTTTCAGATAATAGGCGAAGCTACGCGAGTGATAGGACAATTCCGTCGACGGCTCGACGCCCCGCCAGCGGATATCGTCTCTCCAAAAGCGGCTTCGGCAGATGCTCGGATGCGCTTTTCGGAATGCGATCATTAATCGGCAGAAGCGAAAAGAGTCTGCGTGCTTCTGCCGTCGATCCCATTCCAACCAGGTCGTTTCATTGTCCTGGTTATATGGATTGTTATTCCCGTGCTGGGTATTAAGAAATTCGTCCCCCGCCGTGAACATCGGGATGCCGTTGGAG
>JBAUZZ010000502.1:0-1896 GCA_049585495.1 Chthoniobacterales bacterium | reverse complement strand
CACTAATGTCGACCGTAGCATCCCTCCCATTCTTCCTCTTTACGCTGCCGGCCGGCGCACTAGCCGACATGGTTAACCGACGGAAGCACCTCAGCTTCATGAATCTTTGGTTGGCGGTCGCAGCCGGTTTGCTCGCTGTCCTTGGCTCGTTCCACCTGGTAACCCCCTATGTGCTCCTGTTCTGCGTGTTTTTGATCGGTGTCGGCTTCGCGTTTCACGCCCCCGCCTGGTCCGCGATTATTCCAGACGTGGTTACCGACGAAGAACTGCCTTCCGCCGCGACGCTGGGTGGATTGCAGTTGAATGTTTCGGGAATCATCGGGCCGGCGCTGGGGGGTATTCTGCTTTACTTTTTCGGAGCGAACTGGGTTTTTGCGCTGAACGCCCTCTGTTTCGTAGTGGTAATTCTCGCTCTGTTACATTGGAAAGGCACTAGAGCGGAAGCAGAGTTCCCGTTGGAAAATTTCCTCCAATCGTTCTCCACTGCGATCCGGTACGTTCGATACGCGCCAGCCATTCAAGTGGTACTCGCACGAAACATCCTCTTTGCGTTCTTTATCTCTGTTATCCCGGCTCTGATGCCAGTCGTCGGCCTGAGGGAGCTTCACCTCCAGCCCTGCAGCCTCGGATTGCTGTTTACTTCCATAGGAGCAGGCTCGGTTTTCGCTGCCGTTTTCGTTCTTCCTCGGGCCCGGAAGAGACTCTCTTCGAATGCTTCGACAATCCTGGCAAATCTCCTTGTGGCTGTGGTTTATCTTCTCATGGCGTTTGTGCGGCAACCCTCAATTTTCACGATTGTTGCAGCTCTGGCCGGGATTGGTTGGACTCTCGGTGCGGCTGAGCTATGGGTGGCCAGTCAGCGAGCGATTCCCGGATGGGCCCGGGGACGGATGAGCGCGACCGTTATCATGGTCTCCCAGGGTGCTATCGCTCTGGGAGGTGTGGTCTGGGGCTTCTCTAGTCAGGCGGCCGGAGTCAGAGTTACGCTGGTAATCGCTGCCGTCACTCTGGCTCTCAGTCTCTTGCTGGCAATTCCTCTATCAATCAACTTTACGACCTCGCTGAGCTTTGATCCGCCGCCCATTAGCTGCGTGATGAGGCCGTTAGTGAATATTCCTCAACCTCGCGACGGACCGGTTGCAATAACGTTCGAGGTTGAGGTCGACCCGCTGCGCGGTCGTGAATTTCTTCAGCTGATGGGCGAGCTGCGGTTGATTCACCTCAGAAACGGCGCGTTTGCTTGGCGTCTGGACGAGGATCTGACCCGCTCCAATACCTACCGCATCGAGATGATGGTCCCTTCTTGGACAGGGTATCTGTTACAGCGCGAGCGCCTCACAAACGCAGATCAAGAGACAATCAAGAAAGTTTGGCGCTTGCACGTTGGCGAAGCCGTCCCTGAGGAACGGTACTATCTCAGCGCGAACAGGGAATTGGGTGCGCATCGCACAATGGTGATACAGCCTTCGAGCATGCCCACGGCTCCGATTGATCTAGGTGCCCAAGCGGTATAAAGAACGTCCTGAGCGGGCGTCTAATGAGGTTTGCACTCGGTTCATCAGATGGTCGATTTTGCGGACGATGGAGGATCGGCTCGAACTCAGGTTGGGCTCCATACTGAGTCCTGTAAAAAAGATCAGGACCAATTCCGCCAGGGAGTCCGCATTCATCTTCGGCGCTCGACCTCAATGTTCTTGGCGACAACAGGAAAGGGGTCACTGATCGGTTCCAAAAAATTCCACGCTAAGCGGGAGCGCAAGCGATGCAAAGGCGGTCCGGAGTGGTCGCAGCTTCCGATTCAGGAGAGGCTACAGGAGAGGCAATTCCTGGAGCTGCTGCGCGAACGATGTTTTTGACTCGAGTCCTTACCGCCGCCCTTCATGAGAAAGGCGGCAA
>JBAUZZ010000501.1:0-4186 GCA_049585495.1 Chthoniobacterales bacterium | reverse complement strand
GTTGTAGGGCGCCTGGGTCAGGCGCCGCAAGGACCCGGCGGCTGAGCCAGTCGCCCTACAAGTTTAGGAAAACCTTTTCAGCATAAATCGATCTTGTGGTTAATCGCTCGCTCTACTGAGACCGCCCAACCGGTACATCAAGACGCTCAACGCAATAACTGCGCCTTGGAGGACAAATTGGGTGCCGGTTGAGACGCGCACGATATTCGTGAAACTGTTGAGCTCAGTGATGAATAATGTTCCGCCGATTGTTCCGAGAACACTCCCGATTCCGCCACTCAAGGCCGTACCGCCCACCACTGCGGCAGCAATTGAAGTGAGGAGGAATTGGTCTCCGATCCCGAGACTCGGGGAACCGATGTAGGATGTAAGAAGAAGTCCCCCGGTGGCCGCCAAGACACTGCTTAGCGTGTAAGCCAAGATTGCTACCCGCCTAACTGGAATCCCCATGAGTCGCGCTGCGACAGGATTAGCGCCGACGGCATAGAGTTGACGTCCAAACGTTGTCTTACGAGTCCCCCAGATCATCAAGACGGCAATGAGGAGCCAGCAGACAGTACTGACCGGGATGCCCAGATAACTGCCCTGGCCCAAGCCTGCAAATTCGGGTGAAATCGATCCGTGGGGCGCCCCGCCGGTGTAAATCAGTGCGGCCCCAAACAGGATGGAGTTCATGCCAAGCGTAGCGACCAACGGAGTTACCCGCAATCCCACGATCAACAACCCGTTGATCAAACCCACGGCAGCCGCGAGCAGGAGACAGGTGACGATGCCCCATGGCATGGTTTCGGGTCGCCCGGCCATTAAGCTCGTAGAAACGATGTTCGCCATTGTGATGACGCCGGCGACCGATAAATCAATGCCGCCCGCAAGCAGTGTCAGCGTCTGTCCGGTCGCCACCACACCGAGAAAAGCCGCCACTTGCAAGATATTAAGGACTTGGCCAACCCGAAACATGCCCGGGGAAAACAGCCCGGAAATACCGTAAAGGAGAATGACGGCGAACCAGATTGCGCCAACTCGATTAACCACCGCCAGCGGACGGAAAAACCAGCCTGAACTTGGAAGCGCTGACGCCATTTGGCAGGTAAAAGCTGGAGCTTTCAGCTACCACTTTCCGGACGAACGCCGGCTACACGATTGTCGTTCACATTCGGAGGGGAATTTATTCAAGAGCCTAAGAAAATTCGCCACGCATTCAAGCCCTTTTGGAGTCGCCACCGCCGCGGGGATGTGGAACGTCGACGCCTTTCACCCTTTTTTACCGACTACTGATCATTACTGAGGACTGATATGACCGATTACTCATTACTAATTACTGATTACTGATTCGCCCCTTCACCGCTTCACCCCTTCCGCCACCGCTCCCCTCCTCGCCAAGTACGCCTTGCACGCTTCTTCGAACACTCTCTGCGTGGTGATTTGCTGCATGCAGACGTTATCCTGGCACGGGCTTTGACGATTGTTGTAGGCATTTACACAGGGGCTACAGGCAAGTCCCATCCAAAGCGGGATGTTGCGCGGGGTGCGCGCCGCGAAAAGCAACGGAGTCTCCGGGCCAAAAAGCGTAATTACCGTGACGGGCGTCATCGAGGCAAAATGAGCTGGACCGCTATCGTTGGTAATCAACAATTCCGAAAGCGTGTAAAGAACAAGCAACTGGCGCAAGGTCGTTTTCCGGGCCAGTGAAAAGCAGCGCGAAGAGTCTATTTCCCGCGCAATTTGTTCGATCTCTTTGGCTTCGTCCGGCGCACCGGTTAAGGCTATGTGAATTTCCGGAAAGCGCTTCAGCAACAGCCGGGCTAAGTCGATGTAGCGCTTCGCCGGCCATCGCCGTAGCGGCAGCAGATCGCTCGCGTTGGCGTTAAGCAGAATCAGATGCAAGTCTTCGGCAGGAGCCACCCCACTCGCGCGCCGGAGGATTTCGCGAACCCCCTCCAACTCGGATGGCGAAGGGACGAATTCTGGCAGCCGCGTTTCGATTCGTGGTGCAGGGGCATCATGAGTCGGCAGACGCTCCGGCGCTCGCTCCAGTGCTTCAATCATTAGCTGAAACATCTGACTCGTATGCAAATAGGGATTGTACAGGAGACGATGCGTCATCAAATCACCTCGGTATGGGCCCTCTCCGAAAAATGTGTGCAGACCAACCCGGGACCGGGCCCCGGTAAGGAACGTCAGCGCCGCTGAGGAGCGCGAGAAGAACTCTAGATCGACCGCGGCATCGATTTGCAGCCGCCAGATGCGCCACAGCGCGCGCCAGGCCTGCAGGGCAAGATCGACCAGGCTGTCGTGTCGGATGGTAATCACATTTTCGGGCGGCAGCGCTCCCATGACGTCAAGGATAAAACGATTCTCCTCGAAAACGATGAAGTAAAGGTTGGTCCGTCCGACCATTTCACTGGCGCGCAAAATGGCTGGATAGGCGAGCACAGTCGAACCCTGCTCGGCAAATTTAACGAACAAAATTTTCTGAGGCTTGGATCGCAGCGCGGCCCGGCCGTCCCCGGTCAGCCTGCGCACCAACGTGAATGCGCCGCAGACAGGGATCCCGATCCACCGATCGATGAGCTGTAACGCTCGTGTGTTGAGGCGACCCATAAATGCCGAGCGCCAACTATTCCGGAGGAGGTTGCAGTTTTCAAGTAGGAAGGGCCTTGGCGCTAAGACTCTTGTAGGGCGCCTGCCCAGCCCGCAGTCGCTACGCTCGCCCGCAACACTGTCGCGTAGCGACTGGGGCGAGGCGACAGCGTTGCGGGCGGAGGACCAGGCGCCCGGACTATCCTTGCCGTGTTGCTCGGCAGCTGAGCCAGCCGCCCTACCAAATTTGCTATTTGCTATGCGCCGCAAAGCGGCGCTAAGTGTGCGCGATGGTGTTTTCTACCTGGGTCCGCATCAGGCAGGCGGGCTTTTGGAACATTGCAGCAACAGCCGCATGGGGATTGGTATTGCTGGCCTTAGTTATTCGTATCGCCTGCTGGCAGGGGCGAGCGGGTGGCTTCAGGACTTACGAAGTCGCCGGGCTGCAGTGGGTTCGTGGAGAATACCTCTATGGGGACTGGCGCGGCTTCGTATACGGCCCTTTGGCCGCCGCGCTCTTCAGTCCCCTGGCGTTCCTCCCGCCCGGAGTGAGCCATATTCTTTGGACAGCGGTCAATTTCGCTGCCCTGGTGGGCGGCATCGGGTCGATCGTTGGACTATATCCCAACCTGGAGCGAAAAAATTACGGAATCCCTTTTTTGCTCCTCCTCCCTTTGGCGCTGGGGAACCTCGATATTGGCCAGGCAAACCCATTGATAATCGGCCTGCTGATGCTTGCACTCGGAGCGGTGCACCGTGAACGATGGGGGATAGCGGCTCTTTGCGTGGCTTTCGCCACCTATTTTAAAATCTATCCGCTCGCCTTCGGTCTCCTGATTGCCGTGATCGCCCCCAGGCGATTCGGCTGGCGTCTATTGCTTGCCTTGGGGTTGTTCGGTTTGATGCCGTTTCTGCTCCAGCGCTGGGGATATGTGTTTAGCCAATACCAGGGATGGTTTGTTACACGCCTGACCGATAACCGTCTGAATTACCCGCTCAAAAGCGCGCCGCTCGATCTTTGGCTCCTACTTGTACGGTTTGGGCGATTGAATATTTCGAGTCGACTCTACAGCGCTCTCCAGGTTCTGAGTGGAGCGGCAATTGCCGTTTACTGCGTAGTTGGCAGCCGGCGCGGCTGGCTGCGCGCGCGAGTGCTGATCGGCCTGTTCTCCTTCGTTAGCATCTGGATGACGCTGTGTGGACCAGCCACGGAATCACAGACCTACTTGTTGCTTGGCCCCGCAGTCGATTTGGCTCTCGTACAGGCAATGGTCGAACCCAGACCGGTCTGGCTGCGAGCTTGTGTCGGCTGCGCGTTTGCTTTGCTGCTCCTGGCTGTCGCTCGAAGCATGTTTGCGCCCGGTTTCAAAGAACTCTGGGTCCTGGCTGCCCAACCCGTCGCAGCCGTGATCTTTCTCGTCTATTGCTTATGGTGGCTGCTCGATGACTCCCAATGGCCTAGCACCGCTTCGCGGCGCATAGCAAATAGCGAATAGCAAATATGCAAATAGCAAATGGCTGGGCCAAACAATTATTCTCTTATCGCAAATTCGAAAAAACTCTTTGCCTGGAAAGGTCCCATTCAGAAATGGGCTTTTTTTGTCAT
>JBAUZZ010000500.1:0-8062 GCA_049585495.1 Chthoniobacterales bacterium | reverse complement strand
GCAGAAACGTTTCGGCCGAATCCAAACCTGAAGACCGCAAGCGTCCTGACCGAGCTCGGAGTGGGTGAAGCTTTAGTTTCATTCTTGGACGAGAAAGGCCAACCCAACGTTGTCGAACGTGCTTTCATCGTTCCACCGCGAAGTCAGATCGGCCCGATCACGCCAGAACAACGGCAAAGATTGATCCAAAATTCACTCGTGGCCGGCAGGTACGAACAGGTCGTGGATCGGGCGTCGGCTTACGAACGACTAAGCACCATGGCGCATCCGACCGTCCAACCAGAAAGACAAAGCCGTGGCATTCTTGAGCAGGTTATCGGCGGCGTCATGGGCGGTATTTCAGGCCAGCGAAGCCGGCAATCGGACACTGTCGTCCAAGGGGCGACCAAGAATGTCGTGCGATCTTTAGCGGGTAGCATCGGCCGCCGAATCGCGCGCAGCATCTTAGGTTCGATTTTTGGTGGACCTAAGCGTGGCCGATAAAGGCCAGGGCCGTCGTGCCAGTTTTTGGCAGGGTCGCATCTCCGAGGCAACCGTCCCGGTCAACTCAGACAGCTGTACCGACCGCAGTCCAAATGCAGAAACCGATGCATTTACGACGAAGACAAGAACGACTCCCAAACGTCGGGATTTGGGGTTAAACTGCAACGCTCACTTTCCATGGGAAAAATATACCAGGCGATCGACGCCAAACTGACAAAATGGTTGACGGCGCAACACATCTTCTTTGTCGCGACGGCGCCGCTCTCCCGTTCCGGGCATGTTAACTGTTCACCAAAAGACGCCCGGTCGTTTCGGATACTCGATGAAAGGACCGTAGCGTACGTAGATTTTACCGGCAGTGGCGTGGAAACCATCGCTCACCTCAAAGAGAACGGTCGGATTCTGCTTATGTTCTGTTCGTTTGAGGGTGCGCCCAAAATTGTTCGGCTGCACGGACGTGGCGAAGTAATCGAAGTCGGCCATGCTGAAGCCGCCGATCTTGAATTGCTCTTCCCAAAAACTGTAGGAATTCGATCATTCATCCGCATCCGTCTCACGCGCATCTCAGATTCCTGTGGCTACGGCGTACCGCTGTACGACTTTCGCGAACACCGTTCCCAGCTCCGGCAGTGGGCTGAGCGCTACGGTGAAGAGAAGGTTGCCGCCTATCGCCGAGAATACAATCTCCGGTCCGTTGACGGACTGCCGGGGGTTGAGGGGTGAATTCCCAAAACGTCCAAGCTTCCTGACACGGACACTCTCTTCATGGCGCCGACACAGCTTTCTACCGCGCTAATTCCAAGGAGTCATGTCCGATCCGGATGTCGCGAATGGCGCGGTCGCCCTGGATCATATTGATGCCGGACAGCGCCTTATCCAGGTACGGCTCCGCCGCAGTTTTGAAGGCGCGCAGAGCGCCCCCATCGAGTGTACGTCCATCCCGGTCGATGCGGAAGACATTAAGCGCTACGTTCTCGCCGCGCATCGTTGGTCGCATAAAGATCACGTAGTTGAAATATTTGGTTCCAGATAGAATGAGGGGAACACTCAAGTGAAGTTCAATCACGTCGTCGTGTAATGTGGCAACCGCTCTTTTATGGAGAAACCAAAGCTCGGGCGCGTCAGCTAAGAGCGAGTTCACATCAGAGGCCGATAGGGTCACCGAGTTTGAGTCCCTGGTGCTCAGGAAGTGGCCAAGCCTCTGGCGCGCTGAAATGTAACCCTCCTCGGTCACCTCAGAAGAGGGAAGCTGCCAGCCGGATGACGAGGTCAGTATTTTCAGGTTATTGAAGAGGCGGAATCCCAGGAAGGCAGCAGCCCCGAGCAAAACCAGCAGCAGGACACAGCCAAGTCCGGATTTTATTCCACAGCAACCGCAACCGCTCTGGCCGTTCCGGTTGGCCATGAATTAGTTCGCAAAATACAAAATCCGTCCACACTGCTCGCAGTGAATGATCTCTCGGCCCATCTTGGCACGATACACCGTAGTCGTGGTGTTTTTCATGTGACAGCCAGTACACACCTCGTGCTCAACGGGCACCACGGCATCTCCGCCTTTGCTGGCGAAAAGCCGACGGTACTGAAAAAGGAGATCAGAATCAACTGCGGCAGCAAGCTTTTCGTGTTCAGATTCGGCCTCACGAAGCCGTCCACCAAGTGTCTGTTCCTTTTGCTCGAGCGCTGCGAGCCGCTGGTCGAACTGTATCTTCGTGGCACTTAATTCCTGCTCGGCTTGTTGAATCTGGGCTTGGGCGCGCTCAGATTCCTCCATGAGGTCCAGCTCTTTGTCCTCGATTTGAGTTATCTCGCGCTCGAGCCGCTCTATTTCATGACCTAACGCCTGAAACTCCTCGTTCTTGCGGGTTTGAAACTGCTGGGTCTTGTATCTTCCGATTGAGTCCTGCCGAGCTTTGACGTCGAGTTCCAATTTCTTGCGCCGCATCTCGAAGTCACGGTTTTCCTGCTTGACCTGTTCAAAAGCGGCGCCTTTTGTTGCGAGCGTTTGTTCGATCCGTTTTCGCTCAATGGGAACCGTTTCCAGTTCCGCTTGGAGTGCCTTCAGTCGTTGATCGCAATCTTGGAGTCGGAGTAGCTGTTCGATCTCAGGAAGCATGAACTCAAACACCTAAATCTATCCACGGAAAGTTTTCCAGTGCAAAGCGGACGGAGGAGGTATCGGCGTGTCGGGGGGACGGGGTGGAGGAATGGAGGAATGGAGTGATGGAGTAGTGGAGTAGTGGGCCGAGTGGAGGTACGGCGAAGCTTGCTGAGCCTAAGTCACAAACGCTGCCAACTCCTTGAGGACTTCGGCGAGCTCAGTCGAGTCGCTCATTTGTTCGGCGGTCAGCTCGGAGACCCTGCCGGCTTACTCGATCACTCCATTACTCCTCTAGCCCGCAATAGGCGCGTGGCTGCATATGTCGTGTGAGATTTGCGGGCTAGCCGACACGCTCTTGAAACGCCACGGTGAACGCTGAACGCCAAACGCCGAAGCTAGTACAGCTCCACTGGGGACCGCTTACCGTCGTCGGGGCTCCGCTGGGCGGCGCGCTCTACGCCTAGCACGCGTATCCGTAGCTCCCCTACCTTGGCGTCGAGTTCTGCGAACCGATCTTCGGAGAATTCATCGGGAGGCGGCAATTTCTCTTTAAAAACCGCTACTGATTCGAGAGCACGATCGAGAATCGGTGCCTCCAGGGTTGCGAGAATACCCTTAGCCTCTTCCACCATTGCAATCCGATGGCAAATTACAACCAGATCATTCCCGGCGTGGATAGCGCGCGAGATAGTTTCAGATAAGGGAAATTCGCTGACGACGGCGCCCATATCGAGATCGTCCGTTAGGGTCAGTCCGCTAAACCCAAGCTCCGTCTTCAGTAGATCAGTCACTACGCGGCAAGAGAATGATGCGGGCACCCTCTCTTGGTCAAGAGCGGGGTACCAGGCGTGACCGACCATTATGCTGGGAACCTTGCCGACAAAATGGCGAAAGATCGCTAACTCGGCCCCAAGCAGCTCAGCACGCGTCCGATCGATCCGCGGCAGATCGTGGTGCGGATCGAGGCCAGCCGCTGCATAACCTGGGAAATGTTTTCCGCAGGTAAGAACCCCGCTCTCTAAAAGTGCCTCGTTAAACGCACCCGCGAATCGAACGACCTGGTCCACTGTCGTTCCGTAACACCGGCCGCGAAGCGAGTTATCTGCCTCGTCGCTGAAGGAGATGTCGAGCACGGGGCAAAGATCGAGATTGAACCCGAACAACCTCAGCAGCTGGCCGGTCAACGCTCCATGGAGGCGGATTAATGACTCGTTACCTTTTTCCCGGAGCTGCTGCGCATTTGGAGGCTCGTTGCCAATCAGTTTAAGTCGGGAAACCCGGCCTCCCTCCTGATCGATTGAAATAATCGGCTCGGTCTTGGAAAGATCGCGCAAGTCATCGACCAGCTTTCTCAGCTGCCTCGCAGACTTGATGTTGCGCCCGAAAAGAATGTAGCCCCCCGGTTGTACTTTTCTGAAGATGCGGGCGGTTTCCGAGTCGAGATGGGTTCCCGAAATACCGACAAGCAGTAGTTGACCGACGTCACTTCGTTCCATAATTTCCCACGCATGTTACGAGCGGCCCGGAACCGCACCATCTTTTTCTTAAGTAAGTGCGTTATCGCACCTTCAGCGCGAGGCGTCTTATTTTATGCTAAATCCTAGGGCTGCGCCCTAGGCTATACTATTTCACACCTTCGGTGCTGGGCAGCCTTCTGAGCTTATGTTGACGCGCATACGTGACCGGGAAACGACGGCGGGAAAGAGTGTCTATTATAGATGGTTGGCGTTCTTTCCAGCTTAGAGTATGCGGTTAGCTCTCTATGGCGGTTCCTTTGATCCGATTCATCACGGCCACTTGATCCTCGCCCGCGAAGCGCTTGAGCAGCTCAAGCTCGAAAAGGTGATCTTTATTCCCGCGGCCGAATCGCCCTTCAAGCCTGACCACACGACAAGTACCGCCGCGCATCGGCTTCGTATGGTTAAGCTGGCGGTCAAAGGTGAACCGCGTTTCGCTGTCGACACTCTGGAAATCGAGCGAGGCGCACCATCGTATACGATCGAAACAGCGCGCACTTACCGGCAGCGGTATCCGATGGACGCGCTTTTCTTTCTGGTCGGCGAGGACCATTTGAAAACGCTTCCACAGTGGAACGATTTCGACGAGCTGGGTCGAATCCTGCAGTTCGCTATCTTGAGCCGTTCTGACCTGCCTCTGAGCGTTCCCTACCCAATTGTACGCTGGCGGTTCGATATCTCCGCAACGGAAATTAGAAACCGAGTTGCACAGGGATTGCCGATCACGTATTTGGTTCCTGAGGTCGTGCTTCGCTACATTGACGAGAACCAACTTTACCGAGGAGATCACGTATCGGAGCTGAGGAGTTAGCACGTCTTTGCGTTAGATTAGCCGAGGACAAAAAGGCTGAGGATGTTGTGGTCCTCGATCTGCGCGATATTTCGACGTTTACCGACTTTTTTGTTATCTGTTCCGGAACCTCCGAACCGCACTTGAAGGCGATCACGTCCGGCATTCGCGAAGGACTGCATCAACAAGCGGGTTTATCGCCGCTGGCCTCTGAAGGGTCACCGCTGAGCCAATGGATAGTGATAGACTACTCAGAGGTCTTGATCCATGTCTTTCAAACGGACAAGCGCCGTTTCTATGCCTTGGAGAGCCTCTGGAGCGATGCGCCGAGGTTGAAACTGGGGTAAAGATCCCTCAGAACAAATGTTTAAACAGCGCGAAGCGATTATCCGCCTGTTGAAGGACGATGACCCCGAGACCGTGCGCTTGACCAAGCGCCAGCTGGCCGAGGGAGGAGCGGAAACGATTGGGGATTTGCGAGATCTTCTGGCCCTCGAGGACGAACAAGTTGGCCCTCATATCCTCGAGATTCTCGCCGAAGTCGAGGGCCGCTGCGCAAGGCAACGCTTCGAGCGTGTCTGCACCCAGGTGAGCAACACAATCGAGCTGGAAGAGGCCAGTTGGCTCCTGGCTCAGATCTTCTTGCCCACCGTCGAGATCCAGCCCTACCGACAACTTCTGGATTCCTGGGGCGCAGAGTTGCGCCGGCGCCTCGTTAATGTCAATACCGACACGAGCCGCATTCAACTAATCGCGGATTTCCTGGGAAAGGAACTCGACTTCCATGGCAACGAGGATTCCTACTACGATGTCCGGAACTCCTTGATCCCTTGCGTCATCGATTCGCGTCTGGGCATCCCTATCTCCTTATGCGTGCTATACATGTTTGTCGGGCGGCGTGCTTCGATTACGCTTGAGGGCGTCAATCTACCCGGGCATTTCGTCGGCTGCCACGGCACAGTTCTCTTCGATTGCTTTTATCGGGGGGAAATTTTGACTGCGCATGATTGCGCCCGGATCCTCGCACGCCAGGGCCATACCCTGGATCCAAAACACCTGCAGCCGGCTCATCCAAAACTCATTATGATGCGGATTCTCGCCAACCTCCTTCACATCTTCGAACGCGAAGACGATAAAGAGCAGCAGCAACTGGTCGCGAGCTGGATTCGGTTAATGAATCCCAGCGCCCGTTAGACGCAAAATTGGAAGTCCCGGCGGCTAAGCCCGCCGCCCTACAAGGCTGGCTCAGCGGCCGGAAACGCCCGCTTATATGAAGTTCGCGCTGCCGCTATTCCTCCGTTAACCTGCCCACTCAATGAACTCGCTTGCGCGCGTCGAAATTCTGAATACGGGCTCTGAACTCTTGTCCGGTACCGTGCTCAACACGCTTTTCCCCTACCTTGGCCAGCAGTTGTTCCCGCTCGGATTGCGGATTCAGCGGCAAACCACTGTCCCGGACGGCGCGGCGATTAAGGACGCTGTTATCGAGGCGGCGCCGCGCTGTGAATTCATTTTTATTACCGGAGGCCTCGGGCCCACCGCGGATGATGTGACCCGCGACCTGGTGGCGGAGTTGACCAATCGCACCCTGCAGTATAACGAAACGATCTTTCGGAAGATCAAAGCTCGATTTGAGCAAAGAGACCTCAGTTTGACGGATCGGATCGCGCGGCAAGCCTACGTCCCCGAAGGCGCGACGATTCTGGCGAACGATTTTGGGACTGCGCCAGGCCTTTACCTTCCCGCCAGGGGCGCGTTCCCGCACCTGTTCTTGTTTCCCGGTCCGCCAAGGGAACTCCGTCCGATGTTCGAGACCTATGCCCTTCCCATTCTTCGCGATCTGGTAGGGAAACGAGATCTCGACGGACGGATTTTCCGTACAAGTGGACTTGGAGAATCCTATATTGAGGAAATTGTCGGCACCGATCTGGAAGCAATTCCCGGTTTAGAAGTAGGCTACTGTGCTCGGTTGGGCGAGGTCGATTTGCGGGTGATCGGCTCGGGCGCAGCGGTCGCCACTGCCGATCAAATCATCCGATCGAAGTTGGCGCCGTACATTGTCACAACTGAGAGTAAAGAGCTCGAAGAAGTAGTGGTCGAGTTGCTAACGGCCAAGGGCGCGACATTAGCAATTGCGGAATCCTGCACCGGGGGGCTGCTGGCAGATCGGATCACCAACGTTCCAGGAGCATCCAAGATCTTCCTGGAGTGCAATGTTACCTATTCTAACGAGGCCAAAACGCGCACCCTGGCGGTGCCGGCCGAATTAATTGCCCGGGTCGGAGCAGTTAGCGAAGAGGTTGTCGCCGCCATGGCCGAAGGCGCCCGTAAACGTGCCGGGGCAACCTTGGCGCTTGCGACGACCGGCATTGCGGGCCCGGACGGTGGAACGGCGGAGAAACCGGTCGGAACAGTTTTCGTCGGACTCGCGGCGGAGAGCGCGACGACCGAAGTGACGAAGTTTTTCTTTCCTATGGATCGCCATTCCTTTAAACGGATCGCCAGTCAGTACGCGCTGGATATGCTGCGGCGGCGATTGGTCGGCTAAGAACCCACGCTGGGCTGGCCGAGAATTTATAGCGGTAGGATGAGAATTTTATGGCGGTAGGGCGAGAATTTATTCGAGCCGTCGGACTTTACCACCAGACGAATCCTCGAAAGATTTCGCCTCGGTAGGGCCAAAGGGACGGATCCGAAACTAGCCCGGCTCGGACCGGGTTCATAGTCATGTAGGTTCTCTTTTCCTCTGCGCTTTCATATGACCTTATTCGATGGTGAAAAGAACCGGCTTGCCACCGATGACTGCGGTTATCGTGTAGAAGCGAGAGACGCGATTTCCAGACTTTGACCCACAGATCGGCGGTCAGCTTGCCGAAACCGGGCCAGGCGAAGACATGCAAATGATCCGGCATCAGGAGGTAGTCCCCGATCTTCCAATCGGTCGTTTCATGCCAAACGGATTTTAGCTGATGGTGGACCTGATGGTCCGATAACCACGGTTGCCTGCGGTGCGTACAAACTGTCAAAAAGATCAAGGTAGGAGAATTTTCGACGAATAGGACGCCTCGCGAAGGATGAGATCGTCGCGGGTACATACGAACTCATAACACTTTACTTAGGAGTTATCAACATTGTGGCTCGAATAAATTCTCGCCCTACCGACCAGGGTATTCG
>JBAUZZ010000499.1:0-8643 GCA_049585495.1 Chthoniobacterales bacterium | reverse complement strand
TCGTGGCCGCCAACCGCCACCACCACGTCTTTCGATAAGCCACATCGGTTGGCGATTTCGGGAATTGCTCTTCCGATCGAAGTACCGCTTGGGCGCACTTCCGCAAACATCGTGCGATCTAAACCCGCAGCTTGTAATATCTTGTCGGACCACTCTAGCGTAGAAATCTCAAAAGCTAACGTACGGGATGCCAAACTGGCGCTTGCGGCCATTTCTCCGGTGAGGGAAAAGGCTATCCAGTCGGCTACGAGCAACCAGTGAACCGCAGCATTAAACTGCTCCGGACGTTGCCGCTGCAGCCACAAAAGTTTAAACAATGCAAATGTTGCATCGATCGGTGAACCGGTGATCGCGAACACTTCCTCTTCCGATATTCGCGAACGCAGCCATTCCGCTTCCAACTCACTCCGGCGATCATGCCATGCGATAATGGGACCGGTTGGATGGCCTCTCTTGTCGATGCCGACCACGGATTCAGCAACACTTGCCACGCTGATACCCTCAGGGTGGTACCCAGAGGGCAAGCGTTGAAGTAATCCCCGGAGAAGCTTGATCACGGCTTCCCGGATCTGAACAGGATCCCATTCCGTCCAGCCTTCTCGTGGATGATTTCGCGGGGTTTGCGCCTCCACTCGGGCCAACGATTGACCGGTCGTCGTGAAGCAGACGCCTTTGAGGTTCGTGGTACCGAAATCTAGACCTATTAGAACGGGCGCAGTCACAGCGGCTAAATCATGGATTAAGCGACTGCACGGGAGCCACGCAAGATTTCCCCTTGCAACTGGGTTTCGGTGAGAAAGTCTTCGCCTTCCCTCGACGGCAGCAGGCAGCGGAAATCATAACTTCCCGTTTTGAACTCGCCCGGCAAGGTCTCCTTCGCGGAAACAAGCTTGGTAAGCAGCCTTTTACCGTGGCTAGACGCTCCGAACGATGAGAGTCGATTCCGCGCGATATCACGTAACTGCCCGACGACATGCCGCAAGATTTGCTGATGCCGAGGCTCGTGGTCGGGAGGTAGAGCCGCTGCCTCCTCTAAACCGCGCACGAAGCCATGGATCAGGGCAGCTCCGATGTTAATCTTATAGACATTCAGCATCGCAGCAGCCTTGGTATCTTCGGGGTGAATCCCACTGCCAGCATGCAGGACGAGCGGAATTGCGGTGCTTTTAGCAATCTCACTCAAGAGAGTCCAAATCAAGGCGTGTCTCCTGGCCGTGTACGGATGATCTTGGTGCATCAAGACCGGTACCGGAGCCTTTTCGGCCAGGGTACGGATCAAGGCAGAGAGTTCGTCCATTCCGCCATAGTTGAAATTTATAAAGTCAGTCTGAACCATCACGGGCGCGTCTTCAAGCTCAGCGGCCTCGATGACCGCGCGCGCCATCTCGAGGTTGCTAACATTAAAAGATGGCACAGCAAACCTATTTTCGAAGACGTAAGCCAGAAATATTCGTGGTTTTGTAACAAACATAAAGGCAAATCTAAATTTCCCTAACCCGCCACCATAAGTCGAACGACCTCATCGTGGTTCGTTTGCGAGATGAGGCGCTCCCCGACTTTTTCGCCACGACGCAAAACCAGTATCCGGTCGCTAACCTGAAAAATGTCATTCAGATTGTGAGAAATGAAAATCACTCCTACCCCGCCCTTTTTGAGTTTCTCGATTATTTCCATGACTTTCCTTTGCTCAGGCACACCTAGAGCGGCCGTCGGTTCATCCATGATCAATACGCGCGCTTTCCAATGGATTGCACGTCCGATTGCAACAGACTGACGCTGCCCACCCGACAGAGACCGGAGCGGACTCTCCGGGTACTGGATGTGGATATCCAAATCCTGCAAGGTCTCGAGGGCCTCTTGCCGCATTCGTCGACGGTCGACGAACGGCAGTCCGAAGATGCGCTTGACCGTTTCTCGGCCAAGAAACACGTTGCCACCAACATCCAGATTGTCGGCAATCGCCAAATCTTGATAGATTGTCTCGATGCCCGCATCCCTTGCCTGGTGCGGTGTCTCGAGATGTATTACCTTACCGCAATATTTAATAGTGCCCGTATCGGGCTTGTGCACACCGGAGATTGTCTTAATCAACGTAGATTTGCCCGCGCCGTTGTCTCCTGCCAAGGCCAGAACTTCACCAGGATAGAGAGTTAACGATACGTCTTTAAGCGCTTGCAGACCTCCAAAGCGTTTCGAGATATGCTCCAGATCTAGTAGAGGATCCTTGTTAGAAGCAGTCATCACTTATTTCCTCGCGCCTTTCTGAATCTGATCGACGAGTACAGAGATAATGATCACCACACCGACGGCCACAAACTGCCAGAATGGTTCCACATTCACAAAAACCAAGCCGTACTGAATTACCGCAACAATCAACGCGCCGATGATCGTGCCAATGATCGTTCCTGAACCCCCGAATAGGCTGGCGCCCCCGATCACGACCGCCGCGATACTGTCGAGTAGCACCGGTTCGCCCGCCTGAGCGGCACCTGCAGAAAATTTCGCAGTATAGAAAATACCTGCGCATGCCGCTGTCAGTGCAGATAGGACATAGAGCGCAATAGTATTATTGCGCACATTGATTCCCGCCCGCAGAGCGGCATTCACGTTACCCCCGATTGCATAGATATGCTGGCCATAGCGCGTTTGAGAAAGTAAGTAGTGCATTCCCAGGATTATCAGGATTGTCAGGAGAACCAAGTTGGGAAGTCCGAGTGTTTCGCCATTCCCGATCTCTCCCAACAAGCCGCCCTGCACAGGAACGGTCGTCCCTTTCGCTAACAGGAAGGCCACGCCTCGCGCGACGCCGTACATTCCAAGTGTGCCGATAAAGGGCGGCACACCCAGGTCGGCAATCAGCAGGCCGTTGATTAAGCCGGGTACGACAGCAATGCCCAACCCGGCAAGAACGGCCACGACGAGGCTTATCCACGGATTTCCAAACTGTGCAGCCCAATTGTAAACATGGGCAGTCACGACCGCAGAAAGACCCATCGTAAATCCTACTGATAAATCGATCCCACCAGAGATGATGACGAACGTCTGGCCGAGCCCAAGCAGGAGCGGCGTCACGGTAAACAGCGCAATCGATTTTACGTTCAGCGGGTTAAACACAAACGAGCCGCCATACGCGACGCGAGCCCAGATTTCGAATATGGCTAATAGAATCGCCAGGAACAGCCACGCTCGAAAAGCGGCTAGAAGTGCTAGCCAACGGAATGCCTTCTGGTCTCCACCACCTGCCAGTGGCACCCGTTTTGTCAGATTCTTTTCTAGAACCATCTGATTCGCTCCGTTCAAATTCGAGGTTTTCGTTTGCAAACGTATTCTTTAAGCGAATTACGCGTGACGAATCGAAACTCGGGTTTTTTCATAAATAAATGACGCAAAGGGGTATTATGAGCAGGCGGCACTCTGAAAAACCGCCGCCTGCCTCGCGAACCAAAGCCGATCCTAATCTGAATAGATGAAGCGCTTGACGTTCGGATCGTCGACATTAGCCTTGTCGATCACTGTGAACCCGGTGCCAATCAGCGGAGGAATCGATTGCCCGGTCAAATGCGCATAGGCTGCGACTACTCCAAAATATCCAATTTCGGCAGGATGCTGGGCGATCGCGATATCCACGGTGCCAGCTTTGATTTCGGGGACAACCGAGGCCGGAGCATCAAAGGCCACCACTTTCACTTTTCCGGTTGCACCGGCCTGTTTTGCTCCATTCGAAGCACCCATCGCTGAGAAAAGGTTCGCACCGAATACACCGCCAAGATCCGGATTGCGCGCCAGGACCGATTGAAACTGAGAAGCCGCCTTGTTCGCATCATCGTCGTTGAATTGAGTCTCCAGAACCGTGATGTTCGGATGCTTCTTCATTTCTTCCTTAAACCCCTGTTCGCGCTGATCGGTCGTTGATATGCCGGGCTTCACGTTCGATACGTAGACTTTTCCTTTATCACCCATCGCTTTCGCTAGAGCACGCGCAGCGATCTCTCCGCCCAGAATGTTATCGGATGCAATATAAGATAGCGGGAAATCGGCATCACCGGTTCCGGTCTGGTAGCGGCCATCCCCGATGAAAGTGTCGACCGTGATCACCGGTATTCCGGCCTTAAAGGCCTTCTTCAGCGGCTCGATCAGCTGGACCTTGTCCGTCGGAGCGATCAGAATGGCGCTCGGATTCCGGGCGGTAACCGCGTTCAACACCGGGACCTGCGTAACGGGATTAAACTCGGGAGCGCCCTGAAAGATGAGGTCGACACCCAACGCTTTCGCGGCCGATTCCGCGCCTTTGTGCATCGTGATGTAGAAAGAATCCGTCGTAAGCCCTGGGACGAGGGCGATCGTGTACTTGTTGCCAGCAGCCAACGCCGTTTCGATTGACGAAAAAGCAACGAGTCCGAGTGTGACAATTACTGCGAATGTATTTATCCAACGTTTCATAGTTTGGGGTAGACAGATTGGGCCGCGACACCATAAATCCAAGATGGGAATAATGGCATTAGACGCGTGTCCAGTGATGGTTTATGTGATTTAGGCACATCATGGGATGATGGCGATTTTGATTCCTTCTCGTGCGAAGGCCAAATCCAGCGCTTTTTGATAGTCTCGTAAGGGAATCTCATGGGTGACGATTTCGTCCACCTTGACCTTTCCGCTCTCCAGATAGTCGAGCGCTCTGGGGAAACAGTCGATCTGAGCGAAGGAACCCTTGATCGTTAATTCACGACGCATGATGTCAGCGGGCGTTATCTGGGCAATCGCATGATCGGCATAAACGGCATAGACCATGATGGTGCCGCGGCGTCGGGTGAAACGAATCGCATCCTGCAACAGGTCTGTAGAACCGGTTGCCTCGACGACGTAGTCGAATCCGTTTGCACTAACATTTCGGAGGCCGCGACGATGAACTTCGGGATCTTTCCGATCAATCGCCACCACCTCATCGGCAGCGAGGCGCGCTATGAGATCCAACTTCGGACCTGCAGGGGCTGCGACGGTTAAATGGGACGCACCATTCAATTTTAGTAGTTGAGCTAACACTTGTCCGGTGGGTCCGGCGCCAAACAAAAGGACTCTGCTTGCCGGCTTCATCGCGAGAGTTTGCATACCGTGTACAGCGCATGCTGTCGGCTCGACCATGACGGATTCGCGAGTGGAAAGGTTTTCAATGGGGAACACGAGGTCGGCGCGAAGTTTAATGTACTCCGCAAAAGCTCCATTAATCTCTACGCCGATGCCGTCCAGGTTTTCGCATTCCAGGAAGTCTCCCCGTTTACAGTAGAAACATTTACCGCAAGCCATCGTGGTGCTGGCGGTAGCCCGCTGGCCTTTCTTGAGCCCAGTGACTCCGGAGCCAAGCTCAACGATCTCGCCCGAAAATTCATGACCAGGCGTGAGGGGAAACCGTGGTCCGAATTCACCTTCGTGGACGTGGAGATCTGTGCCGCAGACACCACAAGCGTGAACGCGGAGAAGAATTTCATTGGGTTGGATTTTTGGAACAGCAATATCCCGGTATTCGAATTTACGAGGGGCATCGTAAACAATGGCTTTCATACGGGATTAATGAACGAGCAGCGTTTAAGTGGACGGTTGGGGGGAAGCCATGCGCTGTAGTTTGTTGTAAAACCAAACAAAGTCAATAAACTTTTTAAAAATATTTCTCTTTGGCTAGAGCAGGGTCGCCTTTTGCGCCGTTAACCGACCCGAAGAAATTGTTTGTTTCGACTGTTGACAAACGCCCTCTCCCAGAGAGACAATTGTTCGTGATTTGAGCGTTCCCCATGGCTAGACCGAGTCTGATCCGTCATATCAACCAATCTCGCGTCTTGAGGTTGCTCAAGGATAGAGAAAAGCTTTCGCGGGCTGAACTTGCCCGATGTTTAAGCCTGACACGATCCACCCTTACCTTTGTCACAGGCCAGTTAATGGACGCAGGTTTGGTCACGGAGGCCGGTGAGTCTTCGGTTGCCCAAGCTACCGGTCGCCCCGGTACGGCGTTGAAATTGAACCCGGACGGAGCATTTTTTCTGGGCGCCGAGATCGCTGCGGAACACATTCACCTGGTTTTGGTAAACCTTGAAGGCTCGATCATGTTTCGCGAGACCGCAAAGTTACGGTCCAGAAAGCCGGAATCCGTTTGTGAGCAGCTTGTCCAGATGGTTGAGGGTGTCTGGTCCGGTCATCTAGCAAGTTCGGATCGCCTACGCGGGGTCGGTGTCACGGTATCAGCGCTAGTCAATACGCAAGGAGTGATACGCATAGCGCCGACTTTCGGTTGGCATCGTGTGGATCTGAGAGGCGCTCTTAAATCCAAATTAAACATCCCGGTATTTGTCGACAATGACGCCAACGGTGCGGCGTTGGCGGAGCTTTCGTTTGGCCGGAGGGTTGGCCAAAGCGATCTTTGCCTCCTCTTTTTGGATGTTGGGGTTGGAGCCGGCATGATTTTCAATAGAAAGCTCTTTCGAGGCAGCGAGGGCCTTGCTGGTGAAATCGGCCACCTTACACTTGATCCGGTCAAAAACGCGCAAGCCGAGGGAAAGGGCGCGATCGAGACGCAATTGGGGCGTGACGGTTTACTCACATCTTACCGCCGGATGGGGGGAGGAGCCAGAAACCTCGAGGCTTTTCTTCGAGATCTCAGGAAAGAGAAGCCACTTGCTCAAAAAGCCGTCAGAAGATGGGGGGAGTGGCTTACTCTAGCGATTGGAAATCTGGCCGATCTATTTAATCCGCAACTCGTGGTCCTAGCCGGACCGCTATCTGAACTTTTTCCTTTCGTCGAGGAGGAAGTTAAAATCCGTCTACAGGACAGAAGCTTCCCGACCGTGGAAAGTCTGGAGATTGAGGTCTCTTCATTCGGCAAGGACGGCTCCGCACTTGGAGGAGCGGCTCTGGTATACGATCAGATTCTCAGTGTACCGGACAGCAACTTTCTGGAAGATCTTGATTTGAACGAAACTGCCATCGAGTAAGGACGCCGTTCAGAACAGCTACTCCGCTCAAAGCGATAGAACCCACGTCAGCGGAGATGGGTAAAGGAATTCCCCGAACCCAGAGAGCGAGAATGCCGCCGGTCAGAGCCAGCGGAATACCGAGGATCGCAGAAATCGAATTCTTGGAATAAAACGAGGAATCACTGGTCAATTATTAGCTTGGTATATCGTCTCGCATATAATGGTTATGTCGTTGTGTTCAAAATGGGCCGCCGGAAAAGCGCAAGGAGGCGCATATCCAAATTGATTTGTAACCGATCCGCCGGCGGTGGAGTCAGCGGCGACATCACTATTATATGCGAGACGGCACACTAGATGGAAGAACAACAGGCACGCTTTGAGGAGCTGTTTCTGCCTCACTTGGACGCGGCATACAGTCTCGCGCGACTCCTAGTCAAACGTGATCAAGACGCACAGGATGTTGTTCAGGACGCTTACATCAGAGCCCTGAAAGGGTTTAAACGATTTCGCGGAGGCAATCCTCGAGCCTGGATCCTGATAATCGTCCGGAACGCCGCCTATAGCTGGCTCAAGAAACGTCCTGGTGGTGCGGACATAGTCCCGTTTAACGAAGCGATTCATCACCCAACGACAGACGAATCCCCTTCCGAGGGGTCCTACGAAGAGCGGGTCCGCCAACTCCACGAGGCATTGGCCCGGTTGTCAGTCGAATATCGGGAAATTTTGCTGCTTCGTGACATCGAAGGATGGTCCTACAAGCAATTGGCTGCAGCCCTCAACCTGCCCTCAGGCACAGTCATGTCCCGCCTCAACCGAGCTCGGCAGCGCCTCCGCGAGGAAATCGCGAAAGGTCAACCTAAGGAGTCGCAAAATGAAGTGTGACGAAATCCATCGCTTCCTGGATACCTATCTGGACGGCGAACTCGATTTTGCACGACAGGTCGAACTAGAGCAGCATCTGGCCTATTGCCCGTTGTGCCAGTCCCTCGCGCAGGAACGTCAGGAATTCCGAGCCTTCTTTGCCGCCAGCGGACCCAGGTACAAAGCACCTCCTCGACTCGAGGCCAAGGTTTTGGCAGCAGTGCGGCGGGAGCAGGCGAAGCAAAAGTTTTCACTTTTGCGGCAACCTTGGGTCTACGCCACAGCGGTGGTCGTAGTGAGCGTCTTTTTGGCCTTGAACATCCTTTTCCCGGACGCCGAGAAAGAGCTCTCCCGGCAGGCCGTTTTGTGTCATTCCCACTCGCTTTCTACGGATCATCTGGTAGATCTCGCTTCGCCGAACCCGGCGGTTATCAAGCCTTGGCTGACCGCGAGACTCGATTTTGCTCCACCGGTGGTCGGTGCCCCGGCTTCGGGGTACTCCCTCCTTGGAGGACGGGTAGATGTAATTCAAAATCGCTCGGTCGCAACCCTCGTTTACAAACATGACAAAGATGTTGTTACCTTGTTTTGCTGGCCGCCGAAAAAGGAACACCTGTCCAAGAGCGACCATTCAATCGAGGGTTACCAGGTCTGTACCTGGAGCAATGCCCAGTGTAACTACATTCTCGTTTCGAAGTTGAGCGACCAAGCAATGGATGAATTTGTTGATTCGTTCCGAGTCCGCGTTCAGTCGGGTGCATACTTTTAAGCCCGAGCGCTACCACCTCCTGGGTTTAGGCCAAGGTGGAACTCGGCCCTACCG
>JBAUZZ010000498.1:0-3696 GCA_049585495.1 Chthoniobacterales bacterium | reverse complement strand
GGAATATGAAGAATCCAAATAAGAAATTCGGCCAGAAACAGAAGAGGACACCCCAAAAGGCGGTCATCCACAGAAAGGTGCGATTAGTATAAGTAAGAGGTTTTTTATTCATTGATTTGTAATTACTCGCCCTCCTGGTCAAGGAGTGTTCTGATGGCTTTCTCGAGCTGGGCGGCGTTGTGCCAAGTGACGGGAATCTGCTCACCATCGCACCCGCCCCTTCTCTCGGCCCGAGCTTGCCGTATTTACGAATATGAACCCTCCGGCCTTTGTACTGAAAACTGGCAACGGTCCTCATCAACGACCCTGATGATACGCCCGCTCGATCTCCAGCTCTTGGGCAGCGGTTTTCGGACCAATTCCTCCAGTGTATTTTGGCTGATACGGCTTTCCGCAATTCTGGGCGGCACTGATCAGGATCAGCGCTAGGAACCCGATGACGACTAATCCCAGCAAGAGATGCCAGCCGATTATGACGTCACCGACGATGTATTTCGCCCAGTACTTGATCGTACCCAGAGCAACGAACACGATTAGAAACAGAAGTAATGTTGTCATTGATTAACTATTCGGGCATTGGAGTCGTGCTATTTAAGAAGTCGTAACCGTTGACTCCGCGTTTTGCGAAGGGATGCAATCAGGGCTTCGGCGGCTTTTTCGGCTTCAGCTGGCGCACTGGCTCTGTTCAATGCGCGGAGCAAGAGTTTCTGTTCATGGTCAGTTAATTGCATGTGCAAGCGTCTCCGAGAATTTACTCAATTGATTGTGGGATCCCGGTGCGCTTGGCGCGTGCTTTTTTGGCTGCGGTTCTACCTGGATACGGATCGATCAACGTTGCTCTAGGTGCAGCCGATTCTGCGGCAAGTTGAGCAGACGACTTTCTCAGGTCCGCATCAAACTTTGCCGATGATGCTTTAAGATCCGCATCGAACTTGGCTGACGCTGCTCGTCCTTCTGCGGTTGAATTAAGATAGGTAGCAACTTGTTCCAGCGTAAGATTCGGAACGTAAGAGGGACCGGTGCTTGGATTTGGACCGATTCTATTGATATTAAGGTAAGATCCATTTTGCCAAGCGGTGTACGTTTGATCGCCGACATGGAGATACGGCCCATCTTGCCAGACATTGATTGCCTGTCCGTCAACAAAGACCATATCAGCAAAGGCCGAACAGATCCCGGCGAACAGGACCGAGGTCGCCAAAAGATATTTCATTAGAATCTGTATTTTGTTTACTGGGTTTTAGCTAGGCGTCGACCGAAACCCGGAATCGCGCACCAGCCAATCAATTAGATACTCCATGCGTATTCGGCCGGGTGCGGCAGCCAGGCTTTCGATGGCGGCGGTCAGTGCTTCTTCACAGGAACAGCTCTTGGTGCTATCACGCGGTTACTCTTGTGGCTGCGATGAAGATGAACGCGCTGTCGATAGTCATATTGACTTTGGCGGTCAACCGGCGGTCGATACGTTTGGCCAGCTCTTAATTTCTCAGCGCTTGGCCGGACCCTCGGAAGATCTTGGAAATTGCTGGGCGAGGCTCCGTCCGCAGGTCGGATGGTCTTGATATTTTGTACAGGGGTATGTACCTCCACTCATATCGTTGCCCTCGTCATCGCCACTTTATCATGATGATCGAAGCCTTTCCGAAAAACACCGGTACTGAGACAGAGGTGCCGGTCGTGGTCGCAAATCCGGTACCGGTGTAGGTGCTTCCAATGAAGGAGCCGGAGACGTTTGCAGAGGTGAAGGAATTGGCCGTGCCGACCGTGCCCGCATACTCGGCTCCCTGCTGCAAGACGACAATCGCGTCTGCGCCCAATTCTTTGGCCCTGCGAGCGCCAAATGCGACAACCCCCCTCCGACGGATCGGTGCCGTGGTTGCATCGAGATAGCCAATTACACTGTAAGGCCGATTGGGATAGCCCAGATAAGCGGGAACAGCGTATTCTGTCTTGACGAACGCTCCTGGGGCGGTCGGCCAATTCTGTTGTCCTCCTGAATAGGGCGTAAAGTCTGCAATCGCACACCCCGACAGGATAAATGCCGCAAGGACGAACAATCGTGAAGGTCTAAGCACGGACAGGTTCGTCCGGATGTTCGATAGCTTCATTTTAGTTTTGTCTTTCTTTTCTAGAGCCGCATTTCCGCTCTCAAGGCGGGGAACTACCCAAGAGCGGAATTCAGCCTCGGCCTCGTTTCAGCCTGGCTCGCAAACACTTTCTGCTCATCAATCCAGTGATCGATTTGTGCCCGGCATTCTTTCAGAATCGATGTGAACGAACCATTCGCAGTCGGGCGGAATACCTGCCCGTCAATCGTTGTATGCGGTGACAGCGTGCCGTCACAATTCTTGTGCTTCTCAACTGTGACTATTACCCCACGATATTTGGAGATATGTGAAGAGACTTTCATGTTACGAAGGATGCGCTGATCAGTTGGCTTGCTTTTTGGACCCGCGAGCGTGCGATTACCTGACTACTAACGGTGCAAGGGAAATTCTTGCCGACTCAGCATCTTTGAGCGCACAGAAATGACTTTAGGGTTCGAGCTGGCGTCTCGGATATAGATTGTGTTCTCACAGGATCCGACGACCTGCTTTTGAGGGTTCTGCACTTTAAACTCTAGGCGGACAACAGCCTTGACGATGTCTCTTGCGGGATCCGCAATACTGACCAAAGGCCCGCTGGTGACCCAATAACGTCTCAGGGGCCAGCGTTGGTCGTACTTAAATACGTCCTGTGCAACGAAGGCCTTACTGACCACTCCGTTATCGAAGTAATCGACACTATCGGCGTAAAAGGAGCTTTCGAAGTTTGGGTCCGTGAAATTGCCCGACTCCACGTAGGCTTTGACGAATTCGACCATCGTCGGATGGCTTGAGGGTGTCTGTGCCGGTGGTGGCGTTGTCTGCAAAGCAACCCGCTGCGCGGGCATTGAATTCGGAGCGCCGTAAGCGAGAACTAAGCCGGTGGCCTGGACAAGGTTTTTAATTGCGCTGGCTCGGTCAGACGCCGTTTCTGCGACCGGGTGCAGACCGCTATTTTGTATTAGCCCACGAACCAAAGCACTCTTCTTGGCGTAGCTGATATTTTGGGGGAGCGACGAGCTTTGCGCGTAAAATGTTTCCTCGTTGGCCCTGGCGGCCACAACCCCGAGCAGCGTGCCGTTCTCGGATATCAGTGCTCCACCGGAATTGCCGGGCTGAACTGGTACAGTAATTTGAACGTCATCCGGATTGTCTCTTACGCCGGTTAGCGAACTGATAATGCCGTCGGTAAGCTTGGGATTAAACCCTTCGACGCTCGGCACCGGAAACCCGAGTGTCAAAACGCGGTCACCGATCAAGGGTTCAGCATCGCTGGGAACCGGGACTACCGCCGGAGCCTGGTGCTCGACTTTGAGAAGGCCTAAATCGTGTGGGATGTCAATTCTATAGATTTTCGCCGAGAGAATCTCACCGTTCGAAATGATGACTTTGATCTCGCCTGTGCCGTTTACGACATGCGCACAAGTAATCAGAAATCCGCTCGGGTCGACGAAGAAACCCGTGCCGGATCCGGACGGACCATCGGTCGCCAAAGGATCGGATTGCGGAAATGGCAGAGGGCCCGTTGCCAGCTGGCCGAAGCTTTTGGCCAACAGGCTAAGAGCAAAGGCGACGGTTACGACAAAGAGCCGAGTTCTCATTCCCTGAAGTT
>JBAUZZ010000497.1:0-12364 GCA_049585495.1 Chthoniobacterales bacterium | reverse complement strand
TGGTAGGGCGAAGCTTGATAGGGCGAAGCTTGCTGAGCCTAACCCGCAAACGCGACCAACTCCCAAAAGGCTCATTTGTCTCCGCCGATGGCGGAGACGCGGCCGTTTCGGAGAAACGAGCCAGGTAGGGTCAGCTCTCCCGCCTACGGCGAGGCAAGCCGAGCGGACCGACACGCTTAGCGATAACAGTGGCGATACGAGACTGCAAGTGCTTAACTCTTTTACCACTAAGAGCGCACGCACGAACCTTTTTCGTACGATCTCCTGTCTCCGCCCGGGCGGCGGCATTCAAAGCGCCGCTTGGTCCAGGGATTCGCTCGATTACAGCTGTTAATCGTATTCTGCACGCGACTTAGCGCCAAAACCACGAGTCCAGTCATCTAAACTAACAGCACACCGGCCAGGTATGGTGTAAAAGCAAGAGCGGCCTGCAGTTCAACGGGACGACTTTCGCCGATACGCCCATCCTTGCCGGAGTAAAACCGTGATCACCCCTATGAAACAGAACGCAATAAAGTTTAGCACTCCCAAGCTCGCTAACCATAAAGTGAGAAGCCCCAGGTTAACCACTTCCCGAATCGACCTTCGTACACCACTTCCAACCGGTAGGAGGCTCGGACGCCTCGGCTGCCTTTGCTTGGTAGTAACCATGGCGCTGGTCCCTGGTCGATACGCAAGGGCAGACGCTGACGACGGCCCTGCGCGAATACTCTCATTCCAAAAGGATTCAGTGGCGTCCACGGTTCCAGGAAACGGTGATGTCAATCCTTACGGTGTGGCCTTCGTGCCGCGGGGTTTCCCGGAGGGGGATTGCTCAAGCCAGGCGACATCCTTGTCTCCAATTTCAATGACATGGCTAACGTCCAAGGCACCGGCACCACGATCGTCGACGTGGCGCCAAGCAACCAGGTCTCGCTGTTTTTCCAAGGGACGCCTCCCCTGGGCTTAAGCACCGGACTTGCCGTGCTTAAGGCAGGATTCGTGCTGGTCGCCAACTGCCCAACTAACGGGGCGACGCCCCTACCGATGGCCCTGCCGGGTTCGCTCCTGCTGATAGACCGCTTCGGGAAACTCTCGGACACTTTGGCCCTTTCCGGCTTTATCGAGGGGCCTTGGGATTTCACGGTGCAGGACAAAGGATTCTTCGTGAAAGTCTTCATCTCCAACGTGCTCACGGGGACGGTCTCTCGGCTCGACCTATCGATCGCCGGCGGCAAATTCCTCGTGCTGCGCAAGGCGTTGGTGGCTTCGGGCTACATCCATAGACCCGATGCGGTCACGTTTGAAGTGGGACCGACCGGTTTGATTTACGATGCGCAACACGAAATCCTCTACGTTGCCTCGACCGGCGACAACGAAGTTTTTGCCGTTGCGGATGCTGGAGACAGGACTACTCCGCCGCCGGATGGTCAGAGTAAAGGCATCGTTATCTACGCGGATAACGTCCACCTGCACGGCGCACTCGCGATGGCGCAAGCGCCCAATGGACACTTGCTGGTCAGCAACAGCGACGGCATCAATGCCGACCCAAACCAGCCCAGCGAAATCGTCGAGTTCACGGTCAAGGGCCAGTTCATCGGCGAGCTTTCCCTCGATGCGATGCCGGGCGGGGCGTTCGGCCTTAATCTCGTTCAACCCAACGACGATCAGGTCCGTTTCGCGGCGGTCGACGACAATGCCAACGTCCTGAAACTGATGACGGTTAACGTCCCGGATTCGCCTACCGCACCCTAAACTTTGGGGTTTGAGAAAAGGGCGGACGGGAAGCTGCCGAAGCATTCGCCGAAGCCGTTTTGCCCATGGGCCATGCCCCTCTGACGGCAGTGGACCGCTCGGCGAGTCATGTCGCTCAGGCGGAGCGATGGCGTGTTAAACGGCAGGGAAGGTCAGGTCACCTCTTGAGGAAAGCCCGGACAAAGGCGCGAGGCGTCCACCTCCTGCGCAGACACATAGAACCTCAGCTTGCCATCCAGACGGCACGTCCAGACTTCCTGCGCTCCAGCCTCGAAGTAAAGCGCCAGCCTCTCCTTAATTTCAGACACAGTGTTCGAAGGCGAAATAATTTCCACACAGATTTCAGGCGCTTTTTCCAGCACGATAGGCTTTTGGACGTTCTCCTCTCGCGCTGCCGAAAGCCAGGCAACGTCGATAGCCTTCACTCCGTCCGACGTGGAAAGCGGACACGCTGGCATCGCTTGACCCTCGGGCAGCAGCTTTAGCATGAGCCCAAGGATCTTGCCTTGACGTTGCGAGTGAGAGAATGCGCGCGGGGGGCTCATAACGATGTGACCGTGACGATCGGTTTCAATCCGATGCGGCAACTCTGCTAGGGAAGGATCCGCCAAAACCTCATGCCACCGTCGTAGGTTAAAGGCGGTCTGTCCTTCAATGGATGGAAGTTCAATCGTTAGGGGCATCTTACAAGATGCTACCCGATGCTCTCAGCCAGATCAACAGATTCGAATGCGCCCGCACTCGGGAAATGGCTTCCTCCTCTTCAGAGCTCAAAGAATACCGTATTGCGCCGCCCGAATAAAGTTCTCTCTCAATTTTGAGGCCCGCTGTTCGGCCTTCGCGCGTTTCATTTCACCGGCCACGAAGAAAATTTTCGCAAAGCCCTGAAACTTGGGAGGCGCAATCCCGTAGTACGGGGGTTGAAGACCGGCAATCACAAATCAACAAACTCACGGCCGGTCGGCTCAACATTCAAATTCGAAACTACAAAAATCTAACAACATGGGGGGTCTCAAAATATAGATGAACACCAAGATCAAAGTTCTAAACGGATTTGCCAAAAAAAAGACGGCTGCGCTTGCTGCCCTGGCAGTAGCTGCGTTCGCATCTACGCCCGCTCTGGCGTTCGATAACGATAAGGATGGCGACGATTTTGCCTTCGATCTCGTTCGGTCGGCGGGGCTGGCCGCCTTCCCAACCGTTGCGCCTCACGCGCATGGCCGGGTCCGAATCGAATCGGTTGGCCCGGTTGAAATCATGAAAGTCAAGGTTTGGGGTCTGCCGGCCAACACCGACTTCGACTTCTTCGTGATCCAGGTACCCAATAAGCCGTTTGGGCTCGCCTGGTATCAAGGGGATATCGAGACCAATAAAGACGGCGTGGGCTATGGCGAGTTCATCGGTCGCTTCAGTATAGAAACCTTTATCGTGGCGCCAGGCGTGGCTCCCGCTCCAGCCGATCCGTTTCACGATCCGAAGCGTATTCCTGATGCCTTGCAGAATCCTACGACAAACCCGGTACAGCTCTACCACCTTGGCCTCTGGTTCAATAATCCGGAGGACGTGGTGAAAGCAGGCGGCCCCGGCACGATCACCCCGTTCAACGGGGAGCATGATGCCGGTGTCCAGGTTCTTAACACCGGCGAGTTCGGAGAGACCGACGGACCGCTTAAGCGGGTCACGACAAGCGGTAACTAGAACGGAACGCTTCTATCTTGCTGGTAGGCCAGTAGTCGGGCGGGCGCAGGAACGAAAAATTCCGGCCCGCCCGCGGAGTTTTTCAGGCAATCCTGTTTCTTCGCGACTTTTTATATTCATCGTTGGCTTTTGATCACTTTAGAATGCTCTTTAAGGAATGAAGAGAGGCCACGAATGACGAAGGGCTCCGATCTCCTGGTTGCGGCGCTGGAGAACGAAGGCGTCGAGCGCATCTTTGGTGTGCCCGGCGAGGAGAACCTCGATATCGTTGAGTCGCTGCGAGTCTCGCGCATCAAGCTGGTTGTTACCCGGCACGAACAAGCTGCCGCATTCATGGCGGCGACTTACGGCCGTCTGACTGGTCGGCCAGGAGTTTGCCTCAGCACGCTCGGTCCCGGCGCATTGAACCTCGTCACCGGTGCCGCCTACGCGCATCTTGGCGCGATGCCTATGATCATGATCACTGGTCAGAAGGCGATCAGGACGAGCCGGCAGGCCCGCTTCCAGATTGTCGACGTCGTCGCCACGATGAAGCCGCTAACCAAGTCGTCGCGCCAGATCGTAAGCGCCGCGACTATTCCCACTTTGGTACGCGATGCCTTCCGCGTGGCGCAAGAGGAGCGCCCGGGTCCGGTGCTTCTTGAAGTTCCGGAGGACGTCGCGGGCGAGGAGATGAAGGACCCACCCCAAATTGTGTCCCCGCATCCGATTGATCTAGCCGTGGCGCACAGGGGTGCGCTCGATCGTGCGGCTGCAATGATTGTCGCGGCCGAGCGGCCCCTTATCATGCTGGGCGCCGCCGCCAGCCGCCCGCGCCTCGCTAACGCCCTTTCCGACTTCGTCAGGCGCGTACGTATCCCGTTTTTCAACACCCAGATGGGCAAAGGCTCGGTAGCCGGCGGCTCCAACCTTTACATGGGAACCGCGGCCCTGTCGGAACGAGATTATGTGCACCAGGCAATCGACCAGGCCGACCTGATCGTCTCGATCGGCCACGACACAGTAGAGAAACCGCCTTTCCTGATGGGCCCCCACGAACCGCAGGTAATCCACGTCGGCTACACCCCTGCCAGCGTCGAGCAGGTCTTTTTCCCGCACGCCGAGGTCGTTGGCGACGTCGGCCCCAGTTTGGCACTGCTGGCTGACCGCCTCGAAGGGAAGCTGAAAACAGCCTCAAACCTGCTCCCGCTGCGCGAGGGGATTCTCCGACATCTCACGGATCGCGCGGCGGAGGACCGGTTCCCACTGACGCCGCAACGCATCGTGCATGATGTAAGGCGGGTGATGCCCGAGGACGGGATCGTGGCGCTCGATAATGGCATGTACAAGATCTGGTTTGCACGCAATTACCGCACGCATGTCGCCAACACTCTGCTGCTCGATAACGCTCTTGCGACTATGGGGGCCGGGCTACCGTCCGCCATGATGGCTGCGATTCTCTACCCTCAGCGGCGCGTGCTCGCCGTTTGCGGTGACGGCGGCTTTATGATGAATTCACAAGACATGGAGACCGCGGTTCGGCTGGGACTGAACCTTGTCGCGCTCATCATCGAAGATAACGCCTATGGCATGATCCGCTGGAAGCAGGCGGTGGATAGCTTTCCCGATTGGGGATTGACGTTCGGCAATCCGGATTTTGTGAAATACGCCGAGTCCTACGGCGCAAAGGGCTGGCGGATCGAGAAGGCAGCGGCCCTGGCTCCGACGCTCGAAACGGTCTTCCAGATGGGCGGCGTCCACATCGTGGTTGTGCCAATCGACTACTCGGAGAACATCCGGGTTTTCGTAAATGAACTCAAAGACCGCGTAACAACTCTTGGAAAAATTTAGCAGCGTTAACCTCAGGAAATAGTCCGGATCTGGAAAATACAATGGGCCGAAAATCAGCACTTGGAGGGCTACGCTCCCGACTTCGCAAAGCCTACGTCGCGGCTGGGCTCTTAAGCTCATCCACTCGCCGAACGCCTTGCTGATCCAGAAGGGCGCGCCGTAGCTCCGCGGAGGCGGCCGTCGTAGCCGCCTTACGTCCGAGGCTGCATTACGGCGCTGACGGAGCAGCGCCCTTCAAAATCACAGGCGGTGTAATTTCACTTCCCCGTTTTGGTCTTTGCCTTCAGGTGTGTCCGGGGTGCTCAACCTCGCGTTATACGAGCGGCGGCTGAGCGTCCGGCGCGTCGACCGAACACCGTGCCCGCGGCGAGCCCGCTGCCACCCGGGTAGTTGTGATAGAACAAGCCGCCGAGCATCTCACCAACGGCAAAAAGACCGGGAATCGGTACGCCGCCGGGCTGGAGAACCCCAGCGCTGGCGTCCACCTTGACGCCACCAAAGGTGAAGGTGATACCACACGTCACCGCGAAAGCGCAAAATGGTGGAGTGTCGATGGGTGAAGCCCAATTCGATTTTGGCGGCGTGATGCCGCGTGTGCATTTGCCGTCCTTAATCGCTGGGTTGAATGGCCGCGGATCGATTGCGGCGTTGAATTCGTTGATCATGCTGACGAACGTCTGGCGCGGCAGGCCAGTTTGCGTAGCCAGGTCTTCGAGCGTCTCGGCCTCGAAGCGCGTAACCCCGGGGGCGCGATATTCGTCCTGACGCAGGATCGGCTCGGTCTTGGAATCGAAGACATGGAACGCCAGACTGCCGGGCTGTCTCAGCACCTCCGCACCATACTTCGCGTAAGTGTAATTGCGAAAATCTGCACCTTCGTCCACAAACCGACGGCCTTCGATGTTCACCATGAGGCCAATCGGATAGGACTGCTTCGTAAAGCGGTTGCTAATCTCGCGATCCCCATGCTCGGAGGGCGCGTTTGCATCCCAGGAAACCGAATGCGCGCCGCTCCAGTGCCCAGCCGGCGCGGCGCCGTGCGCGAGCGCAATGTCGATCGCCTCGCCAGTATTGAACGGCGTGCCGCGGACCTTCGCCAAATCCCAGCCTGGCCCGAGACTGGCGTTGCGCCGACGGGCGTCGGATTCGAATCCGCCAGCGGCCAGGATGACCGCAGGTGCTTCTAGGCGCATGCGCGTGTAATGGCTTGTGCTTTGGGCGATGATGCCAGCGATTTCGCCGCTACCGGAACGCAGCAAATCGGCAATGCCGGTGCCGTGGCGCACCTCGATGCCAAGGTGCTGCGCGATCTCGTGATATTGCGCGATCATGCCCTTGCCGCCATCCACCACCCCGATGACGAGATTGCCAAAAAAGCGGTACCTGCCTTCAACGAAGAACGATTGCCGGTCATACATCAATCGGTAGCGCAAGCCCTTACCCTTCAGCCAATGCGCGGCCTCGGCGCATTCGTAAGCGAGGATGCGCGTCAACTCAGGATTGCAGCGATTAAGCGTGACACGGCGCATGTCGGCGATGAAGTCTTCGGGAGTATAGGGGTCGACATCAGTGATCTTGATTCGCTCGTCGCTCTGGTCGTCGAGCAACGGGATAAGATCGTTCAGTCCCGCGTAGGTCATCCGCGTGGCGCCGGCAGTGAAGTAGCTGTTGCCGCCAGCCCAGTTCTCCGGGGCCTTGTCGATGATGAGCATGCGCGCGTTCGGACCCGCGGCTTCTTTGGCGGAGAGCGCGGCGCTAAAACCCGCGTTGCCACCGCCGACAACGATGATGTCGAAGGTTTCAATGCTCATGATTGGGCGCACGGTAGGGCGAACTTCATGTGAGCCGATTTAACTGAATCATCAGAACCTCTTCATTCCATGGAATTAGCATGAACCCAAATGTCGTATCTGGAGGGCGATGCTCCGCCATCGCCGCGATGCAGCTCTCGATAAAAAGCAACGGCTGCGACGGAGCGTAGCCCTCCAAAGCGATACACACAAAAAAAGGAAGAAAGGTCTGATCTCATTCCCTATTCCTGTGAAATGAGGTGATCGGGGGTCAGCGTAATTAAGGAATGACGGTAGGGCGAATCCGCCGCGGCGGATGAGCCTAAACTGCAAATGTTGTTAGCCCCTTTGAGGCTCATTTGTCCCGCTTCGCGACGCTTCGCGGGACGAATTCGCCCTACCGGCTTTCAGCAGCAAAATCCTCGCGGAAATGCACGATTCAGAACTATAGAAGCACAGAGAGCAATAGGACGCTAACCGCTTGCCGGAACTAGAGGCTGCTAAAGGATCAGGCGAGCGCAACCGCTACCTTCTCCGAGCGCTTGGAAAGGAGCGTTCCAATTAAGCCGAGGAGCGCGGCTAGCGACAGCCAAAGAGCCGGTGCTGCCTTGTTTCCAGTTCGCTCGATTAAATAAGTGCAGACAGCCGGCGTGAAGCCGCCGAAGACCGCTGTTGCCAGGCTGAAGGCCAGGGAAAAGGCGGCGGTACGCACCTCCGAGGGCATGATTTCGGCCAGGAACGGGATCATTGCCCCGTTATAGACACCGAAGAAGAACGAGAACCACAACAAAACCATCAGCAGCTTGGTAAAGCTCGGGTTTACCACCAGCCAGGACATCGCCGGATACGCGGTCAGCAGCGTCAGGACGGGGATGAGATAAAGGATCGGCCGGCGACCGATCCGATCGGAAATCAACCCGCCAATCGGCAGCCAAACGAAGTTGGAGATGCCCACGCAGAGCGTAACAACCAGATTCTGCTGGGGGTCGAGGTGGAGCGCCTGGCTGCCGAACGTTGGGGTGTAGGCTGTAATGAGATAAAAAGTCACTGTCGTCATCACGGAAAGCATGGTTCCGACCAGAACGACCTGCCAGTTAGCCGCGACAATGCGGAAGACCTCGCCGGCTTTGCGCGGACGGTGTCGCATGCGCCGAAACGCTTCGGTCTCCTCTAGCGAACGCCGCAGCCACAGGATGATCGGAATGATCAGACAACCGACTATGAGTGGGATGCGCCAGCCCCAGAGTGCCATCTGCGTCGTTGGCATCACCACGGTCAGGGCCACCCCGAGAAGAGCGGTAAAGACTACTGCGACTTGTTGGCTCGCCGACTGCCACGAGCAGTAAAAACCACGGTTCCCCGGTGTGGCAATTTCAGCAAGATAGATCGAGACACCACCTAACTCTACCCCGGCAGAGAGACCTTGGAGCAGGCGGCCGGCCACCACAATCAGCGGCGCGGCAATCCCGATAGTGGCGTAGGTGGGCGTCGCGGCAATGGTAAACGTGCCGATAGCCATCAACCCGAGCGTCACGATCAGCCCGTTACGCCGGCCTTTACGGTCGATATACGCGCCGAGCACGATGGCGCCGATAGGCCGCATCAGATAGCCCACGCCAAAGGTGACCAACGAGAGCATCAAAGAAGCGAAGGCGCTGCTGGCTGGGAAAAAAGCTCTCCCGATGTAGACGGCATAATACCCGTAGACGATGAAGTCATACATTTCGAGAAAGTTGCCGCTGGCAACGCGAATCACCGCGCTGATTTTGGCTCGGCGCTCTTGGGGGGTTAGCATGGGATCCTCCACCTCTTGATCCGCTCGTGGGGGCGGATGAGTAGCCCGCTGGATAACTCCAGAATGCTCGACTTTTCGGCTCCTGCAATGTAATTCCCCGGCCTTCACTCTTCACCGTCGTAATAGTCCAGCGGATCGGAGCGGAGGTATCTGCCCTCGGGTGAACGCACGAGCCATTTTTTGCTGTCGGGATAGTAGCATGACTCGCCGATCGGATTATCCGCCACGACGTAAAGGACAAGGTCCTGTGAGCTGTTGTTGATGAGCTGGTGGGCCAAGCCCGGCTCGAAGACGAAGGCGTCGCCGGTTGTGATCGCGGTCATTCCATCCGGGTCTCGGACGATGCCTGTGCCCGAAATCACGTGGTAAAACTCCCACCGCGCGCTGTGGGAGTGATAGGGGTCAGCAGTCTTGCCTGGAGGAATGCGACAGATCTCAACATCAAACGGATGTCGCTCCTTCAGGTCCGTCGACTGCGGCTTGCGCCCCAATGCCTCTGAGATCTCTTTGCCTGCGCCTCCGAATTTCCCTTTTGGCGACGACCAAGATTCTTCAGCAATATCGTTTGTATTGATCTTATGCATACGTTTCTCACCTGACCGGTTCGACTGAAAGGGCCGCCGCTTTCTTGGAATGCGGCTGACCGGGAGGCTCGCCCTACCAATGATATGCCACGGGGGCGTCACCGGTAGGGAGAAGCTCCTGCTGAGCCGCCTCGGGGATGAGCCGCAGTTTTTCCGCGGAATCAGTGTTTAAGAGCAGATTCAAAGAAAATGATGCTGTCAACGGCCTGGCTTGGCGTCCCCGGAGCGAGAGCGCTGGACAAATCACGGCCTCGATGCTACCCGTAAGGTGCTTTTTTTTGATTCCGATTTAAAGGTTACCCTCCGACCAAATATTCGGTAGCCGTGCTAGACACGTTCCACCGGCACTAAAAGTGTGCCCAGCACGGGGGCGAGGAGTTGAGCAACAAGACCTGAGATTACGTTGACTATGTCCACACCCAAAACTATTGCCCGGATCGCCGAAAGCGGATTTGTTTGGGAAGTGTTTCGCCAGTGTCGCCTGTTTCCGCGCTCTTCGATCGAGGATGGGACCATTCGCGAAGCCGTATCCCTGCTCGACCGTGAAATTGCAAGCTTGAGGAAAGATCGCCCGGATCGCGACCGAAAAAGAAAAGCTAAAGAACGGTTGATGTCTATTTGCTGAAAAACCGAGGCGGCTCAGCAGGAGCTTCCTACCGGTGACGTTCCCGTGGCGTGTCGGCATCTTTCTGGGTTACCAGACAGGCAAGATGCCTGTGCTACACGACTCGCGACCATGAACCTTTACTGGGTCTACGACCTCCCGACCTGGCTGCTCGGAGCACTGACCACAGCGGTTACATTGGCGGTCGGGTTAGGTGGCCTTTACGCGACGCGGAGGTGGGTGCGGCGTGTCCATGGCGACAGGCATTCGCACAACGAGGTTGTTGGTTATTACCTGGGCGCGGTTTGCGTGTTCTACGGGGTCACGCTGGGTCTACTCGCGGTAGGCACATGGCAAACCTACTCGGAGGTGGATACCAGGGTTGGCGAGGAAGCTTGGCCTGCTCATTTTCCTCCTGGGGGCGATGGATAATCCTTTCCGGGGCGGGATCAGTGTCGGTCCCGAACCGTTCGTATTGGTCTACGAAAGACGAATGCAGCCCCGGGAAGTGATTCAACGGTATTAGCTTGTAATCAAAGCGTTATGCGAAAGACCTCATTGACGTACTTGGCGAGAGTGGTAATAGCGTATGGTAACATACGCATTTTGCTCTTCATTCTTGCTAGCGGCTCACAGTGAGATTGTCACCATCGCGGTCAGTATCCTGGCACTGCTGGTGAGCGGAGTTTCCCTAGGCTGGAACATTTACCGTGACGTAATTTTGAAAGCTCGGTTGCGGGTGAGGTTCATGGTTTCACAGCTCATCCTGCCTGAGGGCTCAGTCACTGCTCCGTTCCTTGGGCTCAATGTCGTGAACATGGGGCCAGGTGAAGCGATCATAAATATGGCAATGCTCAAAAGACGACCTTCCCGGTGGTTCGGAAAAGCCGCCTTGGCCGGGGTAGTCCACAACTTAAAAGATCGTTATTGCGCACAACTACCGGCGAAAATGGCGGTGAGTGAAACCATCACGATCACATTCCCAACCGACGAGAACTGCCTGTTGGATACACCACCGCTGCGCATCGGGGTTCAAGATTCCTTCGGGCGTATCCATTGGGCTCCGAAAAGGGATCTTACTAAGGCGCACCACGACTGGGAAGAATACAAAGCGGGGCGTAGGCCCGCCAGTGTTCCCCCTTCGAAAGAGGACGCCGATAGCCGCTAAAAATCGACGCCCCGGCACGACTGAAAAGATTTGAGCGGAGTCGGTTGAGATGGGGTTTTCACTGGTGCGGTATATATGGTTGTGAAATCAAGCAAAAAACAAGGAGCTCAACAGAACCCCTCGCGGACCTATGAAGAAGTTGCCGCCTATTTGCTCAACCGCTTTCGCAAAGAGTTTGGACTTAAGTTTGTTGAGGGTAAACAGAAGATCAAAGGCCAGCGGTCTGGTACTACATGGACAATTGACGCGAAAGGTATCAGAGAAGGCGATGAAGCGTTTCTCATCGTAGAGTGTCGCCGCAATACAACGTCAAAGCAGAATCAAGAAAAGGCCGGTGGTCTGGCGTACCGTATAATTGACACCGGAACTGCGGGAGGAATCATCGTAAGCCCGTTGGAACTTCAAGAAGGTGCCGCTAAAGTTGCTGCCGCTGAAAATATTCTACGTGTTCAACTCAATGCAAATAGCACCCCCAATGAATTCGCATTCCAGTTTCTGGACAAGCTTTGTCTGGGCATTCGCGGAAAGGTAACGACGAGCGGAAGTGTTTCTCCAAGGTATCTCCGCGCATGCGCAAAATGCGGCAAGAAATTCGAGGTTTCGGGAGACAGACTCTTTTGCAACGATTGTGATGCTTAGCGTGCTCTTTCGGGAACATTCTGCGCTGGCTTCTATGCGCGCACTTCCCTTTTTGGGACTCGACCCAGCTCCACGTTTGCAGTATCGCGCCGTTTTAAGGGCGTCTTGAAGTGCCGAAATTATGTCTTCCGATCCCGCAAGTTAGCGCAACCGAACCGAGTGCCAGGCGGATTTCACCTACACGGTTTCCTTGAATGTCTTCAAAATTTTTGACACCGGAAAGGGCGCGAAATCTGTAGCAGAGGACCTCGAAGCGGTCTTGCGAAAGTAAAGCAAAAGAGTAGTATCCGGCTGACGAACTACACGATTGACGGTCTAGTGTCTCTGCACCGGGGTTTTGATCATTTGAGATCGGGTCGACGTAGGACCGGGAGCAACTCGGGAGCAACCAACACTTCGATGCTGCGAGCGACTCCAGGCTGTCGTCGAATCAGTCCCGTTCGTTCGAGAGTGAGCACCATTTGGTGAACCGAAGGCGGGCTGACGCCGAAGTGCCGCTGCAGGTCAGCTTCGGCGGGAGGC
>JBAUZZ010000496.1:0-28707 GCA_049585495.1 Chthoniobacterales bacterium | reverse complement strand
GGCTAGGCTATTCCGTGTTGCCTGGTCCGGGCCCAGGCGACATAGCGGGGCTCGTGCCTGGCGGTGGCTCGCTTGGGCGAGCTGCAGGCGTTGCCTGGCGGTGAACCGCGTCGGCGGCGAGGGGTTTAACTCCGCGCGTAGCTGCAGTTGAAGGATTTGGCTTATTCATTGCCAGGAGCTGGCTGATGGTCACAAACTTGTATCCTTTTGCGAGCAGTGCGTCGAGCGTCGCTGGCATCGCATCCACAGTCTGTTTGTGAATGTCGTGTGACAGAATGATTGCGCCCGGACGCGCACCGCCGAGGATTCGCCGGGTGATTACGGAAGGGCCCGGACGCTTCCAATCGAAAGGATCGACAGACCAGAGAATGATGTTCAGGCCGAACTGGTTTTCGATCCAGGCGCGTTGCCGTGCCGTTATCGCTCCGTAAGGAGGCCGAAGCGTAGTAGGTGTGAAACCGCTTTCGTTTTTAATGGTATCCTGGGTCTTGGTGATTTCCTGTGTTACCCGGTCGTCGGAAAGTTTAGACAGCTGCGGATGGGTCCAGGAATGATTTCCGATTTCGTGTCCTTCTGCGAGCATCCGGCGTACGATGTCAGGGTTGCGTTCGGCGTTTTGCCCAATCAGGAAAAAGGTCACCTTGATGTTGCGCTGTTTAAGCATGTCCAGAAGGCGTGGCGTGGTCTCTGGGCTCGGCCCGTCGTCAAACGTCATCGCAATGTAGGGTCCTTCCACGTGAGCGGAACTGTAAGTCGCCGGCTTCAGCGCGTTCGGGCTTCGTGCCGAGTTCGGCGTTGGCGTTGCGGCGGGATGAAGATCGGTAGGGCGATCCGCCGGGGGCGAGGAGCCACCATCGGCACCCTGGGCTGCAGCGAAACTGGCGGTGATGAAAAGAACGAGAGATCCAACAACAAAGCGCATGGAATTATAGGAATCGATCAAGGATGGGTTTTAGTTTGGTGACGGTCTTCTCAGGCCAATGCTTTCGATCGGTGATCAAAGCAAAGTCGAGCGCTCGATGCTCAGGCCAATTAGGTTCGGAAGGCACCTTTGCAATAACCTTCGGTAGGATTTTGCGAGCTGCGTCAGCGTTCGCGACCAAATGACCGATCACGGTTTGAACGCTCACCGGCTCCTCTTCGATTTTCCAGCAATCGTAATCGGTCACGAAATTCATGGAAGCAAGCGAAATCTCGGCCTCGCGGGCGAGCTTCGCTTCGGGCAGGTTCGTCATCCCGATAACGTCAAATCCCATTTTTTGATGAAAGTTAGACTCGGCCCGCGTCGAGAACGCGGGACCATCCATGTTCACGTAGGTGCCGCCGTTGTGGACTTTAAAGCCAAGACTTTGCGCCTCCGCGGCGATAAGCGCGCGCAAATGCTCGCTGACCGGGTCAGCGAATCCGACATGTGCGACGATGCCTTCACCAAAAAAGGTCCATTCGGTGCGGCGGCTGGTCCGATCGAAAAACTGAGAAGGCAGGACGATGTCTCGCGGGCGATACTTTTCCTGCAGGCTCCCAACCGCTCCGATACTAATTATCCAGCGAACATTGAACGAACGAAGGGCGAAAATGTTGGCACGATGGTTCAGTTCGGTCGGTAAAAATCGGTGCCCCCGCCCATGACGTGGCAGAAAGTAAATCTTGCGGCCGCCGGTGGTTCCGGCAACGAGGTTGTCGGATGGCTTCCCGAACGGGGTGTCGATACCGATCTCTTCAACGTTCTGAAGGCTTTCGATCTGATATAGACCGCTGCCCCCGATGACTCCGATTGCCGCGGGTTCGTCGCTCATGCACCGCGAAACTAAGGAGGAAAGTCGGTGTAGTAAACAGGAACGTCTTCCGGGTTCAAAGTTCCGAGTTCCGATCTTCGCCGAACTCAGGCCCTGGCCCGCAAATCTCTGAGGATTTTTACTGCTATCTCCGAAATTCGTTGTTTTTCGGGAGGATTTCGCAGAGAAATAATCACCTGTTAGCGCGTCAGACATTAGCGGGCCTGGAAGATTCCAATGCGGCTCTCCGCCTTGGCGGATCGCCCTACCCATCAAAGGGGACACGTAGTGAGTGATCAGTAATCAGTAGTCGGTGATCAGCAATCGGTAATCGGTATCAGCAATCGGTAAACCAGTGAACGATGAGGAGTGGCGCGGCTTACCGACTGCTGGTTCCCGATTACTGATGACCGATATGACCGATATGACTGACTACTGCCTACTGATTCCACTACAGCCCCAACTCGGGCTGATTCCGCTGCACCCGGCGGAAGGCTGCGCTGCTTAGCTGACGCGAGATCCGGTCAAGGCCGTACCGCCGGGAACTCACCTCGAAGATTCGATGAATCTGCTCCGCGAGAAACCCCTCACCGCGCATGCGGCGGCCAAATTCGGAGCTGTTCAGTTTGCCCTGTCTCATCGAACGAATGCGGCCGAGAATCTTTTCTTTCCGGTCCGGAAAATGAGCCGCTAACCAGTCGCAGAAGATCGGCGCCACAGAGAGAGGCATGCGCACGATCGTGTAGGAGGCAAATTGCCCACCAGCCTTCGCTGTCGCGCTGAGAATCCGTGGGATCTCATGATCGTTCAGACCCGGGATAATTGGGGCTGCCATCACTCCTACAAGAATCCCGGCTTCGCGTAACCGGGCAACGGCATCAAGCCGTGCTTGAGGAAGCGACGCTCGCGGCTCGAGTTTTTGTGCGAGGTCCGGGCTGAGAGTCGTGATAGAGATCGCGACGCCGGCGGCGTCGAAGCGTGCCAGTTCTGCGAGAAGGTCAACGTCTCGCACGACTAAACGATTTTTCGTCACCACAAATGCCGGGTTTCGAAATTCCGCCAAGACCTGAAGACAGGATCGGGTGATTTCGAGTTTCCGTTCAATGGGCTGGTAACAGTCGGTTACGCCACTCAGATTCAGTACCTGCGGTTTCCAGCCTTTGGAGCTAAGCTCGCCCCGCAGAAGCTCGGCCGCTCGCAGCTTAACCAGTATTTTTGATTCGAAATCGAGACCGGCTGAAAAGCCGAGGTACTCGTGGGTTGGTCTCGCGTAGCAGTAGGCACATCCGTGCTCGCATCCGCGGTAAGGATTCAGACTGGCGTTAAATCCAACATCCGGGCTGTCGTTATAGGAAATGATCGATTGGGATTCGTCGCGCAAGAATTTGGTGGTGGGGCGCAGAGCGGCATGGGCATCCTGCCCGTCTTCCCCAAAGTCCAGACGGGCGGGACGCCCGTCCCACGCTTCTTGGGACTCGTAGTGTAGCTGCTCAAAGCGATTTGCCGGGTTAAACGTTGCGCCGCGACCTCTCACGGAAACTGGGTTTCGGGTTCCGACTTCTGAGCGCGTCGACCGGTGTTCCATGCTCCAAGTTCGACCGGGGTTTAATAGTGGTCAAGTGAACACTGTTTGAAGCAGTGGTCAGTGGTCTGTAATCCGTAATCTGTAATCAATAATCGCCGAGAAGTGACAATCAGATCGCCGTTCGTTCAAGGCTTACTGATCGCCTATTACTGAATACTGAAAACCGAATACGGATTACCGAATACCGATCACCGATTACTGCACTGCCACTGCCCTAATACTCCGGCTCACTACCCGGCTTCCACTTGATGTTGCAACCGATGCTCGCGCGCTGGTTCCAGTCGACGGGCTTGTCGAAAAGCACAGCATCGATTGCGGCGCGGAGGTCTCGGCCGGTTAACGGCTGGTTATTGCCGGGCCGGCTATCATCGAGTTGGCCCCGATAAACGAGTTTGCGGTTTTGATCAAATAGGAAAAAATCAGGCGTACAGGCTGCGCGATACGCCTTTGCTACCTCCTGTGATTCGTCGTACAGAAGAGGGAACGGAAGCTCGCGCGCCAGCTCAGCCAATTTATCAGGGGCATCGTCCGGATATTCGTTTGCGTCGTTTGCACTGATGGCCACAATGCCAAGTTCTTTGCTTTTGAAATCATTCCCGAGCCTGATCAGTTCGGGTTTTACATGAAGAACGTAGGGGCAATGCCGGCAGATGAACATGACGAGCAGCGCTTTCCGGTCCTGGAAATCGTGCAGCGTCACAGCCTTGCCCGTTACAACATTTGGGAGATCGAGTTCCGGGGCGGTTCGCCCCAATTCGGCCATTGTTGACTGTGTTGCTGCCATATTCCAAATATGAACTAGTTTTCCGAGCCTGGCGAATAGAAGGCGGTGCCGGGCCAAGATGAGGTTGGGCCAAGTTTCACCTTGGCCTGAATCGAGGAGATGTTAGCGTCGGGGTCCAGGACGCGCGGAAGTGCATCCCTAGCCAACACTGGCGAACCCTATCTCATTGCGACGTGAACGGAGTGGGAGACCTCCAGCGGCCTGACCACCATGATGCCCGCAAACTTCTTGTATCGGTAAAGATAGGAATGCAAGGGGACGTCGATAATTACCCTGTGCTCGTCTTTGGACGCGTGCATAAATCGGAGCACGCCGCTCGAATCGCGATAAGCCAGGCCGACATGTTCGGTAAAACCCTCGGGCCCGGAACCGCTGATGCAGATAACGTCGCCATTCCGGATTGCTGACTCAATGCTGGGAACGCGGTCCTTCGGAATATGGTAAATCGCCCGGGATGCGACACGGTTCTCGATCTGGCGAATCTGGAAGATCAGCGCCGGATTGTTACGCAGGTAACGCGAGCTACGCCAGTGTGCGCTCATTTCATCAAGGTACCGTCCTCGCATCGGAACGCCGCCGAGCGATCGCGTCAGATTTTTCACGAGTCCACGGCGCTCATTGTCGTACATCCAGTCCTCGAGAAAGTGCAAACGCGACGTGAACGTCCCGTCGCACTGCCCGGCGCGATACCGGTCAAGCTCGATCATGGCCAGCAGGTCTTGCGGCGTGTACCCGGCTTCCTTCACTTCGAGCATTCGGGCAAATCCGAGTGCCAGCTCGAAATAAGTCCAGCAATCGACCCCGACAAGATTGACTGAGGGTGCCTCGACATGGTCGTCGATTTCCAACGTGAAGCTTCGGTAGGGTGTTCCGAGCAAAGCGCGGCCAACGGCGACGGTGCGTTCGCCAAGCGGCAAAGCCCGCCAATTTGCTCGCTCGGCTTCTGCCACCAGCCGGTCGAAGGTCGATTGGCCTTTGAAAACAATCGAGAGCGGCAAATTGGTGGCCGCTCCGGTAGAGGAAGGAGTGATCGCGACCAGCGCGATAACCCACAACCAGACGGCCCATGCCATGAGCACAATTCTTCGCACATTTCCTTGATCTGGCCAGTAGAAAGAACGTGTCGGCGTTGCAGTTTGCGAACGTTGTCCTAGACTCGATCCATGACACTGCAGGAGAAGATCGACCACGATCTGAGAGAAGCAATGCGTGCGAAAGCGGCCGAGCGGCTCTCGGCGTTGCGCATGGTAAAATCGGCGCTGATGAATGCCGCGATCGAAAAGCATGGCGCCGGGGGTAAGCTTGCGGATTCCGATGCGATCGCCGTCATCCGTAAGCAGGTGAAACAGCGTCAGGATTCGATCACCGGATTTGAGATGGGCGGGCGGATGGAGCTTGCCGAAAAGGAGAGAAAGGAGATTACTTTCATCTCGGAGTATTTGCCCCAGCCGCTAAGCGAGGCTGAGATCGCTCAGTTGGTGCAGGAGGCAATCGCCGAAGCGCAGGCGACGTCGAAAGCGCAGATCGGCCAGGTCATGAAGATTGCCACCGCGAAGGCGGCTGGTCGAGTCGACGGTAAGACCCTCAGCCAGGCAGTCCAGCGAGCGCTCGCTTAAGAAGATATCGGCGTAACGGCGCGTGACCAACGCCGATACGCCGATACGCTCTTCCCATGACCAGTGCAATCATCGTCGCAGCCGGCTCGAGCCAGCGGATGGGATTCGATAAGCTGATGGCGCCGCTCGCCGGGCGACCGGTGTTGGTCCATGCAATCAAACGGTTTGAATCGTGCGACGCGATTTCGGAAATCATTGTGGTGGTCAGCGTCCAGCGGCGAGTGCAAATTGAACCCATCATCCGGGACTGTGGGTTTCGAAAAGTTAACCAAATTGTGGATGGGGGAGTGGAACGATATTTGTCGGTCTGGGAGGGCTTGAAGCATCTGAACACGGAGGCTCGCATCGTAGCTGTTCATGACGCTGCGCGCCCCCTGGTCACTTCCTCGGCTATCGCATCGGCGATTGCCGGCGCTAATGAATACGGCGCCGTATCCCTCGCGGCACCAGTTGTCGATACACTGAAGCGGGCAGACAACTCCGGAGCGGTTTCCGGAAATGTCGATCGCACTGGTCTCTGGGCCATGCAAACCCCGCAAGTGTTCCGACGCGACTGGTTGACCGCCGCATATGAGCTGATCGTTGCTGGCGGAGAGGCCGTTTCGGATGAGGTATCAGCGGTTCAGGCCGCCGGTTTTCCCGTACGACTACTGGCGAATTCCGATTGGAACATTAAAATTACTTACCCAAGAGATCTGGATTTAGCTGAAAAATTGATGAATTTAGAGAGATTCTGAGCCTTGAGAACCTCCTCGGTTGTGGCTCGGTAAGACGCGCCTTACCGCCACCACTGAATTTAAACCGGTGTACTGAAAAGACGGATAAACATAGAATAAGCAGCTTGCCAGAGGCGCAACCAAGAGTGAGAGATGCCCAGCTGAAGACGAGAAGCGAGATGACTGCAGGACAAACGTTCCGTGTTTTAGAGTTCACCAACTGGCGAGGGCTGAAAGCAGGGAGGCTAATGAAGCGGCTCTCCAGGAGGCGGCTCGGATGAACCTCGCCCTACCAAACTTCGCTACCGATTACGCCGACATCGCGATACATTCCACAGAGCCCCCTCAGAAAGCTCCTTTGTCCCCGCCAATGGCCGAAACGCATTCGCCCTACCGATCTTTCTCCTCCAATCCTCCAATCCTCCAATCCTCCATTACTCCATTATTCCAAAATGCCGATACGCCATTCGCATCTCACCGATAACCCCTCGCCTAGAATCTAATGCTGTACCAGATGACGACTTTAGAGAACGGAATTCGGATCGCGACCCGAGAGATGCCGCCGATGAAGAGTGTGAGTGTTGGCATATGGGTGGGAGTTGGCGGCCGTCATGAACCCGCGGAGTTGTGCGGGATCTCACATTTTCTGGAGCATCTGTTGTTTAAGGGCACCGAACGCCGGTCGACCAAGGACATCACCGAAGAGGTTGAGGGCTTGGGCGGCTATATCAATGCCTTTACGACCGAGGATCATACATGCTTCTACGCTAAAGCCGCGGCCCAGCAGCTTCCGGTAGTCGCAGATGTCCTCTGCGACATGTATTTGAATTCGGTCTTTGCGGAGCAGGAGATCGAGCGAGAAAGAGATGTCATTCGGGAAGAGATCCTGATGTACCGCGATCAGCCCTCTCATTATTCCCAGGAACTGCTGACCGAGGCCATGTGGCCGGCTCATGCGCTGGGGCGGCCCCTGACCGGGTCCATCGATTCTATCAACGCGATCGAACGCAGGCACCTGCTGGACTATGTGACTCGAAACTATAACGGACTCGCAACTATAGTCACCGTGGCCGGTCACTGCACTCACGACCAGGTGGTGAAGCTGTTTGGCTCCAAAATGTGGAAGATGAAGCGGGGTCAGTTACCGAAATTCGAGCCTTGGCATGCCCAAGCTCGCAATCGGACGATTCGGGTTTCGAAGCAGGAGACCGAGCAAACCCATCTTGCCCTTGGCTACCACGCCATGAGCCGGGTCGATGAGCGCCGGCATGCATTGAAGCTACTCAGTGTCATTCTCGGAGAAAATATGAGCTCCCGGCTCTTCCAGCAACTGAGAGAGCGCTACGCGTACTGTTACTCAGTTCACAGCGGCACGCTTGTCCTGGAAGATTCAGGCTTGGTCAGCATCTGCGTTGGCCTGGAGGTTGGCAAATTGCGAAGAGCTCTGGGGGCGATCGCACGCGAACTAGGGAAGCTCCGTGACCGGCCGCCAACGAAAAAAGAACTGCGTCAGGCGCAAGACTTCACGATCGGCCAGAACGAGCTCAGCCTGGAAAGCACGACGAATCAAATCATGTGGATGGGAGAATCGATCGTGGCCTATGGCCACGTAGTCAATCCGGAAGAGATCCAGGCCAAAGTGAAGAGTGTTACGCGGGAAGCGGTTCAGGAAGTTGCGAATTTTTGCTTCGCGGCTGCCCAGATGGGCTTGGCTCTCGTGGGCCCCGTTGATGAGGAGAAGGTTAAGGGTTGGCTGGAGAATGGGGTATTTGGCAGGTAGCCACTCCATGAGAAAAAGAAGGTGTCGGCGTATCGGCGTGTCGGGTATCGGCGTTGGGCTTCTGGGAATCGTGTACCATCAATCACCGCCGCTGCGACTCGCGCTGCGCTAAGCACGTTAGGGTCGTCTGTCCGAAGCGACCGGCGGAGTTTGGCCAATTTTGCCGTTCGCACCTGGCCGCCGTCGTTCCGCTAACGCGTCATCTATGGCGCCGCTCTGCTTCTGGGAATACGCCGACACGCCGATACGCCGACACGCCGACACCTTCTTTCCTCCTGGCCTGCCTCTGCCTTCTGGGAATACGCCGACACCTTCTTTCCCGCGCCGGCTGTTTGCGTCGCTTGCCGATCCGCACTAGGCTCGAAAGTTCCAACGAATTCCATGAACGTCGAAGTAGAAAATCTGCCCAATTGCATGGCGTCCCTGCGGATCGAATTGCCGCCGGAGCGCGTTACCCAGGAGTGGAACGAAGTGGTGAAAGGATTCCGCAAATTCGCGAAGATCCCCGGCTTCCGGCCCGGGAAGGCTCCCCAAAGTGTCGTCGAAGCAAAATTCCGGAAGCAGATCCAGGATGAGCTGACCAGAAAGCTCATTAGCCAGACAACCCGACAGGCAATTCGCGAAAAGGGTTTAAACGTTCTCTCGATTTCTGAGGTCGACGACGTTGAATTCACGACCGAACGCAGAATGCGCTTTACTGCCACGGTGATTACCACGCCCGAATTCGAGCTGCCGGAGTATAAGGGCATAGCGATCAAAGTGCCGCCAACTGAGGTTAATGAGACCGAACTCGAGGGGGCACTTCAAAATCTCCGCGAGCGTAACGCGACGTTTACAGATATCGATAGTCGGCCGCTCGAGAAGGGAGATTTTGCGGTCATCGACTATGAGACAATCCTGGACGGTCAGCCTCTGTCAGACGCTGTACCCAACGCCCCAAAGATGCTTGGCGCCGGGAAAGATTTTTGGATCAAGGTAGAAGAGAACGCGCTCCTGAAAGGGTTTTCCGAAGCGCTGGTTGGATCCAATATCGGCCAGACCCTGGAGTTTGATCTGACGGTCCCGGAGGGCTATCCAGTCAGCGAGCTGATAGGCAAAACGTTGCATTTTCAGGTTACGCTCAAGGCGATCAAGCAAATGCAGCTGCCGGAGGTAGACGACGCATTTGCCAATCAGGTCGTCCAAGGTTTTGATCTTGGCAAACTCAAGGAAACTCTTAGAACCCGGCTCGGAGAGGAGAAGCTGCGCCGGGTCGAGACGATCAAGCGGAACCAGATCGTCGACCAGCTCCTCAGCCGGGTGGAATGCGAGTTGCCGCCGGCCTATGTTAAGGACGAGGCTCGCCGAATCATGTCGGAGATCGTGCAGCAGAATCAGATGCGCGGAGTCAGTGAGGAGATTTTACGCGAGAACCAGAAGGACATCATCAATGCTGCTTCCAGGAATGCAAAAGATCGGGTCAAAGCGAATTTTATCCTCACTCGAATCGCCCAAGCCGAGGGGATCGAGGTCAACGCCGATGAGTTGAAAGAGCGAGTTCAGGAGCTGGCTGCCCAGTACCGGATGACGTTCGAGAAAATGAGAACGGAGCTGGAGGAGAAAGGGGCGATTCCGCAGGTTCGCGAAGAGATCCTCATCGGCAAGGTCCTTGATTTCCTAACTTCGAATGCTAACATCGAGACCAGTTCCGAAGCAGTTGCTAATCGCTGATTTAGAGTCTTTCGCTATGTCCAACAACATTTATTCCTCGCCTAGTTCACTGCTCGTTCCGATGGTCATCGAACAGACCGGAAGAGGGGAGCGCAGCTATGACATTTATAGTCGCCTGCTCAAGGATCGCATCGTATTTATCGGAACTGCGGTTGACGATCATGTTGCGAATCTCGTCGTGGCCCAGATGCTTTTCCTGCAGATGGAAGATCCAAAACGCGACATTAACCTGTATATCAACTCTCCAGGAGGTTCGGTGACGGCTGGCTTGGCGATTTACGATACGATGCAATTTGTCACCTGCGACGTTTCGACGTATTGCGTCGGCATCGCGGCCAGCATGGGGGCCGTGCTTCTTGCCGCCGGGACGAAAGGCAAGCGATTCGCCCTGCCCAATTCCGATATCATGATCCATCAGGTTTCCGGCGGGGCTCAAGGCACCGCCAGCGATGTCGAGCGCACGGTGGAATGGATGTTCAAGATGAAGCGGCGTCTCATCCACATTGTTGCCCAGCACAGCGGGAAAAGCGAAGAACAAGTCAAGATCGATTCCGACCGCGATTACTGGATGTCAGCCGAGGAGGCGAAAACCTACGGTCTGGTGGATGAGGTAGTAAAGTCGCGCAAAGATGTCAGCGCGGATGCACTGTCCCACAAGGGCGAGAACAATTCGCCTGCTCGTGATCTGCCTCCTCAACTCGTGAAAACAGCGGACGATAGATAAACTATGGCGCGCGCGTCGAACCTCACCATGTGCTCATTTTGCGGCAAGAGCCATGCCGAGGTGCGCAAACTCATTGCCGGGCCTGGCGTTTACATCTGCGACAACTGTATCAACGTCTGCAAGGGTATCCTTGATAAAGAGCTGAATGAGGATGCTCGTCGTCAGACGACCACTCTCAGGGTACCCAAGCCCGCAGAAATCCGCCGACAGCTTGACCAGTTTGTCGTGGGCCAGGAGGTGGCCAAGAAAGTGCTGGCCGTTGCCGTCCATAACCATTACAAGCGAATCATCCAGACGCAAGGCGGTAAGGACCTGGCCTTGGACGCTTTCGCGGACGTGGAGATCGAAAAGAGTAATATCCTGTTAATTGGTCCGACCGGTTCCGGCAAAACCTTGCTGGCGCGTACGCTCGCCCGTATTCTGGATGTACCTTTTTGTATCGCCGATGCTACGACCTTGACTGAGGCAGGCTACGTTGGCGAGGATGTGGAGAACATCATTCTGCGGTTGTTACAGAATGCTGATTACGATGTCAAAAGGGCGGAGATTGGCATTGTTTACATCGACGAGATCGACAAGATCGGGCGAAAGACGGACAACGTTAGCATCACGCGCGACGTCTCTGGAGAAGGCGTCCAGCAGGCACTCCTGAAAATTCTCGAAGGCAGCACCTGCAACGTGCCGCCTCAGGGAGGCCGGAAACATCCCCACCAGGAATATATCCAGGTTAACACCGAGAAGATCTTGTTCATCTGCGGCGGCGCTTTCGTTGGGTTAGACAAAATAATCAACCGGCGCCTCGGGAACAGGGTGCTCGGATTTCAGACGGGTGACGTCAAATCCTCGAGCGTGCTCAGCCAGGAAGTCCTTAGATATTCCGAGCCGGAAGACCTGCTTTCCTTTGGAATGATCCCGGAGTTTGTCGGGCGTCTGCCGATTGTGACCGCACTCGATCCGCTGACCGAAGATGAACTGGTAATGATCTTGACGGACACAAGAAACGCAATGGTGAAGCAGTATACAAAGCTCCTCGCGATGGAGTCGGTCAACCTGGTTGTCACCAGGGATGCGCTGCGTGCGCTGGCCCAGCAGGCTGCCAACAAGGGAACAGGCGCGCGGGCGTTGCGTTCAATGTTCGAAAAAATCATGCTCGATGTGATGTACGATGTCCCGACCCGAGAGGACATTGCGGACGTGGTGATTAATCGAGCTGTTGTCGAAGGCAAACGAGCGCCGCTGATCCGAAGAAAACAGGATAAGGACGCGGCGTAGGATTGTATCGGCGGATCGGCGTGTGGGCGTGTCGGCGTGGGATCGGCGGGGCGAACTTCATGTGAGCCGATGTTAAGGGTAGAGCGAGATTCATTTAAGGCTCGAATCCATTCCAGGCCTACCGTTCGCGGGCAGGACCACGATTCCTCTACGTCGACACGCCGACACGCTGATACGATTTTCAAGGGGATCCGACGACTGGTTCACGGCGCTACTTTGGGATTTGTCATCTTTGCCCTGACATCGTGCCAGCGCAACCACGCGACGACCGATGAAGAGTTGATGCACGATCTGGTCGGGACCTGGATCACGGACGAGACAGGAACAGGTTACCGGCTCTATGCCGAAAATAGCTTCCACCGTGACGGGTTCCACTCGGCCGACCAGATTCTCCACCGAGAGGGGGAGACAACCACTTGGAACTACACCGGAACCTGGGATGTGCGAAACGGCAAACTGCTTGCTTCCGGGGAAGTAGTCAGAAGCGATTCTGCGATCGTGGAGCCATACCAGGTTGAGGAAGTGATTGAACGATTGACCTACGATGAGTTGGTCCTGATCGACGCGAACGGCGGGCGACTTGTGCGGCACCGGAGACGGTAGGTGGAAAGCAGTAGAGAGTTGATAGTAGACAGTACGGAAAGAGGGTATCGGCGTCTGGGCGTCTCGGCGTATCGATGTGGGAAAATTTAGCGGCGAGCTTCGTAGAAGCGGCATCTTTATAGCTAACGCAGCAAAAAATCGCGACGAGCTCCGTAGGAGCGGCATCTAATCGGCTTCTACGGAAGATGTGCTGCTGATCGTGTTGCAGGTTGAACCATTTCGCAACGCGGCATCTCCTTCGCTGAACGTCTTGTGGAGATGTCGCTCCTACGGAGCTTATCGCGTTTTTTATGCCGTTGCTATAAAGATGGTGCTCCTACGGAGCACGGCACCCGCTTTAACCCGACGATTGACTATGCAATATCGCGGAAGCTCCACGCCGATACGCCCACACGCCGATACGCCGATACACTCTCCCCCCGCTGCGTACCGCTTACTGATTACTGACGAGTGTTTACTGATTACTGTGCCTTCACTACCGTTTCACCGTTTACCGATTCCAAACGTGTGCTACTTTTCGAATTCGATGAAGCGCAAGCTGGTCTTTGGTTTTCTTGGGTTATTGGTGGCGTTTAATGCAGCAGTCGGATGGAAAGTCCTAACCTCGAGCGCGGCAGCCGGCTCGGACGACGCCGACTACTCCAATCTCACCGTGTTCACGCGGGCGCTTCAGCTGATCCGTCAGGATTACGTCGACGAAAACAAGGTCTCTTATAAGGATCTGATGTACGCGGCGCTCCGCGGCATGATGAGCAGCCTCGATCCGCACAGTCAGTTTATGGAACCGACTGACTTCAGGGACATGCAGGATGAAACGCGGAGCGAGTTTGGCGGGCTCGGCATCGTCGTGTCGACCAAGGACGGCGTTCTCACGGTGGTATCTCCGATGGAGGATACGCCCGGATTTCGCGCGGGCATCATGCCGGGCGATCAGATTCTTCGGATCAATGCCACCACGACCGAAAAGATGAGCTTACAGGAGGCGCTGGAACTCTTGCGTGGAGAACCGGGCCAAAAGGTCACGCTGACCATCTATCGGCCGTCCAACAAGGAGACGAAAGATTACCCGCTCCAGCGCGAGGTGATCAAGGTCCCGAGCGTAAAGGACGCCAAGATGCTGGATCAATCGAAGACTGCAAATTTCAAGATCGGCTACGTCCGTATCACCCAGTTCAATGAGCCGACCGCGCAAGAGTTGAGCCAGAAACTGGACGAACTACAGGCGCAGGGGATGCAGGCGCTTGTAATGGATTTGCGGTTCAATCCGGGAGGTTTGCTTACCAGTGCTGTCGACGTGTGCGGTTTGTTTGTGCCGCCCAAGACGATGGTCGTCTACACGGAGGGTCGAGGGGCGTCGCAGCGACGCGAATACTACACCGATCGAAGCGCCAAGCAGCACAGCAATTTCCCGATGGTCATCCTCGTGAACGGAGGCAGCGCGAGCGGCTCGGAGATCGTAGCGGGGGCGCTGAAGGACTTGAACCGCGCCATCCTGATCGGTGAAACCACCTTTGGCAAAGGGTCGGTCCAAAGTGTCATACAGCTCCCGGACGGCTCTGCGCTTCGGCTGACGACAGCGAAGTACTATACGCCCGGAAAACAGATGATTCACGAGAAGGGGATTACCCCGAATATACAGGCGGCGCTCACGCCGGACCAGGACCGAGCGCTCTTGCTCCGCCGGCGGGAAAGGCCGCTGACTTCCGAAGAACAGAAACTCGTCAACGAGCAACGGGACTCACAGCTCGACCGCGCCATCGATGCGCTCAAGGGCGTGATGATCTATAGCCAGAACGGCGGGAACCGGTCACAGGATCAAGTCAACGAGCGGTGAGCGCGCCTCTGGCACTCGCGATTGAGACTTCGTGCGACGAGACGGCGGTTGCGATACTCCGGGGGCGCGACCGGCTGCTAGCATCAGAGATCGCTAGCCAGGTGGCGCTTCATCGACAATTTGGCGGGGTTGTCCCGGAGGTTGCATCCCGAAACCATCTCGTCAAAATCAAACCACTGATTAGCTCCGCCCTCGAACGGGCGGGCGGAGCAATCACCGATCTCGATTGCATCGCCGCTACCCGCGGGCCGGGTTTGTTGTCATCGCTGCTCGTCGGCTATTCCGCCGCGAAAGGGCTCGCAATCGGGCTCCGCAAACCGTTCATCGGTGTCAACCATCTTGAGGGCCATCTGCTGTCACCATTTTTCGGTGAACCCAACGGGCCACGGCGGGCCGTCGGTCTGGTGGTCAGCGGCGGTCACACCATGCTCATCCGAATGGAGGATGTCGGAGTGTACAGTCTGCTCGGGCAAACACTCGATGACGCCGCCGGCGAAGCGTTCGACAAAGTGGCGAAGTTAATGGGGTTACCCTATCCCGGGGGTCCGATCATCGATGAGCTAGCCCGAGGGGGCGATCCGGAGCGGTTCGACCTCCCGCGAAGCATGCTGGGAAGCCGGGACTTCAATTTCAGCTTCAGCGGGCTTAAGACCGCGGTCCGTTATCTCCTCCCCAAACTGGAAGGTGACTTTCAGTCGGATTTGTGTGCTTCTTTTCAAGAGGCGGTGATTGATGTTCTCATTCGCAAGACAATTGCTGCGGCCAAAGCAACCCGTAGCGAGTTGGTCACTGTTAGCGGCGGCGTGAGCCGCAACTCCCGTCTCCGCGCCCGAATGGGCGAGGCAGCCACCGCTTCAGGGTTCAGGCTGAAACTTGCCGCTCCGTACCTGACCACAGATAACGCCGCGATGATAGCCTACGTTGCCGTCGAGCGATTTTTGCGCGGGTTTCAAACCGATCTCTCGGACGACGCAGACCCGAACTTGAGTCTTACGTGAAAAGAATGTGTCGCCGATACCTTTACTCACTAACTCCCCGTCCCCGCGTATACTGCAGACAACCCTCCGAACACTCCGACGGTGCCCCGCAGGGGTGTGTCGACAACCAGGACGCCTTCGGGGGAGGCGAGTTGGCGGGTCCGGGAGTCAAAGATCAGGAGGAACTTCACCTGGGCCTCGCTCCAGTCGCGTGGGCTACGGCCATAGATTTCCGTGGCTTGTGACTTACCCTTCGCCAAGCGGTGTGTAATCAAGGCGACATCCGTAGCTTTCAGTTCGTAGGCTTGAACTGCCACATTCGGTGTCTGCTCGAGCAGGGCCCGTGTCTTTGGATTTAGATGGGTTAGGAAATGCCATAACCTGCGATATGCGCGATCGACCTCGGCTTTGTAAGGTGGAGCCGTCATGAGCGCGTACTCGGTCTGGGGCGAATAGGCGCCAAATAGCACGCCAGGCCAGATCGTTGCCGCGAGAGTAAAAACTACCAGGAGAGACCTCTTCATTTACCTGTTCCGATGTATAGGGCTGTATAACCTCCGAAGATTCCCAGCTTCCCTTTCGAAGGTGTGTTAATAACGACGAAGCCTTCGTCGGTTGCGGGTTGTCCCGTTTTGGTTTCGAAGATCATGATAAAACGGCTCACGACACTCATTCGATTGTACGGGTCCGCGGCAAAGCCACCTGTGGCTTGAACTTGGCCGCTGCTAATCTTGTTCGCAAGGCCAGGGACCTCGGAGGCTGGTACTGTTGTTGCCTCGACCGCGAGATACTCATTTTGCATAAGCTGAGCGCGCTGGCTCGGCTTCAATCGTGCCAGGTAGCGGTTCACCCGTTCCTGGGCAACACCGAGTTCATTCGGGTAAGGCCGGCCAACGGCCAGCGCGTACTCCGTCACGTCGCTCCGGTGAGATGAGCCTGCGCAACCACTCAGCGCAATGAAAAAGGCGGCCGCCCGAAGGAAACGTATCGGCGTATCGGCGTGTGGGCGTATCGGCGCGTGAAAAGAGCGTATCGGCGTATCGGCGTGTCGGCGTATCGGCGCGTGAAAAGAATGTATCGGCGTATCGGCGTGCGGGCGTATCGGCGTGTGCAAGGAATGTATTGCCGTATCGGCGTATCGGCGTATCGGCGTGATTCTAGAGATGATAAGAAGTCTATAAAAGCAGCGGAGCATTTTCGACATTTAGATGTTTATCAGAACGCGACGCAAGCGCCGATGTTGACTAGCCTGCATCGCTCACAAATCCTGAGAGATTTGTGAGCGATGCAGGCTCAGTATTCTTTTTGCCGCTCTCATGGCCTTAGTTTTACTTCCATTCACACGCCGATACATTTCTGCCCGATCCGGCGACTGACGATCCAGTACTGAGGAGACTTCTACGCCGACACGCCGATACGCCGATACATTCCTTCCCGATCCGGTGACTGACGATCCAGTACTGGGGAGACTTCTACGCCGACACGCCGATACGCCGACACGCCGATACATTCCTTGCACGCGCCGACACGCCCATGCCTTCCTTCACACCCCCCTCGATACGCCTGCCCTTTACTCTCCATCGCCGACCGTTTACTCGTTTGTTTGTGAGACTCTTGTTGATTGACGGCCACTACTATGTCTACCGATCATTTCATGCCATCCCGAAACTTAACAATTCTCGTGGCGAGCCGACGAACGCGATTTTCGGATTTGTGAAGACGATCCGAAAGATGGCGAAAGATCTCGCGCCCGACCTCGCGGGGATTTTTTGGGATGAAGGGCTCCCCGAAAAGCGCATGAGGCTTCAGCCTTCTTATAAGCAACAACGCGAGGCCATGCCGGAAGGAATGATTCCGCAACTTGATTTCATCCGCGACTTTTGCGGATCCATGGGATTCAGGTCAATCGCCAAGCCGGATACGGAGGCTGATGATCTGATGGGATGTTACGTGATCGCCGCGAATCAAAAGCGCCTGGAGACGATTCTGGCCACTAATGACAAAGATCTCTTCCAACTCGTCGACGCAAGAGTCAGCATCTACTCGACTAACAAGGCTGATCTGAAGAATCCTAAGGATCCACACGCCTTGTTGAGGATCGACGAAGTGACAAAGAAATGGGGCGTTGCTCCGGCGGGCATCGGCGAGGTCCTGGCGTTGACCGGCGACAACGTGGACAACATTCCAGGAATCGATGGCATTGGCTTGAAGACCGCTGCCGGGCTCATTCGTGAATTCGGTACGATCAGGAATCTTTTCGCTAATCTTGGAAAGGTGACAAACGCAAAGCTCCGGGAGAAGCTCGAAGCGAATAAAACACAGATCGAACAAAACCGAGAGATGGTCCGCCTGGAACTTGATCACGAGCTGCCGGTGCCAATCGAGGACCTCAAAATTCGTCCGAATTATCCGCGCTATATCGAGGGACTGGAGAAATGCGAGTTTCGATCAGTGCTGGCGGAAGTGCAGGAAGAGGCCGCCCGGGCCGGAGAGGGTCAGGGAGAACTGTTCTTGTAGGGCGGCTAGCCCGCAAATCTCACGCGCCATATATAGCCACACGTTTATTGCGGGCTAGAAAGTTCTTAAACAGACGCTACACCGTCTGTTTAAGAGCCCGTTTGAAAATAAATGAATCGACAACAAACTGTTTCAAATTCCTGTCTCAAAAAAGCAGCGGAATTTTTCCGGCGCAAGCCGGAGAATTCCGCTGCCTGAGCCTGCATCGCTCACAAATCTCTCAGGATTTGTGAGCGATGCAGGCTGGCCTCAGCCGCCGGGCAAAATCAATATTGGATTAGACGGCGCGTGAGCCACGCGCCCTACAAGCTATGGGAACCTCATCCAAACGATCGAACCTGGCGCAAATTGTCCTCGCTGCTTTCATCGCCTTTGCCGTTGGCGCGCTCGTCGTCTGGGTAATCTTGTCGAGCCATCGTCAAAATCCGCAGCACGAAAATAGTCTGTTCAATCTCGCGGCACTCTATCTCCAGACGGCACATGAGCCCGCCAAGGCGATCGAGCTTCTGGAGGACTTCCGTAAGCGATTCCCCAAGAGCGGCGCCCTGCCGCGCGTGCAGGAGTTGTTGGACGAGGCGAAGACAGAGAAATGAGTCTGAGTGCGAGTGCGAGTGTGAGGCGTGCGATTCGGGGAGTGAGAATACGCGGATCACCAGCGCCACACTGTTGTCGTTTGCTATTGTAGTTTTCGCTCGGATCCTCCAAGTCGCGCTGGCTGATCCGCGTACTCTCACTCCCGCACTCGCACTCGCACTCCCACTCGCCATCTACCGTTCGTAGAGCTTTGCGAGTTCTCGCAAATAGCCGGCGCTTTGCTCCCGGAGCTGCTCGAGCTGCTCGTTGGTAAAACGCCACCGCCAGTTCCCGACAGCTTGCCCCGGTATGTTCATCCGTGCCTCACTGCCCAGACTTAGCAGGTCCTGGAACGGCACGATGAAGATGCGCGCTGCGGAGGCGTAGCCCGCGCGAATCATATCCCAAGGAACGGCATCGCCCGGGACACCAAGATAGCGGCGGAAGAAGTCCTGGACCGGTTCGGACTGCGCCGCGAACCAGCCCCAAGCCGTATCGTTGTCATGCGTTCCGGGGTACATTACGCAATTCCGCTGACTGTTGTGTGGCAGGTATTCTGTTGCTCCCTCGAATCCAAATTGGAGGACCTGCATCCCGGGAACTCCGGCTTCTTTGACCAGCTTTCTCACGGAATCAGTGATGATACCCAGGTCCTCGGCGATGAGCTTCGCCTCGGGAAACCCTGCTTTGATTGCATTGAAAAGCTTAAGGCCTGGTCCGGGCTCCCAGGTGAATTCGCGTGCATTCTGGGCGTCCGGCGAGATTCTGCAATATTCATCGAAGCCGCGGAAGTGGTCGACTCGGACGATGTCGTAGAGTTCGAAAGTGGCCTGGAGGCGGGAAAGCCACCAGGAGAACCCTTGCGACTCGTGGTACTTCCAGTCATAGAGGGGATTACCCCAGAGTTGACCATCTTCGGCAAAGTAGTCCGGTGGGACACCGGCTACCCCGGTCGGATTAAGGTCTTCGTCCATCAGGAACAGGGCCGGGTTGGTCCAGACGTCCGCACTATCCATTGCGACGAAAATAGGAATATCACCCACGATCTGGATTCCGCGCGAATGCGCGTACGTCTTCAACGAGGCCCATTGTCTGAAGAATTCGAACTGGTAAAAGGCCTGGGCATCGGCCTCTTCAACGAGTTCTCGATCAGGTCGGAGATCCGCCCCTACCGAAGTTAACGATTTTGTAAAATGCCGCTTTGCGGTCGAATAACGCTTGAACTCCGCAGGCCAGTGGCGCGACGAGCGTCCCTCAAATTTTGCCTTGAGCGCGATGAAACGGGTGTAAGGATCCAGCCACATCTTGTTCGCCTTGACGAACGCGCGGAACTGCTGTCGTTCCCGCGCCGAACAATCGGCGCTGAAACTCGCGAATGCTTTTTTTAGGATTTGCCAGCGAAGACGCCATTGCGTGCCGTAGTCCACGCAATGAACCGGCAACGCTCGGAGATGGCCCAGGTCTTCCGGGCTGAGCTGACCTCTCTCCACGAAAACCTCGAGATCAATCAAATACGGGTTCCCGGCGAACGCTGAGAAACACTGGTAGGGCGAGTCGCCGAAGCCGGTTGGTCCCAACGGGCAGACCTGCCAGAATTTCATCTCGGCTTCGGCCAGAAAGTCAATGAATCGGCGCGCTTCGTGACCGAGGGTTCCGATTCCGGTGGGACCGGGCAGTGAGGTCGGGTGCAGTAGAACGCCCGCACCGCGGCTATTGAGCCATTGAAATAGTGGGGTGGACATAGTGTGACACACCTTCTAGGGGGCGAAGTGAGACAGTCATGCCTGTTTTTTGAATAACACAGGCAGGATCCCCGTGTCACTTCGCAGCAAGCGGCCGCGGTCGAAACTACGACGCATGATAGGCCGAGACACGGTAGGGCGAAGCTTGCTGAGCCTAAAACGGAGACGTTGCCATTCCCCACGGCGTCTTTGTCTTCGCCAATTGGCGGAAACTAATTCGACCTACCGGCGATGGGTTCGAGCCGAGCGCGGTAGACGAGGCTTGCCGAACCTAACCCGGGGACGTCGCCAACCCACAAGGCTCATTTGTCTCCGCCGACGGCGGAAACGAATTCGCCCTACCTCGATTACGCTATTAAGCCGAGACCTCAACCACCTCTCACCAATCACCTTTCACTTCTCACGTGCGGTAGGATGAGGCTTGCCGAGCCCTACTTCTCTGCCTTTGTCTCCGCTTCCTCAGGGAAACTCAGCGTATCCAAGAGAAAATGCTCATATTTATCCCGGTGCTGATTTGTCCACTCTCTCAGCGCTTGTTCCCAGCTGAGTTGACGACCTTTCTCACCCTCGATCCACTTATATTTCCTAATTTCCTCCTTGATAAGGTAGGTGATCCGATAGAACGGATCCGACAGCATCATTGGCGGCACCTGAACATACTGCTCCGTCTCTAGGATTTGGCGCATAGATTCTCTAGCGGATTACGTTTTCGGTCTCGGCATCGAACAGAGATACTTTGTCCAGGTTGAACTGGACGGTCAACTTATCCCCCTGATGAAATAAATGTTCGCCGTGGATCCGCGCGATCAGGTTAGCGGTGCCTGCTCTCATGTAGACAAGCGATTCCGAACCCATCGGCTCAGCGATATCAACGCTCAATGTGACCGGTGTGCTCGAGCCCTCCTTCGGCTCATTGCTGATATGCTCAGGGCGAATGCCGAAGACGATATCTTTGCCGACGTACCTGCCCGCGAGAGGTTCGAGGCGACCCAGCAGCGGGAAGTCTAACGCGTCCTTTTCCGAGTTTTCGGTAAAAAACAGACCACCATCTCGTTTTTGTATCTTACCCTTCAGCAGGTTCATTGGCGGACTGCCGATAAAGCCGGCGACAAACAGATTTTCCGGCTTCCGATAGAGCGTCAACGGATCGGCAACTTGCATGATCAACCCATCTTTCATCACACAAATGCGGTCGCCCATCGTCATGGCTTCCACCTGATCATGGGTCACGTAGATCATAGTGTTTCCGAGCTGAGTGTGGAGGCGTGAGATTTCGGAACGCATCTGGACGCGCATTTTTGCGTCCAGGTTTGAAAGTGGTTCGTCGAAAAGGAAAACCTGCGGATTACGGACAATGGCTCGCCCCAACGCGACACGCTGGCGCTGGCCGCCTGAGAGGGCTTGCGGTTTCCGTTCCAGCATCGTATCGAGGCCGAGCGCCTTCGAGGTCTTACCTACGGTATCCTGGATGAAGTCCTTCTTTTTCTTCGCCAGCTGCAATCCAAACGCCATGTTGTTGAAAATGGTCATGTGGGGATACAGGGCGTAATTCTGAAATACCATCGCGATCCCACGATCCTTTGGCTCGAGATCGTTGACGACTCGGTCGCCAATCGAGATCGTGCCGCTCGAAATTTTCTCCAGGCCGGCGACCATACGCAATGTCGTCGTTTTACCACACCCGGACGGGCCGACGAGGACCATAAACTCCCCGTTGTTGATATTCAGGTTGATCTTCTTGACCGCCGTGAACGTCGGGCGACCCCGATCATCCGTATAGGTCTTGATCAAGTCTTTGATTTGTACGGAACCTTCGCTCATGACTTTTTGCTCTGGGGTTAATTATTCTTTGACGCCACCAGAGGTGAGCCCTCCGATGACAAATCGTTGACACAGCAGAAACATTACAGTAATTGGCACGCCACTCAAGACCGCAAGTGCGGCAAAACGGCCCCATAATTTTTCTTGTTCGTACAGGAACGAGTTCGCCCCTACCGCGAGAGTCCACTTATCACTGGTCTGCAGGACCACGGACGCGACCGGATACTCCGACATATAGCCGATGAAGGACAGAATGAACACCACGGCAAAGATCGGCAGGCTCATCGGAAGCAGTATCCGCACGAATGTCTGGAAGAGCGATGCGCCATCAATGCGAGCCGACTCCTCCATGCTGGGCGGGATCGTGTCGAAATATCCTTTGATCATCCAGATGTAGGAAGAAATTCCCCCCAGGTAAACCATAATCAGACCTGGTTGCGTGTTGAGTCCGAGCCATTTCACATATTGGCCCGTAAAATCCAGGATCACGTAAAATGCGACCAGAGCCAGCAACAAGGGAAACATCTGGAGGATCAACAGGGCGCCGAGGGTTGGTCCCCGGAACCTGAACTTCAGGCGGGAAAAAGCGTAGGCAGCCGTGCCGGAAAGGAGGATGATCCCCGTCGATGCGATCAGAGAGACTTTGATTGAGTTCCAAAACCAGAGGAGTGGCGGCGTGCTGGCGCTGATCACCCGTTTTTCTCCGGTAGCAGCATTGACGACCTCTTCGTAGGGAATTCCGAGCACATACTTCCAATGTTCGAGGCTGTATTCGTTCGGGTTCAGGTAAACCTTGCTCGGTGCGAAGTTGCCTTTGCGCAGTGAGGCGGTCACCACCATCACAAATGGGGCAAGCACAAGCACAATGAAGCCGATCAGGAACGCGTGGGCGCAAATTTTTCGGATGAGAAGTTTCTGTTTTGAGGTCATAGGGGGAGAAGAAATGACAAATGACAGATTACAAATGACAAACCCACGATCGGGCTGAGCCTAGACGATGGTAGGGCGAGGCTCGCCGAGCCTAAACCGAGGATGCTGTCTCCCCAAAGGCTCATTTGTCCCGCTTCGCCGGACGAATTCGCCCTACCTGCTTGTTCAACCCAATTTGCTATCTGCCGTCCGCCATCTGTCATTTGTCATTTGTCATTTGGTCATTTCCTACAGTTTCACGCTCCGTCCGCTGATCCTCAGATTGATCCAGGCAAGCGTGCCGACAATAATGAAGAGCAGCGTCGCAACGGCGCTAGCCAAGCCGTAGTTCGTTCCGGAATCGCGGAACGCAAGATTGTAGGTATAAGTCACCAGCAAATCGGTCTCACCTGCGATGCCGCCGCCAACCATCTTCGGACCGCCTGCGGTTAACAGGTACACGACGAGAAGGTTGTTGAAGTTGAAAGCAAAACTGGAGATCAGAATCGGGACCAGGGGTGGCAGAACCAGCGGTAAGGTCAGCTTGAAAAAGTCGACCATGGGGTTGCTCCCTTCGATCGCACTTGCCTCGTAAATGCTCGATGGAATCGATTGAAGCATTCCGGTGCAGATCAACATCATGTAGGGATAGCCGAGCCAGGCGTTCACGAGCAGAATCATGGCTCGCGCACCCCAGGGATTTGTCTCCCAATCCGGCGCCACCCCAAAGATTCCGCGCAAAAATTCATTCACGGCGCCGAACTCTTGATTGAACAAGCCTTTGAAGATGAGGATGGAGAGGATAGCCGGGACGGCATACGGCAGAATCATCAGCGTCCGGTAGGCCTTTCGGAAGCGGAGTTCTTTCCACTCCAGGACCACGGCGAGCAGCATCCCGAGAGCGAACTGGAAGAACACCGAAAGACCGGAGAAAGCAACGTTCCAGACAAAAATTTTGAGGAACGGGCCTCGAATACGAGGATCTGTAAAGATGGCCAGGTAGTTGCCCAGGCCGTACATGGTCCGGAATCCGACGCCAACTTTGTTGCCCTTTTCGTTCACAAAAAAGCCTATGGCGAAGTCAGGATGGATCGTGGAACCATCCTTTCTATTGGTGAGCGATCCGTCTTTGTTTACCGTCCACAAGCGCTCTCTTGCCGTGAACTTCTGCAGGCCCTCCAGCCCGACCAGCTTCCCGTCGGGCAAGGCGAACTGGATGCTCCGCATGGGCATGAACAGTTTCTCGCGCGTAAACTGGGCTATCTCGAGTGGATTTCCGGGAACCGATTGGCCGGGTGCCAGAGCCTTAAGATTGATCGGTTCTTCCGCGATGGGGGGCTGGTGTCCCGGGATCAGCTCAAAGGGTTCGGAAGCGAACCGCTGGGACGGATCCTTTTCGTTCTCAATATAAAGGATGTATTCGCCACTGTCCTGGCGGTAAAGCTGGTAGCGGTAATAAGCATTCCCGGTGAGAAAGCTTTCCTGGCGGAAAAGCGCGAGGACACGGTTGAACGGCAGCAGGTTCTGCGAGCTGTACTTCGTGAAGCTGAGAAACACCATGTAAACGATCGGAAAGATGACAAACAGGCCGAACCCCAACAGCCCGGGGAAAAGGTACCGATAAGTGTAAGCTTTCTCACTGAGGTAAATGTAGCTGCCGAGGCAGATGATCACGAGGAATGCCAGGCCGATCCAGGGTTTCCCGGCCTGATAAATGACGAAAACGACGTAGAGCGCGGGGATGGCAATCAGCGCAACCAGAATGAGACGGATCGGCAGAGCCCTGAGCATGCTGCCCGTGTCGGTGCCTTCGGCGCGGCGGTTAGTCGTCTTCGGTTCGCGGTTGGGCGTGCGCGTTAACATCGGGGCGTTCCAAGTTCCGGGTTTCGAGTTCCAGGTTCCACATTCCGGATTCGACGTTCGGAGCGAGGTTCACTAGGGCGAATTCGCCCGGCGGTTGCCGGACAAATGAGTCTGTGCGGGTGGGGTAACCTGCTGGGCTTAGGCTTCGGCAAGCCTCGCCCTACCATCGTCGGTTGCGTCGATCGCGGGCTCGTGCCTACCGTGGACAGGGCAAATTCGTTCCGTGAAGCTTCAGCTAAGCCGGAAAGGACGGGACAGCGACGAAAGTGTCTCGTGTCGGAAGCCTTGGGCGAAGAGGAACCACCGACGGAAATCATGTTAGGAACAACGTCCTCGATAAATGAAACAATCTACCGCAATTTCAGCGCGGTTGCGCTTTTTTATATCCTAACTAGGGCTGGCGCCCTAGGCTATAATATTTCGCACCTTCGGTGCTTCGGAAACAAGTTCAGCAGGTTGCCAGTCCCCAGGGAGGCCCATTTCTCCGGCAGCTGCTGGACGAATTTGCCCTACCGATGATCGATACGCGTCGACGATGGTAGGGCGAGGCTTGCCGAGCCAAACCCCAACAGGTTGCCCTACCCTCGCAGGCTCATTTATCCGGCGACCGCCGGACGAATTTCGCCCTACCAAACCTCGCCTCGGAACGCCAAACCGAAAACCGAAAACCCAAAACTCCGGACCCAAAACCCAAAACTCACTTCTCCATATTCTTCTTGGCGTCGGCCAAAGCCGCTTCCGGAGTCGCTTGTCCGTTGGTGGCGATCTGAAAAGCCGTAGCCATGGAACTCCAGAACTTCCCCATCTGCGGAATGTTCGGCATCACGACGCCGTTTTGCGCATTTTGGTAGGTGACCTTGATCAATGGGTTCTTTGCGGCCATCTCCTCATAGAGCGATTTCAAGGCCGGGACACCGATCGGGACGTCAGCGTCGATGGTCTTCAGACCATCTGCGGTGCAAACATACTTTTCCAGGAACTGAGCGGCGAGGTCTGCGTTGGGCGTAGCACGATTGATCAGCGCCGAGAGAACGCCCACGAAGGGTTTCCCGGGGTTGCCGTCCACCCCGGGAAGCGGGGCGAGATCGAAATCGATGCCACTCTTGCGGAGATTTCCCCAGGCCCATGGACCGCTGATCATCATTGCCAGCTCGCCGCTATTCATCTTTTGCTCCATGACGCTGTAGGAGGCGCCCTTGGGGATCACCCCGGTCGTGATGAGATTTACCACCTCCGTCAGGCCCTTCACCGCCCCCTCGTTGGCAACTCCGATATTCATCGTGTCGTATCCTGAATCCGTTCTCTTGAATGGATAGCCGCCGGCGCTGGCCAGGAAAGGCCAGGTGAAGTAAGGAGTGTTGTAATCCCACATAATCGGGATCACGCCTGGTTTCGCTGCCTTCAACTCCTTGGCGAAAGCGGGAATCTCTGATAACTGGCCTGGAGGCTCGCCTGTGACGTATTTCTTGTTGCAGATCAGGGATACCGCCTCGAGGGCAAGCGGATATCCAAAGACCTGCTGGTTGTGCGTTACGGCATCCCAGCACATCGGGATGAAATTCGCTTTGAAGTCCTCAGAGATCGTCAGCGGCTTCAAGAGGCCCGCGTCGGCCCACTCACCGATGCGGTCGTGTGCCCAGAGCATGATGTCCGGGCCTTTACCGGTTTGGGCAGCTGATTGGAACTTGTCGGTCGCGTCTTCCGGATGCTCGACCTTAACCGGAATACCCAGATCCTTCTCGAATTTCTTTCCAACTTCGGCCAGGCCATTGTATCCTTTGTCGCCGTTGATCCAGATCAACAGTTCGCCATCGGTCCAGGCAAATCCGCTCGCGGCGGAACAGAATAGTAAAAGACCGCAAAGTTTTTTGATCATACGATTAGATTGTTCTCGTAGCTATCTCGCAGCTGGAAGCTGCGGCTACTTTGCTCCTCGCTGTTATCCGACCCTCGCGCACAGTAGACGCACCTTCCAGGTGCGAAATTATCAACCCGAATGGTAGGATCGTTTCTCCGAAACGACCGCGGCCAGACTGGAGGGCGGTGCTCCGTCGCGCCGTGGCGCTGGCGGAACAGCACTCTCCAAACGACTGCGCTCGCAGTCCGCTCGGAGAGCGGACCCTACCTGCGTCGGGTCATAGTAAACAGTGCCAAAAAAAATCTCCCCTCTCCGGTCATGGAGAGGGGAGATAAGTGTAGGCCTTACCCTAGGGAAGGCAAGCTAAAACCAGATCTCCATCTGGCTACCAAAGAGCCAGCCTTGGGTTTGGTTTCTGTTGTATGGCGGCGCGCCAGTGTTGATAACCGCGCCCTGATCCAAGGAATGAGTCCAGATGGCATAGGTCGCAAAAACCCGGATCTCAGGCCGAGTAAAATACCCGCCGCTGGGCTTGATCGTTGGCGCGATCGTGAAGATACCCATCTCTCCACTGCGGCCCAGGCCATTTTGGCCATTACCGGCAGCCCGGTCGTTGTCGATATAGTTATACCCAGCCTGACCCTGGATCGCGAAGTTATCCGAGATCCACAAGACCGGACGTAACCCGACTCCAATGAGGTTTCGGCTCCCGCCGCCTTGTACCAAATGACCCGAGGAAGTCGTACGAAGCTCCCCGAAACCAAAGTTGCTGTTGTCCCAATAACCCCAGAAATCAAACGCAAAGCACTTGGTCACGTTCCAGACAAGCTCGTAACCGGCTCGGTAGTCCGTCGTGTCGTTCTGTGGACTGAGCTGGCCCCTGAAGTTAGCGAGCGGAGACGTCACTGCTACGCCGTTAGTCTGCGTTATGCCTTGGTGTGATAAACCCTGCCTGGCCCGAGCGACTTCAGCCTCGAACTCATTGACCGTATTACCTTGTATAAAACTGGGATCGGTCGTGCCGCCAAAGTTGAGATTACCCTTGCTGGCCAAAGCGAAGAGCCGGAAATAACTCTTGTTGCCCCAGTCATACTCCCAGATAAAGCCACCGCCGTAGCCATATGAATCGCCAGTTTCTAAGGTGCCAACAAAATTATTACCAAGCGAGTCGGTAAACGTCTTGTTGACTGTCGAAACCGTGGCACCCTTCATGTAGGTGCCGATCCCAATCAGGGCAAGCTTGCCACACAGGAACGGGATCTCCTTTATCCGAACGTCGAAGGTATGCTGGAACTGATTCCCAACGGCGTTCGTTACATTTGCGTTGGTCTGTAAACCCAGGTTATCCCGTAACCCGCCGAGCCAGGCGAGGTACAGCTTGCCAAAACCCAGATCGATATTATAGGCGCCCACGCCCCAGCCCGACGAATCGAGCCAGAACAAGTCATCCGGGTCGATGTTGTACCGGTCATAGAACCGCTCACCGCCCCAGAACGTGATTTCGGGAGCTTCCTTAAACACGTTCTTCATCTCCACGAACGTCTCGCGCATCCCGATATTGAAACCATTACCGTTTCCACCGGACGGCGAGGTTCCCGTGGTTAAGAAGCTGAATTTCGAAATGTTGTCATAGAAGTTCGGCGTCATCCGGAAGCTGACATCTGCCACGTCAGGGCCGTCGCCCAGAATATGATTCTGGATAAAGGTCGGCTCCATGTAGAAGTCGTTTTCGTTACCGAGCCGGAAACGGCCGCCGATATTATCCGGGATGACGAAGCTGAAATCTCCGGAGCCGCCGTTTCCGTTAAATGAGAATCCGGCGCGGACGTACATCGCGAACACGAAGTTGCGGGTGAGCGTTTTCAGGAACGATTCCTCAAGGACCGGGGCCGGCACCCCTTTTCCCTCGCCGCTGGCATCGGTTAAGATTCTCGTGTTCAGGATGGTGCCGCTGTCAGCTTTGGATTCCAAAGCCTTCATCTGGCTTTCCATGGCCGAGATGCGCTGCTCGTACTGACGCTGCATCTTCTCCATCTGGGTTTTGAGCG
>JBAUZZ010000495.1:0-5394 GCA_049585495.1 Chthoniobacterales bacterium | reverse complement strand
GGTCCACGCTGAAGACTACCGTGCCATCGCCTTCTCGTACATTCCGCTTAGTCCGGACGGCATACGAAACGCTCGATAGCTCACTAAGCTTGTACCGCTCGGGGATTCTGCCGTCTTCGGCTCTGCGCCCCCTCGGAACGAACCCCCCATGTTCCAGGCTGACCTCGATCGCAAAATCGAGCGCGGCGCGATCCGCACCGGTCTGGCCGCCGCTGATGATCTTTCAGAGCACGAAGTCCTCTACTTTGGGGTCCTGTCAGATTTAAAAGTTTACTCGCTCTACTGCAAGGAGGCTTTATTGTAACGATCCCTCATCTTTCCCATCCCTTCTCATCTGACCTGTCGCTCTTTCTCTCCAAACCCACGCTTACCCCGCGCGCTACTAACTTACCTCAGGCCAGACTGCGCTCTTCAGGGTCCTAACAAACTAGGAAGGCTGGCTAACGAGTCCAGGATCGCGTCCGGACCGATCTCCGACTTCTCTATTTGGGCGGACCGAAACTTGCCTGTGCGAACGAGGACGCCGGTGCACCCGGCCGCCTTTGCGCCGCCTACATCCGCCTCCAAATCATCGCCGATGACTACCGTGGCTGCGGGCGGAATTCCCATACTTTGACAGGCCAACAGAAAGAACTCGCGAGCCGGTTTACCAATTAAGACCGCCTCTTTTTGGGTCGCGTACTCCAGAGCCGCTACGAAAGACCCGACGTCCAGACAGAGACCATCCGTCCCGCGAAAATACCGATTCCGGGCCAGCGTGATGAAGGCAGCGCCGTCGAGAAGAAACCGAAACGCGCGATTGAGTGCGGCATAGGTAAGAGCGTCGCCGATGTCACCCACCAGCACCGCTTGTGGCGAGCTCTCCACAAACTCGATCGTCGCTAAATCCTCCAGCAAGGAAGCTTTAAGCAGAGGGAAGCAGCGCGTAATTCCTTCGCGCCGGAGATAGGCCCCCCCGATGATCGGAGCGGTCATCAATTGCTCTGGCCGTAACTCAATCCCGAGGGCACTCATATTGGCTAGAATCGCCGAACGCGGTTTGCTGGTGGTGTTCGTCACAATTCGGTACGGGATCTCTTTCTGCATCAGCGACCGGAGCACTTCCGCTGCGCCTGGAATAAGTTCGCCGCCTTCGATGACGGTGCCATCCAGGTCAATCAAAAAACCGCCGACTCGCTCGGGTAGCACCATACCTTCTGATAAAGCAAAAATCGCGCCTGCTGACCCGTCTCATCCATTGCCGCGTTCCAAATCGTGCGCGAACCCTCTGGTCGACGCTACATTCTGGAGGAAACGGCGGCAAGGCAGCTAAAATCACCGCATGACAAATGAAGAGCTGATTGAGAAAGCGGCCACAATAGTGAAGGCCAGGAAAAAGGAGACTATACCGTTGCTGATGATTGAGAAAATTATCTGAGCCCGACCATACAGCCGAGGCAAGCAGGCAGAGTGTCATGATAGCGGCCACCCTCATCAAACGCGCCTATAAACGATTTTAGAACGTCGAATAGCCGACCCGCGACCGTCCGGAGCAATGGCTCCGCGCTCAAAGCTGAATCCGTTCAACCTCGCCGATCGTGATCTCGTCTTTGGTCCGGTCGTAGAGCTTGGTGGTCCTGGGCGACTCATGCGCAGCCATCTGCTGGGCATGCTCGAGCCGGCCGCCGTTCTCTCCAGGTAAACCGTCACACCCGTCGCGCGCCAGGTGTGGCGCCAAACCGGCGTCAGAAACCCCGCGTTCCGGGCTCGTTTGCGGATCGCTGCCCAGGCGTTATACCCATTCAGCGCGCGCCCGGATAGCGCGGTACCTGCCTTATTGACGCTCTGGAACAGAGGCTGTCCATTCTCGATACTAACTCTAGAGAGGTACTCATCGACAGCTTCCTCGATCTGATAGTGGGCCGGCATTTCATGTTCCTTGCCGCCTTTCTCATGAAAGGCAGCGGTAAGGATTCGAGTCAAAAATATCGTTCGCGCAGCAGCAGCACCAGGAATTGCCTTTCCTGTCGCCTGAATTCTGAATCGTCTTCTAGAAGCGTTCCAGTTACGATTCGGTGCAAAATATGGGATTAGGAACCAAGAACCGGCAGAAACAAACGGCGGAGATTTGCAAGCAGCATCTCCGGGAAAAATACCGGGACCAGCGGGGGCTAGTGGACGAATTCATTTTGGAGGTTGAGGGTGCGCGTAAAAACTGCGATGTCACTCGTTGGGACCGGTTCACCGACATCAAAGACATTAAAAAAGAGATGCTCAAGCGCCTCGAGGCGCATTTCGAGAAGTGGCTTAATCCGTGAGCTCAATGCTCGATGAAACGAGAGCCAACCGCAGAAGAGCGGGAAAAGATCGGCTTGCGGCGATCTATACCGACAATGCCGTCTTCTATGGTGGGCGGCCCGGCCATTCCGTCGGCAAAGAACAAGTGCGCGCGTATTTCGCGTCCTACGCCGGCGTTCTCGCGTGTCACGCCTGAGGTTCCGCCGATACCCAATAGCTAATCCCACCAAGCTCGCCGAAGCGCTCATTCTTCTTGCTGGCCTGTAAAATCCGCGGCTCCGTTTCGTTGCCGCCTCCAACACTTCGACAAAATGACGAGAAAACTGAAGGTCATGAGCGATGAAGTTATCGTTCGGCAGACTTGAATCGTTGATCACATCCTGCCGGTTTTGAGCTTTGATCTGACAAAGTGTGAAAGCTTCTGCTCTGCATCACTTCACGGTCTTGCGACCGCTTAGGACTGAAGAAAACTGTGCCAAGTCTCATCGGACCGATTCCGAAGCTCTGGAGTCTTTTCGCAGAAAGGTCGGTAAACCAAAGGACGCCGTCTCGGAGGCGGCGGAACTGGAAGGACCTGCGCGTTTTGAGCAGCGGCGGGTAATTGTGGAATGCCCTTGCTGAGACTCGCCATATCGCAGCTCAGGCCCGCGCAGATCTCACAAAGAATGTTGAATGTCGGATCACGCTCACCGCGCTCTATTTCCCCGAAATAATTCCGATCTAGATGGCAAAGATCAGCGAAGGCCTCTTGGCTCCGACCAGTAATCTTACGCGCAGCCCGAATGCGGCCGCCGAGCTCCACAAGATCTGCTCCGACATCACGCACATGTAGAGGATCGGCTTTATAGGAGGAATAGCGAGGAATAAGAATTTCAGCGTCATTCCAGCGAGCAAACGAATTCTTGGGCGCTTCAAAAAAATCCGTCGTGTTTTTGAAATACTTCTCGATCTGGAGATTGAAAAACCCGCAACGCGACACTCCCGAAACGGAAGGCGAACTGTTGGTCACTGCTCTGATAAAGGAACTGCAGAGCGCTGCTCTATGACATCTCGGCCTTGCAGGCTGCGATTCGCGGCATCCGGCCGTTTCTTCAGAACAGGGCAGGGGAGGGGAACTATTCGCAAGCGAATCCTGAATCTCAACAAGGCACTTAGCGATCGCGTCCTTAATGAGAGTGAAATCAATCTCTTGGAAACCAGCACAACGCTTAAGGCCGCCGCCAATCGCATAAGCTGGCGGCAGCGAGCTACAGGTGCCATCCTCGGTGGCTCCGATCAAGACCAGCACACAGGTTCGCTCCTCGTCGAGCCGGACGTTGAAGTAGACGCCGTCGGCCCACCAATAGACGTAGCGCTTCTGGCTCAAGTCGCGCTGGCTCCATGCCTTGTAATCAGCTTCCCAACCGACTTTGAGTCTCAGGATGTTAGTGGCCGACAGACCGGAGGCCTTCTCACCCAGGATGGCTGCCAAGGCTTCAGTAAAATCTCCGGTTGAGATTCCCTTGAGATACAGCGCCGGAATCAAGGCGTCGACGCTGGGGGTCCGGCGCATAAACCGGGGCAGAATCGCACTGCTAAATCGACCCTGGTCACGATGCCGAACCCGAGGCTGACGAACTTTAATGGGACCTATTCCACTGACGATCTCCCGCTCTGGCAGATGCCCGTTGCGTACCACCAGCCGCTGGCCATTCTCATCACGTCGATCCAGTTATCTTCCAATCCCGAGCTCTCGTAGGGATGGGCGATTTTTGATCCCGCGAGTTGTTCACCTGAAAGGACGAAGCGGACGCGGAGACAGGTTTCGAGAATGGGCAGGGAACGTCAAGCTCGTCGGAGAAACCTGTGAGCAACTTGCTTTTTTTCGGTCCGTTTACTTTTGAGACAAGAGGTTCTCTAAAGCTGGCAAAAATTTGTGCCGGCGCGAAGCTTGTAGAATGGGTGAGGGGAGGGTGGAGCAGGGGGAGCGCTCGTTGAGAAAGCGGATTTTCTCAGCTCACTACAGTTACGTTTTCACCAGATAGAAAGTGGCGCTACTGAACCAGCCTATGGAATTGCATATAGACTAAGACACGCAGCTTTTCATGTCGCTCGCAGCGCGTCCGGGAAATTTTGGGACCCGATTCCATAACTTCTTGTACCGTGAGCTGGGCCTGAATTTTATTTATAAGGCATTTACCACTCGGGATATCGGCTCGGCAATTGGTGGAATCCGCGCATTTGGAATCCGCGGATGCGCCATTTCAATGCCATTCAAGGAAGCGTGTATCGAATACTTGGATGAATTGGACGCCTCCGCAAAGGGGATCACGTCCGTAAACACAATCGTCAATACCGACCGATCGGCGCGACGTGCACCATCTATGCGATGGCAACGCATTCCGGGCTCAACCCGTCTTCCAATCCGCCAGCCGACGAGTGCTCAAAAAATGTTCTCAGACTGCAAACCTGCGCGTTCATGAAGCTTCTAAATTCTAGCTCCCCGGCATCTCGCTGCCCTGCAAACTGGGCGAATATTTCGCTAAATTCCGGAAGCTGTATAGTTCCCTCAGGCAATGAAACCGGAATTCATCGCGTTAGGCTTAATTCTGTCGGCCGCGCTATATTTCTTCTGGACGCAGAGATTGCGGACAGACATCACCGCGCTAGTCGTGATGTTGTCTCTCGCTCTTCCTTGGCCACACGCGGATGGCAAATGGTCGGGGATCCTTACCCCCCAGGAGGCTTTCTCTGGTTTCGGCAGCGTAGCCGTGATTATGGTTACCGCCATGTTCGTGTTCAGCGCTGCCCTCGTCCGAACCGGCGCTGCTGAAATGATTGGTGGACGCTTGTTCAGAGCATGTGCTGATAACGAACTCCGTTTTCAGATCGCAGTATTGGCGCTCGCCACGGCCTGTTCCATGTTCATCAATGAGACGACCATCGTTCTCGTCTTCATGCCGGTCATTTTGGGGGTGTGCAAAGAGCGCAACCTCTCACCGTCGCGCTACCTCATGTGTGCAGCTTATGGCGCGGCGCTTGGTGGGCAATGGACGCTGATCGGCACTCGCAGTAACATCATTGTGAGCGAGTTCTTTCGCCAGCGAACCGGCCAGGGAATTGGTTTCTTTGATTTCA
>JBAUZZ010000494.1:0-13815 GCA_049585495.1 Chthoniobacterales bacterium | reverse complement strand
GATAATTTCCTTGGCTTTACCACCATCCAATCCCTGCTTGATGTGCAGTTCCTGGCGCGCGTGACCGAGCGGTGAAATGGCCGGATCGAGGCGCTCGATATTCCGCAGATCAACGTTCCGCGTAGCGAGCTTGCCAATAACGATCTCTTGCAGGGATTTTAGCCGGCCGGCATCCTCGGCTTTCAATTCAATCACATTCGCCTCGGTCAGCTCGATGGTGGCGTCGATACCTTTGAAATCGAAGCGAGTCTTCAGTTCCTTCCTGGATTGGTTCAGGGCGTTATCTACTTCTTGTTTATCGACCTCAGAAACGACGTCGAACGAAGGCATATCACAATCCAATATCAGGCGTCGGCTTCATTGCAACCTCAGTTCCCCGGCGAAGAGCATCGGCTTCTTGCATAGATGACATGATGCTCTAATCTTCAGCATGAATTTCCGGCGGCAAACGGCTTAGAGATTATGTCTATCATTACTATTGGAGATTTCGACTACAGAAAAAGCCGGGAAGATGCGGGCTGGACCGAAGAACGCTCGCGCTGGTGTTGCGAGCGGCTCGAAAACGGAGATATCCTCTGCTTCGACTCCGTTCCTTTCGACATTGGGGACTCCGATCGGCAGTTCCTGCTTTCTCAAGAGCAAAGCGGCTCATCGGTCCACAAGAACATTTCATATCGCCCCCATGAGGACAAATTGCGTGGCTTGGCAAAGGAATCAGGACAGGACCTCGACAGGCTGCGCCAGATCATGCGCGACTACTCCGCCCAGGTTACAAGCTTCCTGGCGCGGCTGCTTGCTCCATATGCACCACATTGGAAGCTGGATTTCGCCAGCTTCCGTCCACTGGAAGAGCAGGGGCGAGACTTACCGCTTCACAAACGTAACGATCTTCTGCACGTAGATGCCTTTCCGAGCCGGCCGACACGCGGCGGCCGTATTCTGAGGTGCTTTACGAACCTTAATCCATCCCAGCCGCGAAAATGGCTGATAGGAGATCACTTCCCGGAATTAGCGAGACGTTATGCGGCGGATGCAGGTCTGGCGAGGATTGCCCAACGGTCTGCCTCGTCCGAGGCTGGCTTGCGACAGGGAATCACACTTCTGAAGCGGGCCATCGGGATGCGCGCACAAGAGCGGTCAGCTTACGATGAATTCATGTTGCGCCTCCACGACTACCTCAAGGAAAACGCGGACTTCCAGCGGGATGGCCGCAAAACGGAAACAGATTTTCCACCCCACTCTACGTGGGTCGTATTTACCGACGCCGTGCCACACGCCGTGCTTTCGGGGCGGTTCGCGCTGGAACAGACTTTTATTGTTCCGCTCAGCGCTCTCCTTGCGCCGGAAGCATCTCCGCTTAGAACGTTAGAGGCAATTGTCGGGCGGCGCCTGGTAGCGTAGCTAGAAAGGTCTTAAATAGACGCTGCACGTCTGTTTAAGAGCCTGTTCGAAAATAAATGAATCAAAACAAACTGTTTCAAACTCTTGTTTCAAAAGAAGCAGCGGAATTTTCCGGCGAAGCCGAAGAATTCCGCTGCCTGCATCGCTCACAAATCTCTAAGGATTTGTAGTTCTATAGTTCTGAATCGTGCATTTCCGCGAGGATTTTTGCCGCCGAAAGCTGGTAGGGCGAATTCGTCCCGCGAAGCGGGACAAATGAGCCTCAAGGGGCTAACGACATTTGCGTCCCCGATCACCTCATTTCACACGAATCATGTTCGGTTGCGGCTCCGCGCTAGGAGCGATGCGGGCTAGAGGTGTTTGTGAATCAAGGTCGCGATCTGAGCCATGTCGGGTCGGCCCTGCGCTTCCCGGCGGAATTTGAATCTCTCGATTTGCGCGGCTGGCAAAATCTTCTGGTCTCGCCAGACCCAGGCATCCTTTCGATAGGGACCGACACTTCGCGGGTCGCTCCAAAAGTGAATCGATAACAGATTTCTCGATACGGCTGCAGCGATATGCATCGGCCCGCTGTCGACGCTAACCACGAAGCTGGATCGCCGGAGCAACCAGATAAGCTGACTCAGATCCGTCTGGTTGACTAACGAGATCGCGTTCCGGTCACAACGAAAGTCATTAGCCGTCCGGCCAACGATGACTACGGGCAAGGGCGTCAGCGCGCGCGCCAGTTCACAGATTTCGTTTTGCGTCAACGATTTACCCGTTCCCCGCGCAAACGGATGGAGAACCACGAGCGGCTCCGGGATTTCGAGCTTCGGTATGACTCGACCCTTCGGCAGATTAAACACAGTCCGGCCCGACACGTCCGCGCCAGCGAGTCTGGCGAGTTCCAGATAACGGTCAACGGCATGCTGATCCCAGTGAACCTGGGCAGTTGCGTCGTAGAACAGCCTGGCGCCCTCTCGAGCGTTTGATAGTCCGAGAATCTGTTTTCCCCGCGCGCTTCTCGCAATCCAGGCACTTCGCAGCAGCCCTTGAAAGTCCAGGACGAGGTCTGGCCGGAGACGGCTCAACCAAGCGCCCAAACTCAAAAATCTTGGTAGACCTTCGAGGCCGCGAAAGGATTTTCTAGGGAACGGGATCACTTCGGCGAGATCTTGATTGTCCTCAAGTAATGGTTTCCACTCCGGGTTGACCAGCCATCGAATCTGGGCGTCGGGGAACGAACGCTTGAGGCAGTGAACCGATGGCAGAGTATGCACGATGTCCCCGAGGGAGCTGGGCTTAACTACCAAGATGCTTGCGGGCGTCATTTCCCAAACAGGAGCCGCTCCGCTAACTTAAACGGGAGACCGGCTTCCAGGATTTTTTCCTGAGTCTGAGTGATATCGTAGCGCAACCGTCGGAGCGTGATCTCTTTGCTGTCGGAGTCGAAGACGACGTAAGCCGCCCGCCAGTCACCATCGCGAGGCTGACCAACGCTGCCAACGTTCACGAAGTACTTCTTTTGACCTTCGCACCGAAGGGTTGTCAGCGGTAGACCAACGACCGAGTTGTCCCGCACGTACAATCGAGGAGCGTGCGTGTGACCGAAGAAGCAAATCTGCGTTTCCTGGCGAGAAAAACTGGCGGCCGCGTCAAGCTGATTCAGGACATAACCCCAACCAGCCGGGTCATCCAGGGTTGCGTGAACGATAGTAAAGCCTTCAATCTTGCTTATCAGGGGAAGCTCAAAGAGCCATTGCTTCTCCTTCGGGCTCAATTCTTCTCGGGTCCAACGGATAGCTGCTTCTGCCAGCGGATTAAAGCTCTCCAGAGAGCTTGTGGTGGAGACATAGTCGTCGTGATTCCCCTTGACAACCGGGCATCCCAGGGACTGTACCCGTTCGATGCATTCTTTCGGATTCGCATTGTAGCCCACCACGTCGCCAAGACAGATCCAGCGGGTGCAGCCTTGTTCTTTGGAGTCAGCGAGAACGACTTCAAACGCCTCCAAATTGGCGTGAATATCGCCGAAAATCGCGAACCGCATCGTGAGGCGAAGTATGGGTGCGAACAAAGCTGAAGTCTAGCGATCTCACGACCGAGAAGCTCGAGCTCTACCATCTTATTTCGAAGCCCTTCGCGCCTTCGAGTTTTGGAACCTCCTGGATGCTGTGGCGGGAAATAAGACCGCGAAGATGACTAGCCAGGATCGCCCGCAGAAATTCCTCTACTTCGCTCATTTCACCCTGCACCTCCAACTGGACCCGGCCATCGATCAGATTCTTAACTCCGCCAACGACTTCGTAGCCTCGCGCCAGTTCCTTAACACAGAATCGAAATCCCACCCCCTGAACCCGACCTTCGTAAACAACACGCTTGGCGACCATAGATTGGAGGGTAAAGCTCCGGCTCGGCCGTAGCGTAGGTAAAGCTCCAGCTTTTACACGGAGTAAAGGCTGGACTTCTTACCTAATGGCTTACGGCCTTCACCGGACAAGATTCTTACCTTTTCCAGTCAAGGGCGCCCTTTTTAATCGCGTAGACAAACCCGACCATCAGGATGGTCAGGAACCCTACCATGCTTCCCAGGATGGCCAGACTGCTCGTTTGCTCAATGTAATCCCGGTAAACGACCGCCCAGGGATACAAGAACACAATCTCGATATCGAAAAGGATGAATAGCATCGCAACCAGGTAGAACTTTACGCTAAACCGCGGTTGCGCTTCCCCTTGCGGAATCATTCCGCATTCGTAAGCCGAATCTTTCGTCGGATTTCGTTTCCCGACTCGCCCGAGAACCACGCTCGCGAGCAAGGCGACGGCCGCGAAGCCGATCGCAACGATTACCTGGAGCAGGATCGGGAGGTAATCCTGGACCATATCGTCTTAGGACTTGGAAGCTACTGCAGCAGCCTGAGCCGCGTTGGCAGCAGCCATGGCGGCCAAGGCGCCTGAATCTCCTTTATATATCTTTCCGTTTTTCTTCACGGCCCCACGGGCTACCAGATTTTGCAATTTCTCGTAAGCGCGTAAACGCAACATTTCCTCACCTCCGCTTGCCGCATTTCTCTGTCGCAGATTCTCATGCACGATCTCAAAGAGTTGCTTGAATTCGAACGACTTCCTTTGAGAAAGGACGGAAACAAGTTCTTCGGTGACCAAGTCGGGGAGGCGACGGGAGAAAGCGTTTTTCTTCTGTATAGCCATAGAGACGCGTAATGTAGCACACAATGTTTCAAAAACGAGGGGAAATGAGCCGAATTAGAAAGGGTTACCTGTCATAATTCGGTTATCGACGCGTTCTGGAGTAGGGCCTCGGGAATAAGTTGTGGAACAAAAAAAAGGCGCCAGATCAAGCAAAAATCGCAGATTTCGCGTGAATTTCATTGACCATAGGGGGGCCGGATGGATAAAAGTGGGGCATTGTGGTGGAAAATGGTTGATAAGGTCGTGTTATACCCATGGAGGCGCCAGAAACTTTCCAACCAATCTTTGCCGGCGAATTCCGGCACGCGATGGATGCGAAAAATCGCGTTACGATCCCGTCGCGCTGGCGCAGGGGGGAGGTCGATGAGTTCTTCGCCATTCCGGATCTCGATGGTGGCTTTCTGATGCTCATGCCGCCGGAAGTTATCCGGCAGGTTGCCGAGAAGGTGGAACAGGACGCCCGTTTGACACCGCCGGAACGCCGCAAATTTATTCGCCAGTTCTACTCGCGCGCCCAGCATCTGATGAGCGACAAGCAAGGACGGATTGTCGTTCCCGAAGAGCACTGCAACCAGCTAAAGCTGCGCGGCGAGGTCGTGCTGGTCGGTAATCACACTCGCTTCGAGGTCTGGAATCCGGACCGATGGAAGAAGGCGTTCGAAGAGGATTCGCCGACCTTCAAGCACATTTTGGGAGTCGTTGGGATTTAGGAGCCAGGTAATGATTGCATTCATCGACGAGACCTACATGTCAAGAGAAGAACAGCGTTCGGGATTTCACGAGTCGGTGCTGCTCGAAGCGACTGTTCGTGCTTTGCAACCCGCTCCCGGTAAGATTTTTTTTGACGGCACCGTAGGCGGGGCTGGTCATGCGTTCGCTCTTCTGGAGAAGGGAGCGTCGCTGGTTGCGTGTGATCAGGATCCGGATGCCATCGCAGAAGCATCTCACCGGCTGAGCCGGTACCGGGAGCGGGTCCGACTGCTGCAAGTAAACTTCGCTGACGCGCTTGTGGAATTTCGGCGGTTAGGGATCGAAGCCTTTCATGGAGTGCTGCTCGACTTGGGTGTGTCCTCCCATCAAATCGATACCCCGACTCGTGGATTCAGTTTTCAAGCGGACGGCCCGCTCGACATGCGCATGAATCCAGCTTCCAGGCGGACGGCTGCTGACTGCGTTAATCAAGCCTCAGAAGAGCAGCTGGCAAGGATCTTCTTTGAGTATGGGGAAGAGCCGGCAGCGCGCCGAATTGCTGCACACCTGGTCAGAGAGCGGGCTCGCCGCCCGTTTCGCCGGACCCAGGAACTGGCCCAGGCCGTCGAGGCGATCGTTCCCAGACGTGGGTCGAGGCATCCGGCTACGCGGGTCTTTCAGGCGCTTCGTATCGCAGTGAACAACGAACTAACGGTTCTCGAGCAGGCGTTGCCCGGGCTGAGCCGGCGGATCACACCAGGGGGACGGATGGCCGTTATCACCTTCCATTCTTTGGAGGACCGGATCGTGAAGCACTATTTTCGCGAGGTCAGCCGGGAGTGGATCGACCGGCCTGAATGGCCCGAGCGGAGGAGAAATCCCAAATATGCTTTTCGATTGATAACGGCTCGTCCAGTCGAGCCGAGTCAGGAAGAAGTGGCCCGCAATCCCAGAGCGCGAAGCGCAAAATTACGGGTGATCGAGAGGAACAGCAATGAATCGTAATCCAAGGACAATCACACACTCAATCCGAGTTACATCTATCTTACAGGTGGTAGTGAGCACGGCCATCCTCGCGGCTGCGGGACTATTCTACGTCTATCTAAAGAACCAACTTCATCAATATGGAGATATTCAACGCCGATTGGAGCGCGAACTCATTGAGCTTCGTGCCGACAACGAAGTGGTACGCGCGCAGATCGCGTCACTCAGCTCTCGGGTGGTACTGGAAAAGAAGTTGGCGAAGGACTCCCTCGGCCTTGTGCCGATCGCGAGCGATCAAGTTGTTCGCCTTAACCAGCGTCATGACGGGGTGGGAGACGCTTTGAAGGTCGTCTCCAGTCGCGGCTTTAACCAATGAGGTGGAATGCGCAAGCGCGTGCCGTCACAGTCTGTTTTGGATTGGTCGGCCTCTTTAGCGTCTACTCAATTCGGCTTATCGATCTTCAGATCGTAAAGCACGAGGAGTACGCTGCGCTTGCGGCAGAGAAACACGTCCACAAACAAAGTATCTATGCCCGACGTGGAATCATCCGGGACGTTCACGAGGAGGCTCTCACTGAGAACCTCCCCGTCAAAATTGTCGTCGCGGACGCGTCGCATTTACGGGACCCGATGGCTGTGGCTGAGGCAATCGCAAATCAGCTGGAAATGGATCCGCGCGAACTCGCGGACAGACTGAGGACCGGGCGGCAGTACATCGTACTGAAAAAAGATATTCCTGAAGAAAAAGCCGACCAGCTCAGGGAGACGCTCCGGATCGGCAATCTGCGGGGAATCTATTTTGAGCAGGATTTCGTTCGGGTCTATCCGAATAGATCGATGCTCTCGCAAGTAGTTGGCTTTCTGGATCACGACCACAGGGGTGTGCTCGGAATCGAAAAAACGATGCAAGAGTTTCTTCAGGGTACGGACGGCTATCGTTACATCGAGATGGATCGGACCGGGCGCGAAATTGTTCCCTACCGTGGGCTGGAGACTCCGGCTAAGGACGGATGCGATGTGACGCTCACTGTCGACATGGGCCTGCAAAACATTGTCGAGAGCGAGTTGGCGGCAGCCTGCGGCGAGTACAAACCGAAGGACGCCGCGGCGATTATGATGCGCCCCCAGACCGGCGAGATTCTGGCCGTCGCCAGCTGGCCGACTTTCGATTTGAACAAGCCGGGGGAATCCACCCCCGAACAGACCAAGGATCGGCCGATTGTGGATATGATCGAGCCCGGGTCTACCTTCAAGATTGTCACCACGTCGGCTGTCATTGAAGAGAAACTCGTTACGCCCGAGACGACGGTCTTTTGCGAAAACGGGCGCTTTCAGTATGCCGGTCGCGTTTTGAGGGATGCTCACCCGCTAGGGCTGCTGACCGTGCATCAGGTTCTGGAAAAGTCGAGCAACATCGGAGTCGCGAAACTTGCACTCCAACTCGGTGACACGAAGCTCTACGAGTATGTGCGGCGCTTCGGGTTTGGCGAGCGCACCGGCGTAGCATTAACCGGTGAGATCCCCGGACTAGTGAATCCTCCGCACCGTTGGAGCAAGCTGGACATCACGCGAATCCCCATGGGCCAGTCCGTGGCGGTAACTCCGATACAGATGGTCACCGCGATGTCGGCGATCGCAAATGCCGGGAAGCTGATGAAGCCAATGATCATTTCGAAAATAACGGACCCTGATGGCCGGCCGGTCGCGTCATTTGCGCCGGAAGTCGTCCGCCAGGTGATCTCGCGCGAAACGGCCAAAAAAATTACTGCAGCCTTAAAGGATGTGGTCAGTAAGCAAGGCACAGCCCAGAAAGCAGCCGTGAAAGGCTTTACCGTAGCGGGAAAAACCGGGACTGCCCAGAAGATCGATCCGAAGGGGGGGTACATGCAAGGAAGGTATGTCGTATCATTTGTTGGCTTTATGCCAGCTGACGAACCCAGGTTCACTTTGCTGGTTCTGCTCGATGATCCGGTTACCAAAGCTGGAGAGGCATATGGGGGGCTGGTGGCAGGGCCGATCTTCTCGCGAATAGCGGAGAAGGCGGCCAGGTACCTCGACCTGAGCCCTACAGAGGATGTTACGCCGTTGGCTGCAAGTCAGAAAAAAGTCGTCTTTATGGAGCCAGGCCGTGAATAATCGAAGAAGCGTGCAGTTGAAAGAATTAGTCCGCCGGCTCGACCCGCTTTCCGTCAACGGATCGTTGAACGAGGAGGTTACCAATATTTGTTATGATTCACGGCGAGCCGTACCTGGAAGTCTGTTCGTGGCGATCCGCGGCGCGCACGTCGACGGGCATGGCTTCATCGCGGAAGCAGTAGATCGGGGCGCGGTAGGAATCGTTGGTGAACGAGAGGGAACATCACGTCGAGTCGCGACCGTGCTGGTAAAAGACTCCCGGGCCGCTCTGGCCAGGGTGGCCGCGGCCTTTTATGGAGACCCTTCTCGTAAGCTCCGTATGATCGGTGTTACCGGGACTAACGGGAAAACTACGACAACTTTTCTCCTTAAACACCTGCTTGAGCGCGCGAATCAGAAGACCGGGCTAATTGGTACGGTATCTTATGAGATTGGCGAGCGAGTTCTTCCCGCCCAGCGTACAACCCCAGAGTCACTCGATCTGCAGGAATTGCTGGCGCAATGTGTGGAAGCCGGCTGCGCTTGGGTTGCGATGGAGGTCTCGTCGCACGCCCTTGCCCAGAATCGTTCGAATGAGATCGATTTTGACCTGGCGGTATTTACCAACCTGACGCAGGACCATCTCGATTTTCACCACGGCATGAAGGACTACTTCGAAGCGAAGGCGCATCTGTTTGAGAGGGTCCGCTCCGGCCGGAAGAAAAACCGTCTCGGGATTATCAACGTCGACGATCCGTACGGCCAACAACTTATCGCCAGATTCGGGAAAGATCTGCCCATCGTGACCTACGGGATGGGCGCTCGTGCGGAATTTCGGGCCAGCAATTTCAAGGTCGAAATGAGCGGCACATCCTACCAACTGGATACCCGCGATAAAAGTTATTTGGTGCGATTGCCCCTCATTGGCCGGTTTAATATTTACAATTCCCTCGCGGCGTTGGCGAGTGCGTACGCTCTGGGCGTGGACGTTCGTTCTTCGGTCCTGGCTTTAGCGCGTGCGCCACAAGTGCCGGGGCGGCTTGAAGCCGTCCCGGCGAAGCGCCAGTTTCAGGTTTTCGTCGACTACGCTCACACCGACGATGCTCTGCTCAATGTCGTCAAAACTTGTCGGGATTTAAACCCGAGCCGACTCATCCTCGTGTTTGGCTGCGGAGGAGATCGAGACCGGGGGAAACGACCCCTGATGGGCGCAGTTGCCGATCAATATGCCGATCATTGCATCATCACTTCGGATAATCCTCGCAAAGAGGATCCCGAGACGATCATTCGCGATATAGAAGCCGGTTTCCGTCGCGGCAAATACGAAAAGATCTTGGACCGCCGCGCAGCGATTTCGCGGGCAATCTCGATGGCAGGCTCGCGCGATATCGTGCTGATCGCGGGGAAAGGGCACGAAAAGTACCAGGAATTTGCGGATCACACGGTGCCTTTCGACGACGTCGAAGTTGCCACGCGCTTAGTGGAAGACCGCCCGGTGGAGCTGATCAGAAATGGACCCTAAGAGCATTTTCTCCATCTCGGAATTGGCTGGTGGGAGACTTCGCGGGGACGGGAATGGAATGGTGACGGCTGTGACAACCGACAGCAGGACCATCCATCGAGGTGAACTTTTTGTCGCGCTCAGAGGAGAAAAATTCGATGGTCATGATTTTCTGCGGTCAGCGCAGCAATCGGGTGCCGAGGCGGCAATCGTGGAAAGAGTCGACCCAGCACTCCCCGAACTCCCGCAAATTGAAGTCGCGGACTGTCTGGCAGCACTGCAACGTTTGGCAAAGGGATATCGTGACGAACTGAGCTTGAAGGTGGTAGGCATCACGGGAAGCAACGGCAAGACGAGCACCAAGGAAATGGTAACGGCAGTCCTCGGCGAACGCTTTCGGGTGGTCAAGACTGAAGGGAATTTAAACAATCACATCGGTGTCCCTCTCTCGATCCTTCGCGCCAGCAGCAAACATGAGGTCGCCGTTCTGGAAGTCGGAATGAATCATGCCGGCGAACTGAAGCCTCTAGTAGAGATGGCCAGGCCGGATGTTGCCGTCATCACGAATATTGGCATTGCTCACATTGAATTCCTGGAATCGCGTGAGGCGATTGCGCGAGAAAAAGCGGTCTTGGCGGAGGCAGTGCCGCGCGAGGGAGTGGTCATTCTCAACGCGAACGATAGCTTCACCGCGTGGATTGCCACGCGCTGCCAAGCGCGAATTGTTCGAGCCGGACTTGAGACCGGCGACGTTCAGGCGCGGGATATTGTTCACTATCAGGACGGTGAGGCCTTTACGATAGCCGATGAGAGCGGCCGGACGCAGGCTAAACTGCCGGTACTCGGCGAGCACATGGTTTTGAATGCAACCATGGCGGTTGCCGTGGGCCGGGCTCTCGGGCTTAGCCTCGAGGAGTGTGTATCTGGATTAAGAAGGACTTCGATTCCGGGGGGGCGAATGCGGTTTCAAAGGCTGGGCGCACTTTTCCTGCTTAACGACGCGTACAATGCTAACCCGGACTCTGTCGTTGCGGCATTGAAAACCGCTTCCTGCCTCCCGCTTCCGGGCCGCCGAGTAGCCGCGCTTGGCCGGATGGGTGAACTCGGTCAGGAGAGTGCGCCGGGCCACCTCCGGGTTGGCTCCGCCGCCGCGGAGTTTGGCTTTGAGTTTTTGGTAACAGTCGGACAGGAAGGCAAGCTCATTGCGGAAGCCGCGGCAAGCTCCGGTCTGAAGGACGTCGTCGCGGTTACGACCCATGAGGAAGCAGTCGATGTTCTGAACCAGCACCTCCAATCCGGCGATATTCTTCTCGTAAAAGGCAGCTTTGCGTCCCGGATGGACCGGGTGATCGATGGCCTTGAACGTACGGGAAACCAAGCTAAGTGGAGGGGGCCATGATGTATTACCTGTACTTTCTCAGCCAGGGCCCGCACGCCGTTGCGAGTGGTTTCAACGTATTTCAGTATGTTTCCTTTCGAGCGGTCTGCGCGGCGATCACTGCGTTTCTCTTGTGCCTCATGTTCGGCGACTGGTTGATCCGGAAGTTGGCTTCGTTCAAGTTCGGCCAACCCATCCGTAGCGCTGATGAAGTGCATCGTCTCTACGAATTGCACGGAGCCAAGAAGGGTACGCCAACGATGGGCGGAGTATTCCTGATGGGCTCGGTGGTGGTTGCAACCGTCTTCTGGGCTAGACCAGACAACAGTTTCGTTTGGCTTTGCATTTTCACTATCGTTTTCACTGCCGGACTCGGGTTCGTCGATGATCTTCTAAAGGTTACTAAGAAGAGATCCAATGGGGTTCCCGGCCGGGTGAAGCTGGCTTGTCAGTTTATTTTGGCTCTCTGCGTCACCGGATTTTTCTTGCTGAATCCCTCACTCGAAGTTCAGGCGAAGGAACTTTATATCCCCTTCTTTAAAGAACCTATCATCGAGAATCTCGGTTGGTTTACCCTTCTCTTTTTTGCAATCGTGATCGTTGGCGCCTCAAACGCCGTAAACCTGACCGACGGTCTGGATGGGCTGGCAACCGGCTGCACCGTAACGGTCGCGTCGGCCTATGCAATCTTTGCCTATGCTGCCGGCAATGTCGCGGTCGCGACCTACCTGGATCTGCCGTTTTATCAGCAGAGCCAGGAACTAACGATTCTGTGCACGGCGCTCGTCGGCGCTGGTCTTGGATTTCTCTGGTTCAATTGTCACCCGGCCAGAGTCTTTATGGGTGACACAGGCTCGTTGTCGATCGGAAGCACACTCGGCGTAGTTGCGATTTGCTGTAAGCAAGAACTCTTACTGACCGTGGTCGGCGGTATCTTCGTGATTGAAGCTGTGTCAGTCATTCTGCAGGTATTGAGCTTCAAGATCCGAGGAAGGCGAGTGTTGTTGATGGCGCCGTTGCACCATCATTTTGAACTGAAGGGTTGGAAGGAAAATACCGTCATCGTTCGATTTTGGATCATGTCCCTCATGTTCGCCTTCCTGGGGCTGGCAACGCTGAAGTTGAGGTAAAAAACGATGCGGAGAATGAGAACAAATCGGGTCAAATGTGGAACAGGTTCCCGGCGTGTTTGCTCGCTAGGCACCGAAGGTGCGAAATATGACAGCTTGGGGATCCAGGCCAGGAACGTCGATGAAATATAAAAACAAACGTGTTGCCGTTCTCGGGCTGGGAACAAGCGGTGAGGCTGCAGCGCAACTGCTTTGCCAGGAAGGCGCTGAGGTTGTCGTTTTTGACAGCGCGCGCCCCGAGGTTTTGAGCGACAGGATTGCGGCCATGACCAGGCTGGGAGCCCGGGTGATGGCCGGCGAAGCGGCGGAAAATACAAATGGAGACTTCGACACAATTGTGCTCAGCCCTGGGATCGATCCGAGTGCGCCGCTTGTCCAGAATTTCGCGCGACGTGGAGCGCGATTTACAGGCGAGTTGGAATTGGCTTATGAACTTTGCCGGAAGCCCGTTATCGCGATCACTGGAACCAACGGCAAAACGACTACGACCCAGTTAGTCGAAGTCATGCTTAACCGAGCTGGGGTGCGGACGATCGCCTGCGGAAATATTGGAATTCCGTTTTGCGAAGCGGTGCGAAAACAGGGCGAGCTGGACGCTTTTACGGTCGAGGTCAGCTCATTTCAATTGGAGACAATTAGAAGCTTCCGTCCGGATGTCGCGGTCTGGCTCAATCTGACGCCGGATCACCTCGATCGGTATGCCAGCGTTGAAGAATATCGCGCAGCGAAGCTGCGCATCTTCGACCACCAGCGCCCGGAGGACTTTGCGGTACTTAACCTCCGGGACAAATTACCGGATATTTTTGCGCAGCGCGTAACTTTCAGTGCGTATTCCTCGGAGGGTGATTTCTGCCGGGAAAAGGATGCGATCCACTTTCGCGGGACGCCGGTTTTGGACATGAAAGAGACCCGTTTGGCAGGGGTTCATAACGCCGAAAACTTGATGGCCGCCCTTGGCGTCGCTTTCGCGCTAGGGATCCCGTGGCTATCGGCCAGGACCGGCTTGCAGGAGTATCGATTGTTGCCTCACCGATGTGAGAATGTCGGAGAAATTGGAGGGGTCCGATTTATCAACGATTCCAAGGCCACGAATCTGGACGCTTTAAGCAAGGCGCTTGAATCCCAACAGAGTCCAGTTGTCCTGATTGCCGGAGGCAAAGACAAGGGCTTTGATTTTGATTCCGTTACCCAGCTGGTTGGCGTCAAGGTCAAACACGCTGTCTTGATCGGCGAAATGGCCGAAAGGATTCACCGGCTCTGGCGCGGAGTGATCCCCTGCAGCCTTGCAGCAAGCCTGGTCGAAGCAGTAAACGTTGCCCGCGCCAAGGCTATCACGGGCGACGTAGTCCTCTTTTCTCCGGGAACATCCTCGTTTGACATGTTCAGGAACTATGCCGATCGCGGCGATCAATTTCGTCAAATCG
>JBAUZZ010000493.1:0-3148 GCA_049585495.1 Chthoniobacterales bacterium | reverse complement strand
CTTCCAGGCGGGCAGCGTTTGAGTTTGCCTCCGGCGTATCCGGATCAAGCGCAATATTAATCGTCTGAATCGACATCGAAACCTTGTGAATTCGCTGCCAGGGAAGGCGGAGATAGGGCCCGCCAGGCTGCACTATTCTTACTTGCGGATAGACGTACCGTTCTTTCTCCTCCGCATTGAGCACCTCCGCCTGCGGTAAGGCGAGTGTGGTCTGGTTCCCGATTCTTTCCGCCTTGCCAAAGTTCGTTACGACCGCACGCTCATTCTGATCAACTGTATAAATCCCGCCCAACAGGCAATAAATTGCCAGGAAGGCGACGAACCCGGTTACGACCCCAAGCAGGATCTCCATGGCGTCGGGTTATAAAGAAGTTGCCGCCCGCCAGCAAGCGTGAATAGGTTGCAGCCCAATGACTTTCAAAGCGTACCAAAAGTTGTTAGAGAGAGCTCGCGAGGTCTACCTGCTACGCTCGGCAGGAGGAGTTCTCCAATGGGATGCGGAGACGTATTTGCCACCCAAGGCCGTTCCCTTTCGTGCTGAGCAGCTCAGCTTTCTTGAGGCAAGAGCTCACGTCCTGGCCACCGATCCGCAGGTCGGTGACTGGATAAAGTCATGCGAGGATCATGGCTTTCCCGACCAGTCCGACGAAGCAGCCAACGTTCGCGAGTGGCGTCATGAATACGATCGAGCCACTAAATTGCCGGTATCGTTGGTAGAAGAATTTGAGCGAACCTGCGCCATTGCTCGCGACGAATGGAAGCGAGCGCGCCGAGATTCAGATTTTGCGTCGTTTGCACCACACCTGGAGAAGATCCTGGATCTTAGTAGAAAGCGCGCTGAACTCTGGGGCTATAAGGAATCACCTTACGACGCGTTATTGGAGGGCTTCGAACCGGGAACGACGGCGCGAGTGCTGAAACCGGTATTTGCGGAACTCCGCCAGTCGCTCGTTGAAATCTTGACTCAGATCCAGGATCAATCAGTTCGGGAAGATTTCCTCAAAGGCGATTATCCAATCGCTGGTCAGCAGGTGCTTAACCATCGGATCGCGGTGGCATTCGGTTACGATTTCGATGGCGGCCGCATCGATACGACCACACATCCATTTCAGACCTCTCTCGGCCCCGACGATCAACGCATAACGACTCGGTACGACCAACAAATGTTCCAAGTCTCGTTTTATGGAGTGCTGCATGAAACTGGCCACGCGCTATATGAGCAGGGCCTGCGAAAGGAGGCAGTCGGTACGCCGATCGGCTCAGCCAGGTCTCTGGGCATTCACGAATCTCAATCTCGCCTGTGGGAAAATCACGTCGGCCGCTCGCTCCAGTTCTGGCAAAAATGGCATACGACGGCTTGCGAGCATCTACCCGGGTTGCGCCGGTATTCCCCGGAAGACGTTAGCCGCGGAGTTCAACGAGTCGCGCCGACATTCATCCGCGTCGAAGCGGACGAAGTAACCTACGACCTGCACATTTTGTTGCGGTTCGAAATCGAGGTTGCGTTGATCGAGGGAAAACTCGAAGTGAAGGATTTGCCGGTGGCGTGGAATACCAAGTTCCAGGAATTGTTCGGGCTGATTGTACCGACCGATAGGCTGGGAGTTCTCCAGGACATTCATTGGAGTATGGGTAGCTTTGGATATTTCCCAACCTATTCGCTCGGCAATCTGAATGCAGCACAGCTAATGACGGCCGCGGAACGGCAAGTCCCGGACCTTAACGGCCGGCTAGCCGCCGGGGACTATGCTCCTCTGCTCGATTGGCTCCGGGTCAATATCCATCGCCCCGGACAAAAGTATCTTTCGAGTGATCTGATGACGCGAGCTACCGGGGAAACCACACAGGCGAAGTACCGGGTTAAGTATTTGAGGGAGAAGTATCTGCCGAGTTAACGCCTGTTTTCTGTCGCGCCTGGTTCTCAAGGAGCGAAGGACGCCCGGGGTTTCCGACTGTAGGGCGGCTGGCTCAGCCGCCGCGACAACCGCCGTCACCGCGGCGCCTGAGCTAGGCGCCCTACAAAAGATGACCACAACACCCAAATTATTTATTATAATAATACGCGAAGATAATCAGGGTTGTTGCTTCGTGGGAACTAACGTATCCTCCCCGCGCTGTGTATCGTCGGGTCGGAGTTGCTTCTACGTTTTCTCCCCGGTTCCGGGCCGTTTTGGCTGAAGCGGGACGGATCAGTCGCCTCTCTGACGCATCGCTCGAACTCATTCATGCCGACACCTATGATACTGAGAAAGAGCAGCGCTTTCGCGAAGCCCTGGAACGACTAGGCCTCGACCACGACGCCCCAATCCATTTCCAGACCGGAGAGCCAGTCCACGCTATACTCCAGGTCCGACAGTCTGCGGGCATCGATTTGTTGATCGCCGGGGCCCTCGAGCGCGAAACCGTCCATCGGAGCTTCACCGGCAACGTCGCGCGTGAACTCCTCCGCCAAGCGCCGTGTGATCTTTTTCTGTTCGTCGAACCCAAAGAAGAGCCACGGGCGTTTGAGAACGTCTACGTGGCCATTCCAGACTCCTCTGAGTTCAGCCGGCGCGTGTATCACCGTGCGCTTGATTTGGCCGAACATGCAGGCGCCCAGATGCTGACTCTCGTTCACGTTCAGACCACTTTCGCGGAGGCCAAAGAGAAGGCCTCTGGTTCTCCTGCAACCGAGGACGCTCTGAAAATGCTGATCAAAGAGCGCGAGAGCAGCAAGGTCGAACTTGATTATCATCTGGTTCGAGGCAATACCGGCTTCACCGCCTTTGAGTTTATTCGGTCCAGCGGTTCCGATCTGCTGGTGATGCCATCACAATTCACGTCACCAGAGCAGCCGGTCTTCGCGCCCGTTCTTGATTGGATTATCCAAGTTATTCCGACAAATTTGTGGGTGATCAGGGAAATCCTCTGACGGCCAAGAATGAGGTTAACTGCGCCCAAGAATCTCGCGAAGGACAAACGGCAAGATGCCGCCGTGCCGGTAATAATCGATCTCGATGGGCGTATCAATGCGCAGCGTCACTGGAATCGTCTCTTCGCTTTTGCCCGGGCGTTTCACCTTCAGTGAAACCTGCTGCCTCGGCTTGATATCGTTGCTCAGACCGGCAACGCTAAAAGTCTCGGAACCGTTCAGCTTCAGGGTTTGAAC
>JBAUZZ010000492.1:0-3820 GCA_049585495.1 Chthoniobacterales bacterium | reverse complement strand
CGTGCCTGCCGCTACGATCTTAAGCAATTGCGTCCTCAACTTAGGAGGATCGCGTCGGCGGGAGGTGAAGTAGGGGTGCATGGCCTAGACGCGTGGTTGGATGTTGATGCAGGTTGTAGAGAGTGGGAGAGGGTCTCGCAGACCATTGGGGCGTCCGGGCTCGGCGTTCGAATGCACTGGCTAAATTTTGATGAAAACTCTCCTGCGATACTGGATCAGGCGGGATTCAACTACGATACGACAGTGGGCTACGCAGAGACAGTCGGTTACCGAGCCGGAACCCTCCAGGTGTATCGACCCCTTGGAGTGACGAACCTTCTGGAGCTTCCGCTGCACGTGATGGATACGGCGCTGTTTTATCGTGTCTGTCTGAATCTTAGGGAGGAAGATGCTCGACGCCTTGTGCGGAACCTAATGGATGATGCGGAGCGGATTGGTGGCGTGTTAACAATCAACTGGCATGATCGGAGCATCGCCCCGGAGAGGCTATGGGACGATTTCTATTTGCAGCTCCTCCGCGAATTGAAGAGCCGGGGAGCTTGGTTGGCTCCTGCAGGTCAGGGGGTTGCGTGGTTTAGAAAGCGGCGTTCAGCGGCCGTGGAGTGTATGCGGGTGGGAGCTAGCGTGCTCAGAATACGGGCTCGAATGGAGACGGCCGACACGTTACCTGGCCTGAGGATTCGAATAAACAAGCCCCGGGCTCGATCTATTGCAGAGCCCATGGCGGCCAGAACAGCTGCCGATTTTGTGGATGTGCCGTTCGATAGCACGACGAAACTAGATATCGCGTTGTAGAAATGCCTTCAGAACTAGCTTTCGTTCTCACGCTCGCGTTCATTGCTTTTCTGTTTTGGCGAGAGTCCCTTCAAAGAACAGAGGTGAGCCGCGCCCTCTGGATCCCGCTCGTTTGGTTTTTGATCGCCGGGTCGAGATTCGTCTCCCAATGGCTCAACCTCACTCCGCCCCTGGACTCTGCGACAATCGAGGAAGGAAGCCCGATCGATGCCGGGGTTTTTTTTTCCTTGATCGTAGCCGGGCTTTACGTGCTCAAACAAAGGCATGTCACTCTCGCGAAATGTGTCCGGAATAATCGTTGGCTGACCATTTTTTTATTATTCTGTTTTGTCGCCATTTTCTGGTCAGACTTTCCTTATGTCGCGTTCAAGCGATGGATCAAAGTCCTGGGCAACGCAATTATGGTGCTCATCGTTCTCACAGATCCCGACCCTCCAGAAGCCATACGAAGACTGTTGAAAAGAAGTGCCTACGTGCTGGTTCCTCTTTCGATTCTCTTCAACAATTACTATTCGTCTAACGTCGGTGTGACAACCAATAAGAACTCGCTCGGCATGGTGTGCATGATCTTGGGATTGTTCTTCTTTTGGAACACGCTTCAGGCCTTGCGGAGAGGGAATCCAAGAGCGAGACCGGGCGAGCTTTTCTGGAGTGTCGTCTTCCTGGGGATGGTCTGTTGGCTGCTTTGGACGGCGAAGAGTGCGACTTCCTTAGCGTCTATGCTCGTCGGAATGCTTACGGTGGCACTGTTAGGCCTGCGGTTAGTTAACAAGCGGCTTCTCGGAATGTATGTACTCATCGGTATCCTGGCTCTAGTCGCTGGGGAAATGGTCTTCGGGATTTATGGCGACGTGCTGCAGCTCGTTGGTCGCGATCTTACGCTTACCGATAGAACCGAACTTTGGCCGGTCTTGCTGAAACTTCAGCCTAATCCGATCTTGGGAGCCGGATTCGAGAGTTTCTGGTTGGGAGGACGTTTGCAACAGCTTTGGGCGCGATACATTTGGTACCCCAACCAAGCGCACAATGGGTATCTTGAGATTTACCTGAACCTGGGCATTGTCGGGATCGTTCTCTTAGCAGGGTTGATCATCGGAACATTCTGGAAGATTCGCCTGGAACTCCTGAGCCGATTCGAGCTTGGCCGGTTTCGGCTGGGCTTTTTCTTCGCAATCTTAGTTTATAACTTCACGGAGGCGGCATTCGTAAGCATTCACAGCGTCTACACAATGTTTTTCCTGATCGCTGTTGACTATTCGAGGGTCCGCCGGTCGCGAGTAAAACGGTGCTCCGAGGTTCGTCGCAGCGAAGGCAAAAAGACGGTGGTTTCTGCCGGGGCTTAGATTGATGAATCTTGAGTATGTCGCTTCATCACCTGATCGCGTCTTAGTGGTTGCTGTTGCTCGAGCGGATCAAAACGTTCAACTCCGGAACCTCGGCGGATAAAAAATCCTCGATGAGTTGTGAGTACTGATTCGGCCCAGGAGCCGCACCAGCTTTATCAGGACTTCAAAATTACCGAATTGATTAGCCGTTTCTATCAAAGCATCCGATTTGGCGCTACTACCCCAATCCCGCACCGAGAGATCTTATTGGCGGCCCGAATTATGGACGAGATCTTCTCTCAAATCTATTCGGGAAACCGAGCGCCGAAACAGGCGCAAACAAAGTGTCCTGTGAGATGAACTACGCCTCAATTACTCCGGCGAGAAACGAGGAGAAGTTTATTGATGGTACGATTGGGTCGGTCGTCGCCCAGACCCATCTCAGCGAACGATGGTCATTGTGGATAAACGGCTCGACGGATCGAACGGCATAAATCGTTGCTAGTTATGCCAAGCATTATCCGTGGATACAATTGGTCCAGCGTCCTCAGCGGAAGGACCGCAAATTTGCGGGAAAGGTTCACGCGTTTAATGATGGGCTCGCACGGGTGCAGTCTCTTCAAGTCGAATTGATTGGAAATCTGGATGCGGCTAGAAAATCGCTCGCTGAAAGAAGAAAAATTCTTATGCCTGAATCAACCCGCTCAAATGTTCTGCAGAAACACGAGGTGATGACCAAAGCTAGCATTATCAATGGAGTGGCTGCCAACGCGAAGTGTATCGAGATTCGGGGTCAGGGGTATGGTATCACCAGAGGCCTGGTGTCGGCGGTCGGTCTCGAGGACGATTGGTACGAAGATGTGAATGATCCCTATGATGTGATCAACACCTTGAGCAACTATCCCGGGGTTAGGCCTGATATCTTTACCTTTTGGCAGCGGCTGCCGAACATCGAGCCAAAATACGAATTCCACATGGAATGCGAGTCGATTGCTGCTCTTCGCATCGAAAGCTACGATTACTGGTTGAATAGGCAGATCAAGGGAAGCGCTAGGAACATGATCCGCAAAAGTCAAAAGGCAGGCGTCGAGGTAAAGGAAGCCGACTATGACGACGACTTTGTGCGGGGCATGGTTAATATCTTCAACGAGACGCCCATGCGTCAAGGGCGACGCTTCTTTCACTACGGAAAGGATTTCGGGACAGTCAAGCGCCAGTTTTCGCGGTTTCTGTTTCGAGAAGACCTGATCGGAGCCTATTACCGCGACGAGCTAATCGGGTTTGTCATGTTGGGGAACGCCGGACAGTACGGGGTTTTGGGACAGATCATTTCGTTGGTTCGGCACCGCGACAAGGCGACAAATAACGCTTTGATGGCTAAAAGCGTTGAAGTTTGCGAGAGAAAGAATTTGCCTTACTTGGTCTATGGCTTTTGGTGCGATTCCTCCCTGACTGACTTTAAGCGTTATTCGGGATTTAAGGAAGTTAGATTGCCGCGTTATTTCGTACCCATCACCCAGAAGGGAAAATTCGCATTGAGACTCGGTCTTCATCGAGGCTGGAAAGCAATTGTTCCCGACCAAGTTAAGAACCCGATAAAGCGAATAAGGCGGTCCTGGTACACTTGGAAGCTCTGTAAGAAAAAGCCAGACGCCCTTTAGCGGCGCTTTTAGAGCCGTGTGTATTTTGCTGTACATTTT
>JBAUZZ010000491.1:0-5106 GCA_049585495.1 Chthoniobacterales bacterium | reverse complement strand
CTGCGCCTCGGCGGCCTTCGAGACGTCGCCATGCACGGCGACGGCCTTGCCACCAGCCGCAGTGATGGCGGCCACAACTGTGCCTGCGCCAGCCTTGCTGGAAGCATAGTTCACAACTACGGAAGCGCCTTCTGCGGCGAGTGACTTGGCGATGGCGGCTCCGATGCCTTTGGATGCACCCGTGACGACTGCGACTTTACCTGTGAGTTTGCTCATGTGTTATCGCTCCTTCGTTTAGATGTGAACTGCACATGTTGCGGTGTCAAATTCCTGCCTGGCAGCTGGGCTGTGATGTTAACTGTGGTCTCTGATCGCAACACGGATACCTGGAACAGAAACGTCGTGTTGTCCGTATTCTAAAAAAGTATCCGCGGAGTCTGAACGGCGCTATTATCACCCATGTCTCAACCAGAACAGTTTGAAGTCCTGATCCTTGGCAGTGGACAGGGTGGTAAGTTACTGGCTTGGCATATGGCGCGATCGGGGCGACGGACTGCCGTCGTAGAGCGCCGGTGGATTGGGGGCTCCTGTCCCAACATCGCCTGCCTGCCCAGCAAGAATGAGATTTGGAGCGCGGAAGTCGCACATCTGGCGCATCACGCCGCGCACTTCGGCACCGCGACCGGTCCCGTCGCAACCGACATGGCAAAAGTTCGCCAGCGCAAGCGCGACATGGTTAACCGCGAAATTGATTTCCATTTGCAGACTTACAAGACTAGCGGCGCCGAATTGATCATGGGGACCGGGGGTTTTATAGCGCCGAAAACGCTCGAGGTACGCCTGAATGATGGCGGGACACGGGAGCTGGCGGGCGACCAGGTCTTCCTCAACGTCGGAACGCACGCGGCAATTCCGGGCACTCCTGGCCTAGAGGCCGCTCAACCGCTCACACATATTGAGGCTCTGGAGCTCGACTACTTGCCGACACATCTGATCGTGCTCGGGGGCGGCTATGTTGGCCTCGAATTGGCCCAGGCTTACCGTCGCTTCGGTAGCCGCGTGACGGTCATCCAGTCTGGGCCTCAGCTTATGACCCAGGAGGATCCTGACGTCGCGGATGAGATGCAGCGGATTCTCAGTGACGAAGGTATTCAAATTCTAGTGGCGGCTGAGGCGCTCAATGTGCACGGCCGATCCGGAAAGCAAGTCAGCGTTACCGTGCGCACAACCTCCGGTGAGCAAAAGATCGAGGGCAGCGACATCCTAGTCGCGACGGGGCGCATTCCGAACACCGCCGGGATCGGGCTTGAGGAGGCCGGCGTTGAGTTGGATGGTCGTGGCTACATTCGCGTCAACGAGCGGCTAGAGACGACAGCGTCCGGTGTCTGGGCCATGGGGGAATGCGCCGGTAGCCCACAGTTCACGCACGTATCTGTCGACGACTTTCGAATTATCAGGGACAATCTGACCGGAGGGAAGCGCAGCACGCGCGATCGGCTGGTTCCATACTGCCTGTTCACGGACCCTCCACTCGCCCACGTGGGACTGAGCGAACGCGAAGCGCAGCGCCAAGGCGTCACCGTGCGTGCCGCGAGGCTGCCTATGAGCGCTGTGCTGCGGACAGAGGCGACAGACCAAACACAAGGCTTCATGAAGGTTCTTGTCGCTGGGGGCGACGACCGCATTCTCGGCTTCACGATGATTGGTTCCGAGGCCGGCGAGGTCATGCCGACGGTACAAACGGCGATGCTGGCAAACCTACCGTATTGGAGGCTCCGAGACGCCGTTCTCGTCCATCCGACGATAGCGGAAGGACTCGGTCCACTCTTTTCGAATGTGCCGCCTGCGTCCGTACACTAGGTCAGGTCGAAAAAAGCGTCGTTGACGCCCTGATTGCCGCTTTTAGCAGTTGCGAACGTAACACCTTCAGGAGCGACTGCACGTCCACATTTTTGATAAAACCTATCGCGTAGATCTGGTCGCCGATAACGAACTAGATGCGAGGATACAGCTAATAGAAAAGTGTTCTGAACGTCGGCCGCGCCTAAACTGGGTAGAATGGCTACAGAACTTTGCTGAGGTAAGGTTGCGCGAGCTTACTAAGTAAGCACGAAGCTGCTGCGTTTGCGGACAGCCATGCCGGGTTCCGAGTGCGAGCGACCCCGTTGCAGGGCCGCCTGGACGGAAACGGGCGAGAATTCGTGGACTTCCTAGTACTGCAGGTTGGGGTAGGCAGCGCTGTCTCCGCGTCCATCGCGCGTCAAATCGAGAACGCCGTAGATTGGCCAGACCGGGTCGAGGGAGCTGGTGTCGCCGCGCTTGAACGTCATCTCGCTCGCCCAGTGGTGGTGGATCCCGTCCTCGTCGCGTGAGAACACGTTCAAGACCGGGAGCTGCCCGCCGTCCGGTGCTTCCGCATGGTAGTCGCGGTTGAAGGTGTTGTTCCGCGAGGACAGCAGCCGCAGGTTGCGCCAGTCGCGTTCTTGTGAGTAGGTGCCAAGCCGATCAGGGCTTGTCTTCGCGATCACGACGAGGTTGATCCGCTCGGCGAGGTGAAAAGCAGCACCCTCGAGCCCGTCGACGACCGATGGCGAGCAACCCGGTATCGTTCAAATACACTTTCGGCGTCCGAATGCTCCTTTGGCCAAGATTGCCCGACCACGGTCGCAACAATTGAATCAAGAACGTCATTTCCAGCAAAGCGAAATACCGTTTCAGAGTCGTCTGCGCCAAACCCAGGTTCCTCGATAAATCCGCGTAGTTCAGCAGCGCGCCAGCTCGGCTGGCAACTATAGAAAGGAGCCTCGGAACTGCGCTTAAATCGTCAATGTTAGACAGGTCACGAACATCGCGTTGCAGTATCGTCGTCAGGTACGATGCGAACCATGCCCTGCGGCGAGATGGACTCTGACGAGCGAGCGCGGGAGGGTAACCGCCTGCTAACATCAACTGGATTATCGCAGAGCGTTTGATCGAGGCACGCTTCTTGAGTGCTGGCCAGACAGGTTTACTCGAGAAAAGATTATCGACAAACGTCTCCCGACTCCGATGGATTTCCCCTTGTGAAAACGGCCAGAGAGTCAGCACTTCCATACGGCCTGCGAGCGACTCTGAAAGCCTTGGCAAAACCATTACGTTTGCCGAACCAGTCAATAAAAACCGCCCAGGTTCCCGGGTCCACCGCTAGTTTGATCGATTGAAACAACTCGGGAAGATGCTGTATCTCATCGAGAGTGACCTTGGAAGCCAGACCGGCAACAAAGCCACTGGGGTCACCCCTGGCTGCTGCGACAACACCAACATCGTCAAAGGTCAAATAGTGACGCCCTTCAAACTCGTCAGCTTGGACTAGCGTACTCTTACCGGTTTGCCGGGCGCCGTTCACCATCCGCAGAAGCGGGATTCTGAGAATCGTCGAGAATTACAGTCTCATGCGTGCGCACAACACAATTGATGATAGATGCTGGCGCCGCGGGTGGATCGGCAAATGTATCTGCCAGGCGCACGATAATCGCATCGTCGCCAGTCACGGCTTCCGCCTCTACGCGTAATTCGGGACCTCGGGAGAGGAGCAAGAGCCCGCGCTCCGCACCCGCGTTTTCAATCGCTGTGCGCATGAGCGTGTCGATCAATTTGTGCGAGACGATCTCGCCCGGCGCGTTGTTCCCACGCTCATCTCGGCGGGAGATGTGAAACGGGCGTGGCCTTGATAAACCGTACAGTTCTGCAACTGCTTTAGCCACGACTCGACATTTTTTTGCGACTGGCCCGACACGGCGTCTTTCCTGGCCTTCGTTTTCTTCATGTCCACGCCCACTTGGCCATTGATCACTACACCAAAATCGGCAGCCCGACGCGCCAAATGGGCCGCGTAGGCACTTGCTACCAAGGTTTTAGTGGGTGTGCATCCCGTATTAACACACGTGCCGCCGAATAGTTTGCGCTCAACGATAGCAACCTTCATCCCAGCCTCACTCAAACGCCCCGCCAGAGGCGCCCCGGCTTGTCCCGTTCCGACTATGATAGCGTCATATGCATTCGACATAAACAGGTCCTTTCTCATGTTGCTGCCCAGGCAATTCGCTCGTTTTCCGCAAGAATTTCGTCGTTGTGCTCGCTCTCGATCGAGGTGCCAACGAAAACAAAATAACAGAAACGATTGGGAAGCCACGAGCATTCTTAAGCAGGATCGAATCCTGCTGGGTAGGCCACAATGAAACCATCATCGAGGACGAGCTCGACAAAGAGGAACGACTTGGCTCCGGGTACGCGGAGCCGATTTTATCTCTGGCATGCGCCCCCCTCTTTTCTCCTAAAGTCTTAGTCGTGCCTACCCTTGCGTTACTATGGTGAGCTGTGGCTTGTCGCACTCCCGGGCCGCCTCAGGCTATCGTAGATTGGCGGATCGCCTAACAAGGTTGGCACTGTCATGGCCGCGAAGCAGGCTAGCAACATTGGCAGAAGAAGCGTGAAGCATCCCGTCATCTCGGTGACCAAAATGATGCCGGTCACCGGAGCGCGCACGACACTTTTGCGGCCCTGAACGCCCTGGACTCGCTCTCTGGCATATTCAATAGAAAACAATCATCATAAACCATCGCCGACAAGTAGGAAATGAAAAGCTCAGCCGCCGATGGGGGTTACCTCGCCTCGTGCGGCGTCACGCGATCTGCTGAACCCATTGGCTCCGCCAGGCGGGCGCCGCGAAGGGATCCGCGAAATACTGTGTCTCGTGCACGACCTTTCCGTTGCGGAACTCCATAATACTCACTGTGTATGCTGGTCGCCCCTGGTATGTGATTGTGTATTCCGTGATCCAGAGATCACCGTTTCCGAGAATTCGCTTGACGTTGAAGCCTGACGGCTTGCCGGGATGGTGACTTCGCAAGGCTTGCAAATTGCTTCGCCCGAGGATTCGCTCGCCTGACTGGGGATAATCACAAATGGCATCGTCATCGTAAATATCGTGTTCCGCGTTTGCATCGCCGGCTGCCGACGCGTGCCAGTGCGTATTCAGGGCTTCACGTATTTGTTCCTCTTGCATGGACTGCTCCAGGTGCTGCTTGGCTTTCATGTTCACCTTCCTCTTGGAATAAACCCAGGCACGCCAGTCTCCACGACTGCATTAAATCTTTGCCGCGTCTTGATTCCCTCACTAATCTCTTT
>JBAUZZ010000490.1:0-2223 GCA_049585495.1 Chthoniobacterales bacterium | reverse complement strand
GGATACGTGGGGCCTTGCTGAAACAACCGGATAAGCAAAAGCTAGCTAGCTTTCTACGGCGGCGCTCGCGGCCGAAAGCGGCCGCGCTTCGCCCCTAGGCTATCTCAAGTCGCGGCTTCCGACTTCGCCGTTCGTCATTCGGTAGTTGAGGCTACTCGCAGGTTTCGTCGAACAAGCCGCCCGGTGTCCGCCCTTCGAAGCCCCTCGCCGATTTTTCAATCGCCTGCTTGGCGACGATTTAAAGCTAAGTCAGCCGCCGATATTCGCTCGGAGGAATACCGACCTCTCGGCGGAAGATTCGAGCGAAATGGCTTGGGCTAGTGTAACCAACATCGAGTCCTATCTCGATTACGCTCCTGTTGGTCTCCCTCAGCAAGCGGCGGGCTTTCTCCAGTCTTAGATGAATAAAGTATTGGGAGGGGGTGAGCCCGGTCGTCCGCTTGAAAGCGCGGCTAAAATGGAATTCGCTCATCTCTGCCTCTCGAGCCAGGCGGATTAGACTAAACTCATCTTCCAAGTGAGTTACCATCAGGTCCGTGACTTTGCGCAACCTGAACCCCGGTAATCCGCCCTTGTACTCTTGGGTGGTTTCCTCGGCATAGGTTCGCACCAAATGCACGGCAAGACTTTGGGCGATTCCTTCCACAAACAGAGGACTGCCTCGATAGCGTGACAATACCTCTTTATGGAGCCCGTCTAATAAGGCCGACAGAAAATTGTCCTTGAAGCCAGAGACATCCCGAAGATGCGTTGCTGCCTGATCTTTTTGGCATGCCTCTTCGATGGCGCGGTTGAAGACTGGCAATCCCAGATAAACATGCATTGTCTCAAGAGGTTCCGGTCCGATTGCTCTCCAACGCACTTCAGACGGCGATTGGGATGCAGTCAGGAAGAAATTTCCTGCTTCGACGCGGGCCTTGAGCCAGGGGCCGCCGAGTTCGCGTTCTTCGACCACGGCGGCTCCAGAGAGAATCCGTACTATACGCGGCTCGGCCACTGCGGGGTAAATGACGCTCTCCTCAACGCGCGGCTCAGAGTAGACTCGAACCAGCAGATTCTTCCACCCATTACTTGCGGCAATTAATTTGCCACGGAGATACTGATTGAAAGCCTCCGCCGACGTGCTTTCAGTAATCGTCATCATTCTTGCACTGGCGCTCAGGCCACGGGTGGATGTTTAGTAACCAAACTGCAAGCAGGCCGGAAGGGCGGTCGTTCCAAGCACAGCGATCCGCAAGTGTCCTCGTAGGCATCGTGAGAAGAAAAGATAATCCAACACGGACAATTCCTCCAACCATTTACGACACCAGAGCACCAAAATTAGAAAGCCCCCTCTATTCGATCGAGTTGCATTAATTGTGACGAGCGTGGACTTCGACCTCCTCTTCACGCTGCCGCTTGCTCACTGTAAAACGGGTAGTCCTTATATCCGCGTGCATCGAAGGTGTAGAACGTTTGGCGTTGGTTGCAAACGCAGAAGATTGTCCGGCCAGGACGCACTACTCTGCGCGACATCATCACCGCTGCTCGCGAAGCGGCTTTGCAACAAGTTTACAGTTTGCTGTTCGACCGACTGGCTCCTGGCCAGCGGGAGCAAATCGACGCGCTACTGGTGGTTCCGGCAGCACCGGAAACGGCGGCATGCACTGAAATCGATTCGCCTTCTCGATCTCGTTTAGAGCAATACAAGACGCTTCCGCGAAAAGAATCGCCAGAGGCGGTCCTGGCCGTGCTGGCGAGACTCGTCGCAATCGGCGAACTTGGCTTGGCCATCTTGCCTGTGCTGGCCGAGGTACATCCAGCCACGCGCCGTCTACTGGCCAATTGCGGTTATCACTACGAGGTGTGGAGTCTTCGTCGCTTTGCTCCGCCTAAACGTTACGCCATCGTGCTGTGTTTTCTGCAGAGCGCCTTGGGTGAAACTACCGACGCGATTGTCGAAATGCAGGACAAGTTGATCACTGCTATCCATAACAAAGCACGGGAGCGTCGGGAAGATCGCTTACTTGCCACCGATGAGGCTCGCCGCCGAGCGGTCGAAGTTCTCGAAGAGTTGGGCACATTGGTGCTGGACACCTCGATCCCGGACGAGAAGTTGCGGGAGCGCATCTTCGCTCAGTTGCCGAGTGCTGATATCGACCAGTTGGTCATCGACTGTCGTCAGTTGCAGGCGGGTGACGATGGTTCGCACCTGGGCTTCGTGACCCATTGGTATGGCTATAC
>JBAUZZ010000489.1:0-9649 GCA_049585495.1 Chthoniobacterales bacterium | reverse complement strand
GGCCAGCGCCGCCTTTTTTTGACACGTCGTAATTCGTAGGAATTCAGGCTCCTATTTTCTGCTATTCGTTAGCCTAGGATAATGACATAATAACCCAAGGAAATACTACTTTCGGGTAGTCCAAACTGAAGTCGCTGGGGGCTCATACCATTTTAAAAACAGTTCGTCTGGGGTGGGAGCCGCGATAGGAAGGTTAAAAATCTCGAGGAGCTGTGCAGATGTAAATACGATGACTGAGCTCAAAGACCGGATCGATCACGTAGTCATTATTGTTAAGGAAAATCACACCTTCGATAACTATTTCGGGAGATTCCCTGGTGCGAACGGTGTCTGCCTTGATCCTGCCAAAGATCCGCCATCAGGCGAGCTAGACAATGGGCACGGAACATGGGAACAGCGGGCAAACGAGCAGCGGTACAGGGTCCAGTACACCGAAAATGATATTCCCGCTTATTTCGCACTCGCGAGGCAGTATACGCTGTGCGACAACTACTTTTCCGAAGTCGCCGGACCTTCGACGCCCAATCACTTGATGCTCATCTGCGCCGATTCCCCGGTCATCAACAATCCTGGCAACGATTATTTTTACGACCTGTGTTCGTTACCCATAGCACTGGAGAGGGCACGGATCACCTGGGGCAACTACGGCGGCTATGTGTTTGAAAAGTACATCAAAGAGCTCGCTGGCCATCCTTGTAATCACAAGTCGGATCTCTTCGCCGAGGACGCGGTCTGCTGTCGGTTGCCGACTGTCTCTTGGATCTATGCCGACGACGGACGCAGCGAGGAGCACCCACCGCAAAACCTTACAGAGGGGATGCGATGGACAGTCGACCAGATTCAAGCGATCGTCGACGGCGGATTTTGGAGTCGGACCGCCATTTTTGTGACATGGGATGATTGGGGTGGCTGGTTTGATCACGTAGAATCGCGATGTGTTGAGCAGTGGGATACCTCGAAGGTTCAGCGCAAAGAAGATTCGTTTCCTGAATTTAGCGGGCAACAATTTCGCTACGGCTCACGTGTGCCCTGCCTTGTGATCAGTCCATACGCCAAACCATATAACATATCTAAAACAGAACGTTCGCATATCACTTGGTTAAATTCGTCCAAACCCTCCTTGGAATCGAGTCGATCAACCCGCGTCTAAATTCTGCTGACGATATGCTTGATTGTTTCGATCCTGACCAGAAGGCGTTACCGCCACCGGGAATCTAACCAAGGGGTCAAAGAAAGCTTGAGATTCTGAAAGTAGAATCAGTGCGAAGCCAACGAATACAGTGTTACCGACTTAGTGACCCAAAAGTGTTACCGATGTTCTGACAACCCGTCGCGGCAGGCCCTCTCACTTCTCACAGTTCACCTCCGCTACGTTTCCTCTTCCTCCCAGACACCCAGCGCCACCTTTGCCAGGAAGTCAAAGAAGTCGGGGTACTCCGTGTAGTCGAGCTTGTACTCGAAATCATGGTCAGCGCACCAGATGTCGTTCGAGCAGATGCCCTGTTCGATGAGGAAGCCGTAAAAGTCTGAGTCGATATCAACGACCCCGAGAAACGCACATTCGCGATTCTCCAATTTAGCGGTCGATTCCCAGATCGGGAATTGGCTGTCAGGATCCGGAGACAGGACTGTCAACGTTCCGAAATCGCCGGCGCCGTAGGTGCAAAGAAATTCTTTGTACTGCACTGGGAACTTGATCCTCTTCGCCTGCTCGATCTTGACGAGTTTCGCGACTGAAAGAAAGCCAGAAGAGGTGAGAAGTGCTCTTCGTGTTGGTTGCCCAAGCCAATTCACCGATTGCGCGACGAGAACCGGCTCCGTCGACCCCGATTCCTGGGACCGCGAACTGGCAAAGGAGCTCGTTCGTGAATAGACAGGATGTATGGTGTTTACTTCAAACTCGCCTTTGCACCATTCTTGGTCTGTAAGGTGAGGAAAGCCGTCGTGCCCGGCTGTATGATTAGGGTGACGATATCCTTAGCTATCCCGCCGACCGTAAATGTTGGTGAATCCACTCCGAATCCAGCTCCGGTACTTTTTACCTCGATGCTATAGCCGCCAACGCCATTTGTTATACCATAAACCAGAAAGTCGGCTTCAGAAGTACATTTTACAGTCACCGGTGAACTGCCAGGCGCTACGGCTTTTACAAGTATTTTCATTATTCTGTTTTACTTGGAGGGTAAATCGTAGGCAAAGAAAAGGAACTGCCAAGCAGATCTTACGACATGACGAATTTGGCAGAAATCATAAGATATCAGGGAGCTGCGCCCGGCGGAGCGGTTTCTTAGCTTGCCCGAGAAGGTGAGCGAGAATCGAGAAAAGAAGGAAAGTGCCCGCGAAAACACGCGGAAGGACGCAAAAAGGGTAAGTAAAAATTAAGAGAGTGAGGTTCCGGGATGCGACTTTAAAAGAGGAATGCAAGACGGATTATCCCCAGGCGTTGCAAGCGATGATGAAAGCCATCGATGAAGCCGAGGACTTGATTCGGCAGTGAGAGTCGGGGAGTTCCGAGTTCCGTCACTGAGGGAAAGCAGCTACCTTTTCGGGATGTTCTGAATCCGTTAAAATCCATTCGGCAGCCACGAATGAAGGCAGGACGATTTTTCCGATCTGACTCTGCGGAATCTGCACAAATTCTGAAACTCCCAGAGCGCAATCGCGTAGTAACGCGTTAAAGCCTGTAAAAGCGCGAACCAACCGAAGAATCTCCTAGTGAAACGACACGGTAAACCGATGGCGAAGATGACCAGCTCGCGTGACCAAGGTTCGACCTACGTCATGGGTAGGACCCGTCAGGAGCATGAGCGATTGCGTCGCCAAGCTGAGTTGTTGGAGCCAATCACCGGCTCGGTGCTGGCCCGCGCTGGCTTGCGCACTGGCATGTGTTGCCTGGACGTGGGTTGCGGACCTGGCGAAGTCATGCGGTTGATGGCCGAACGCGTGGGACCGACGGGCAAGATCGTAGGGATAGACGTCGATGGTGAACTGGGCCGGGAAGGGCTCTGCGCGCTGGTGAGCAAAGGCTACCGGCAGTGTGCATTTATTGAGGGAGACCTGCGTACCTTGGAACAGATTGGAAGCGACCCCTTTGAACTTGTCTTTGCGCGGCTCTTGCTGATGCACCTGGACGAACCGATCCTGGCACTTCGGAAAATGTATCGCTGGGTTAAACCCGGGGGTCGAATCGTCGTCCAGGATTTTTACTTTCCTTCCATGGATAGCTATCCTTCCGTCGAGCTTCTCGATGAATTCAAGGAGGTATTCTTTGGCGTTTACAATCATGCGAGAAGAGAAACTCGAATGGGCCTCAAGCTGCCTGGTTACTTCATCGAGGCGGGCATCGGCGCCCCCGATGGCACAGACGTCTCGGGGCATCTTACGCCGATGCAGGTCGGCGCCCAGATGCTGGACGCCGTTTACCGCAGTGTGCTCCCACTCGCCCTGAAGTATGGTGTCACCACAGAACAAAGCAGCGCGTCGTTCTTCGAAGAAGTTCGCAAAGCAGAGAGTGACAGTACCTATTTCCTCTCGCCGCTGCTGGTGAGCGGCTTGGAAACAGAAACTGTAGCACGCATTTCATCGGAACCGGTCACGCAACACGACAAAGATCCTACGTTATGAGCATCAACGAGATCCTCGAAGAGCTTGGGAAAATGACCAGGGAAGAGCGTCAGCAACTCCGTATGCAGCTTGATTCTGAAGATGCTCCGGTAGCTGATCCGCCGCTGAGCGGGCCTCAGATTCTCGATCGCCCAAGCTCCCCGCTTCCCCGCGATGTGGTGACCAATCTCACGGGACTCGAGGTTATGCGACGCATGCTCTTGGGAGAGTTGCCGCCCCCGCCTGTCGGAGCGACCACCCGCATCTACCCCGTCGAGGTCTCGGCGGGATGTGCGGTGTTCGATGGCGAGCCATCGGAGCGCTTTCTCAATCCCGACGGAAAGGTCCACGGCGGCTGGATAGCGATGCTCCTGGACTCGGCCATGGCGTGGGCGGTCCTATCTCGTCTGGCCGCTGGTCAGATATACACCACGGTACAGATGCAGGTGCACTTCGTCCGGCCAATCACAGCGAACACGGGACGCGTGCGCTGCCTGGGTCGTGTGCTGCACGCCGGTCGACGCGTTGCCACAGCTGAGGGCCGACTGACTGACCAGGCGGGCAAGTTGCTCGCGCATCGGTCCGAGACCTGCCTCATTATGGAGGCCACGACTTGAGATGCCGGCGATCGAGGACAGCTGAATCGTCGCGACCGCTTTGCCACACGGGGTCACTATTGTCACGGGTAACGAGCGACACCTCCAACGACCCGGTCTTAAAACCTTCGATCCATTCCCGCCGGCGCATGTAATTTCAATGCTGACGAGATTAAGAAAGGCAGGGGAGGAAACCGACTCGAAATTTCCAGGTGGGGGAAGGTCCTTGAAGAGGCCCGAATTGCCGCGTCTTGTATCCCTCAATCGGCAACTTGAGCCGTGGGGCAGACGATAACTTTTTGGACGGGTTTGTCGTAAATTGGAGGGACATCCGGGTATTAATCGAGTTCCCAGTTTTGTGCAGGATGAAAATCAGTCTGGTTTGATTCAGTAACGGCCGCAGCTGCCAGGACCGGGAGCAGCTCTCCCTTTCGTCGAAACAAGCCATTGCCAAAGGCCTTTTACTCTACTTGAGTAGTACGGTTCTCTGTAGTAAGCGATTTTTGATAGAAAGGATTCGCAACATGTCATTTTCGCCGCAAATGCAGAAAGGCAGCTTTGATAGGATTCGTCCAGACCGTCATGGCAGGATCACAAAGGAAACCGTCGCTTTGGATGGCGTCTCTGTAACGAGGGTCACCTTCGGGGTCGGCGCAAAATGGTCCGAGGATTTGAAAGAATATGCCGGTACGAACAGTTGTCAGTTACCCCACGTTGCACTTGTGCTTTCGGGAACGTTGCATGTCGTCATGGATGATGGTTCCGCCGAAGATTTCGGTAAGAACAACGTCATGCTTCTGCCGCCAGGGCACGACGCGTGGACGGTCGGGAATGAGCCTTGCGTTTTTGTCGAATTTTCGCGCGGCAACGATTACTACGCCACGGCGCACGACGAGCACTAGCCCACTCAGCTTGCCCGAAACCATCGCGGCCAAAAAGAACCTTCACTTGATGCAGCTCACATTCTCGAACTGATCCGCGGGCTCTCTGGAACTTCGGAGGATCTACTGTCCCGCGTCGGCGAACGCCGGAACTGACAGAACTAACAAGAACGGCAGCACAAATTTTCTACGCATAACTCGGGAGTCCAACTCACGGTTGGAACCTTACGTTCTCGACAAAATAGAATGGTTGTCCCGCGTTGTCGTTGATTCGAAACAAGAGTTGCTCCCCGCCGGGCCGGCTCCACGTGCATATCAAGTGCCCTGCAGCACCGTCGCACCCTACAAAAGTCCATCCGTCGCTCGCGTACCATGTTTGGGCGAAAAGGGCATCCACTGCGTCTGGGGTCCCGCTCTTCCTGGCAGCTGCTCGGTCATCGTGTGTCCATGCGTCATAGAAGTCCATACCAGCTTGGGAACCCTGGCTTGTGAGATAACCCGAAACAAAGGCGTTCCAAGTGTTAGGGCCCACAATGCCGTCGACACTGAGCCCGATGTCTCCCTGGAAGCTTCGCACCGCACTGTCGGTCTCCTGGCTAAAGGTGCCATTGATGGTACCCAGCCGCTGGCTCGAAAGGAGATCTGACTTTGCACCGCCCGAACGGCGTCTCCCGAACTACCCGAGGACACCTCGACGATCAGGGTGGGCCACGTTGCGTTCCCTACAATCCCGTCGACCTTCAGACCTGCTTTGCTTTGGAACCCACGGACCGCAGCGGCGGTCAAGGGGCCGAAGGCACCATCCACGGCGAGCGTCGCCCCATGGGCATTGAGGAGATACTGCACGCTTCGGACGTTCTCGCCTGTCGAGCCTTCTTGTTCAAGTGGCCAATTCATCGTCGAACTTATAGGTGCCTCTAGCTTGGTTAAATAGAACCAAAGGATGATTTTTCGTAGCTCGCCGCTGGGCTAGAGGAGGGTGGGGAAGGCGTGATCGAGCAAGTTTTCATAGCGCAGCCAAACGTGATTGGTGAGACGTGAGAGGGTCCTCCCTATGTAGGACTTCCGCAACCTCGGTCGAGTCGCTTCGCGGAGTCGGTCTGGCGGAGTCGGATCAGGATTAAAAGTGATAACGGCTACAGTCGCGTTCTGTTGGCGTATTCTATAGAGCAGCTCGGCAAACTTTGAGACGGATCGGACGGAATAAAAGCGATTAAGCATCGAAGAACTCGTTCACGCCTGGGGCGCGACTATGCTCGCCTGGGACAAGTAGTCCGATCGAGCCATAAAGAAGGGTTCTTCTGAGCCATAGTACCGATCACGATTTGATGTAGGTTCGGTCAATTGCTTGAGGTCGCGTACCCATGGAATCAATTAACCACAAACATACATGAAAGGATTTTAACTTATGTTGGTGGACATGTTTCTCAAACTTAATGGGGTTACCGGCGAGTCTAAAGATAAAGTGCATACTAAAGAAATTGACGTTCTAAGTTGGTCATGGACGAACTGTGGCACCGCGTTAGCGCTTGGCTGGTCGCGGCTGAGTGACCGGCCCGAAGCAGACCTCAGACAAGCCATTAGGGCCTACCTGCTGGTTTCCATCTATAACGGTGACGTCAGCGCGCTGAATGCAAAAACGGAAGCGATCAGGGTCAAGTCCAATGGCCAAGATTGGTTTGACCGCGAAACGGCGACGCGCTTGCGTCGGTACCTCTGCCTGGAAGAGCCGATAAACACGAAGGCAGTGCGTTACCTATTGCAGGCGAAGGGCAGCGGCACTGTAAGGGCGACGGCCGTCTGCGAGGTGCTTAACAGCCGCGTTGAGGACCAGATGTACGAACGTTGCTACAGCGGCGATCGTTTAGCCGTGGTTCTGATTGATATGCAAGACGATGGGGTCGGACAAGACCGATTTTACGGAGGCAGGACAATCTTGGAGCACCAACAAGCGGTGTTGACGGCGGCGGGAGAGCTCAATGTAGTCATTTACGATATCGTTATCGACGCGGCGGGCGCGAAGGAAGTCGGCAGCGCGAAAGAGCTCGAAGCGCTCAGACCGATCGAGAAAGAGTCAATCCTTGAACGGCAGAGGCGCGCTTCGTACGCGGACAAAGCTCAAATAAAGACCATCTCTGCGCTTCGTGACTATTACAAACCGGGTACGCCCGTACGGCACATCCCTAAACCGAGTCATCCAACTTTTATGGGCACGCTCTTTGCCGAACACCTCGCGTCTGACAGGATCGATACCGCGATGGTGATGGGCTACGATGCCAATCAGTACATCAAGGCCACAGTTTTCGGCGCTCCGGCTTACAAAGGTACTTCCTACAGCACAGATTACACCGAGGGGCTCCTTGACCGTAATATCAAGGTGATCACGTCACGGGCGGTGATGGCGTCATCTTACAGTCCCCTGGATAGTGAGTGGGGAAAAATATCATCGAACCGATGAATACCTCCGGGAAAAATCGGCAGGCTGAGCTATCTGCGTTTTGACAAATTCCACCGCTCAATGCCGCTGGGGTGGGGAAGGGGCAAAGAAGGTTCCGAGTGGCGGAGCCTTATCCAAACGTGATTGGTAAAAAGTGAGAGGTGATTGGCCGGAGGGCTCCTCACGGCTCGGCTGGGGCTTTTTCTATGTCAGGCCCCCTATACATATGCTCTGGAATCTGAGCAAGCGCAGAGTCATGTACCTTGTGCGGATCAAGTCCATAGAAAGGTTGCTCATCAGAGCTTCCGACCGCTGTTTTCTAGCTCCGTGGCCTAACCAGAGACCGTTTCTATTAGCTGGTAAGCTTGCAATGTTCGCGTCATCGGTTCGGTGTACGGGGAATCAAGAGCGGGATCTTTTGTCGTCGGTTCCGGCGGTAGATTTGGAAATCGCTATCGAGTGTGAAGATCAGGCATTCCGGATTTAACTCGGACAATCTGACCAAGCAGGCGTCTGCCAACGACATTGGAACGTTCTTGAATCGGTCCAGCAACCGGAAAACGGGAACGATTTCCTCGGCGAGAGAAAAGTCAATCTCGAGAATTTTCCTTTCCAGGAGAACAGCGATAGCTGCTAAAGCTCTGTTCTGTCCACGGAGCAGGAAGCAAACCTCCGTCAAAACCGGCTCACAAGTGATGAGTGGTGGCTCGATTGTTTTTAAGTTCTCGGTAGCCCAATCGTGCAAAGAATCGCTCGTATCGAAAATGGAGACGATGGGTCCAGTGTCGACGATCACTTGAGCCATCAGCGACCGAAACCTTTCATATGCTTGGGATTCGATGCCAGATCGCCAATGCCGGTCTTGATTATTCCGATCTGGTCACGCATAAGATCAAAAGCGGATAGATTCGTTTCGCGCCGGCGACGGATCCCCTTGGAGAGCACCTCTCTGGCGATTGCTGACTTGGTCTGACCGCGTCGGGACGCCAACGCCTCGAGTTGCGACTCGAGCTCATCCGGAATTCTTAAGACCAAAGTTTTCACACAACTAATCTGTATTACAAAGTGCTTACATATGCAATACATGAATGAATCAGCTCGATCCCAGCATTGACACTCCGATTTCTTCGAAAGCACTTACTTTGGGTGGCGTTTCTGCGACAGTTCGAGGACCGGGATTCCTCCAAGATCGGGCAGCAACCCTTAGCCGGACATCATGTTTCGGTGCGTCCTCGTTCCTGCGGGCGCTCCTCACATCATGTCCGGCAGCCGAAGGGAGCGAGCATCCCGCATTCGCGGGATCCTCGCGGAGAGCCTCCGCATCACAGGCCCCGGCAAAAGACGTGCCAGCTCCTTCATCGCTTTCACGTCTTTTGCTGCCTGTCCGCCAACCATCAGAATGACTGCGATAGCTCAGCCTCCGGGAGAAATCGGGGAGGCTGAACTTCGTTTTGAGAAGCTCTGTTGCCCACTGCCGCTGGGCTAGGGGAGGGTGGGAAAGGTTGGGAAAGTTTCGCAGGGTAGCTTAGCCGCTATCAAACGTGATTGGTGAGAGGTAAATCTTCCCGGCATAGTGGCCGTGGCATGTGCCTATTCTCAAAGTATGGCGCTTTGTGTAGCTCTCAGAAATACCTAGTCTCGTCATCATTAATCACTATATACAGTAAGAATTTAAGCGCGATTGCCACTGAGAGGAGTTCAGTCATGAACCTAACAGCCACCGAGATCGTGGATTTGCTCAGGCTTAAGAAACATCCCACATGCGGGTTCGTCGTCGAAACATACTGCAGCACACAAACAATCCCTCCCGAGGCGCTGCCCAAGACTTATGACGGCGCTCGCCCGTTGGGCTCAGCGATCTACTTCCTTGTCACTCCCAGAGCGCAGATTCGTTTGCATCGAATCCGTTCTGACCAGATGTATCACCATTATTCGGGTGATCCCCTGGAAGTGCTGCTGTTGTACCCTGACGGAAGTGGCAGAGTCGCGGTGGTCGGCTCTGACTTGAGTGATCTGTCCTCGAAAATACGGGCAGGTAGTTGTTTAGTTTTGTAGGTTTAGTTCGTCATTCAAGAGTTTTTCGAACTCCAGTGGGGAAAGGTAGCCGAGCGCCGAGTGCAGGCGCTGGGGAT
>JBAUZZ010000488.1:0-13261 GCA_049585495.1 Chthoniobacterales bacterium | reverse complement strand
GGCATTTACTCAAAGAGCGAATTCACTTCCTTGTTTGCGGACTTAAGGGTGGTCGCGACGTCTGCATCGTCGAGAAAGATCCGATCAAAGTTGGCTCGCAAGATTCGGATGACGTCGCTGGCATGTTCACTGATTGGGAGGAAAAACGTTCCTTGCGGCTCTTTCGCTTCCTCGACAAAGGCGGAAACGTCGACACCTTTCTTGGACATGGCCGCTCTGGATATTTCGGCCGCTTCCGGGATCGCCGGAAACACTACGCCAAAACTGCCAACGATCTTCTGGGCTTCGGGCGAGGCGAGGAACTTGACCCATTTCCAGGCCTCATCTGGATGCTTTGTGCCAACCCAGATCGAATCGGCGAGGCCGTTAATGACAGTTCGGCGTCCGACCGGGCCTTTTGGCAGAGGCGCAAAGCCGATATCAAACTTGCAGTTTTCGGTGTACCAGTGCACCAGCCAGGAACCCGTAGTGGCAAGAGCGCCCTTTTCTCCCGCGAATAGGCCGGTAGCCTGAGCTTGCCGGGCGTCTTTCGCCGAGACGATAAAGCCTTTTTTCAAACTCATGTCAGCGAACCAGCGAATCGTGTCGAGCAGTTTTGGGTCATCGTAGTTGAAATGCGTCGACCATGGTCCCGTGCAATAGTTCCAGCCGAGAGAAGCAGCAAAGTTGGCCCATTCCTCGTGCCCGATACCGTCTGCTAAGCCGTTGAGCAACAACCCATATTGCTTGACGTTTTTGGGATCAAAACCAGGATCAAGACCGTTCTTTCCGTTGGCGTCGATAGTCAGCTTCGCCAGTAACTGGCCGAACGAACCGCCGTCTTGAGGATTCCAATCTAAATTCCAGAGGGACTTGGGATCGATCCCTGCTTTTTCCAGCATCGCCTTGTTGTAAACGATGCCGATCGTGTCCCAATCCTTCGGAAGACCGTATTGTTTTCCGCCTCTACCCCAGACTTTGACCAGGCCTCCGACGTAGATATCAGTCGGCACCTTGTCCCGCGCAATCAGCGGGGCGAGATCGACCAAAAGGTTATTCTGGGCAAATTCCGGGTACCGCGACAGATGATTCCAGAACACGTCCGGAGCCGTGCCGGAGACAAAGGCCGTGCTCAGCGCCGTCCAATAATCAAACCAGCCGGTCTGCGTGATTTTGATTTTAATATCCGGGTTTTGCTTTTCGAACGCCGCGGCACAGGCTTGGTAGGAAGGCAACTGATTGTTGTCCCATAACCAATAGTTAATTTCCGTTACGGCCTGTGCAGGAACACCAGCAAGGATGCCGCTGGCTAGCAGGATTTTGGCTATGTATCGCATGTTCTTGGGGGGTGTAACTTTTTCGCGGTTACCGGGGACCGGCGTATTGGAAGGATTCGACAACCTTGCGTCCGAACAACACGAGAAGGACGGCGATTGGAACAATGCCCAGGACGGTACAGGCCATCAGACCGCTCCAGTCCGGTGTGCCGCCGGCTTGTTGCTGACGGAAGGCATTGATCGCGACGGCCATAACGCGCACAGATTCAGAACGGCCGACCAGGAAGGGCCAGAAAAACTCATTCCAGGCCGACAAGGCTGTGAGAATGGTCAGCGTGGCCAGCGCGGAACGGTGGACGGGCAGGACGATCCGAAAAAAAATCACGAAGTAAGATGCCCCGTCGATGAGCGCAGATTCTTCCAATTCCCGTGGGGTCGACAAAAACATCTGGCGCAGGAAAAACACGGCGAACGGTGTCATCAGTGCATAGGGTGCCGCCATGCCTTGAAAGGTATTCAGCCAGCCGAGATCCTTGATCAGAATGAAGTTCGGGATAAACAGCACAACCCCGGGAATCATCGTGGCAGACAAAAAGAGAAAGAAGATAAGCCTGCGCCCCGGGAAGCGAAGCCGGGCAAATGCATATGCCGCCATCGCGCTGCAGGCGATTTGTGGAACCACGGCTAAAAGAGTAAAGACTCCGCTGTTCACCAACGCGCGGAAAAAATCGATCTTGCCAAAACTCATCCGAGCCAGTCTCGGATCGGCCGGATCGATCCAGCCGAGCACCCGCTGAATATTGAACAGCGTGAAGTCTTGCGGGAGAAAGGAGCTTGCGGTGCTGAAGAGCGTCTTGCTATCGCTCAGCGCAGTCTTCACTGCGATCCACATTGGCCCGAGTGAGATTAGGGCGAACACGGCCAGGACTGCGTAGCCCAACCACCGCCCCAAGTTCGGACGCGAGTAAAACGATGTCGCGATGGTTTTCATCCGAGCTCCGATTGGCCGGACCGCAGAATCCGCATTTGGACCAAAGTTACAACTGCCAGACAGAGGAAGAGGGCGCAGGACATAGCCGACGCGTAGCCCATTCGGAAATTCACAAAGGCTGATTCGTAAATGTACCAGACGATCGTGCGGGTCGAGTTCGCCGGGCCCCCAAGTGTCGTGACGGCAATCGAATCAAAAACTTGAAAGGAACCGATGATGCTGGTTACCAAGACAAAGACCATCGTCGGCCTGAGTAAGGGCAGCGTTATATTCCAGAAGTTCTTCCAGGGACCGGCCCCTTCGATTCGTGCCGCTTCATAAATGTCGCGTGGGATAGTTTGAATACCCGTATAGAACAGCAGGGCAACCAGTCCCATGTGACGCCAGATGTTGACCGCGGCAATCGTTGGCAGGGCGAGATGCTGGTCACTGAAAAAGGGAATTCTTCCCAGACCGAGGTGTTGCAGCATGGCATTGCCGAAGCCCAGGATGGGGTCGAGCATCCAGAACCAGAGGATCGCGGCGATGACATTTGCGATTAAGTAAGGGGCCAGAATTATCGAGCGTAAAGCGACGGAGCGCCCCAACCGATGGAGCAGTACCGCCAGCATCAGCCCTATCACCGTTTGGATGGGAATGTTGTAGAGGACGTAGAGCAAGGTGATCCTCATCGAGTTCCAAAAGTTTGCATCGTTCCAGAGCCGCGGATAGTTGGCTGGACCAATGAATTTTGGCGCGCGCAGGAGGCTCCAGTCCGTCAGGCTGATGTAAATTGCACGTAACGCCGGAAGCAGATAAAAAACGGTGAAACCTAGTAGAGCCGGAGCGATGAAAATCCAGGCGCAGAATGTTTCCCGGTAGAAGAGCGCTCGCAACGGTCCGGGACGAGTCTTCGGCTGACGGCGGGAGACGGGAGATGGAGCGGGCGGAGACTGGGTGCGGGGGGTAGGGCGGGCGGACATTTTCGGGGGGGGAAATGTATCGGTTGACCACTCAGGGGTCAGCCGACGCTGCCTGGTAACTCGCGTTACCTTCGCCATAGGTAACACGCGTTACTACCGGGTCAAGCCTTAAATTGTTGACCAACGAAAATCAACGCCTTAACCCGGGAGTGCGACTCGGCAGGAGGCGAGCTCGACCAACGATTTGCTACGGAAGCGTCACCGATTGGGGCAGATAAGCGCCGAAGGCGCGTGACAACTAAGCCCTGGGCTAAGTTCTTTCACGCCTTCAGCGTGCAGCCGTTATGTTAACGCACATGGGCGGCCGCGGGGTGGGAGGCCGCCAACTGATCCTTAGGCTACGGGATGAATTTGCCGCTAACGGAACAGCCCTGCCCGCTTTCGCTGCCGAAACGGATTAAGCTGGTCCAGCCGCGCCGCGGACGAACCGACATCTCGCAACGCCCGGCCGACCGTCGAGCTGGTCGACTCAATTCCTTCCTTAATCGGGTCAGTTAGTTTTGGGCCATGTTCTCGGACCCAGTCATTTGCGTAATCCAGGAACCGGTCCAACTTCGACTGGCGCAACAGCGTCTCCTCATACCGGCAAAAGGCGTAACCTAGCGCAAAGCCAACCGCCATCGCGGCAAAAATTCTCAGAGCAACGTTAGCCGGCCCCAGTGGCGTCGGCCGCTCCTCGACGGCAGTCGTCTCTTCCGATGGTGTGTCCGCTGACAAGTCCCCGGACTGATCGTTCCGGGCGGCCGGTTTTGGGGCAAATGGTTCGGGGACAGAAAATTCGCTCGTATCGCTCATAGTTTCGCTCCAAGGCTGTAAGACGTACCGCCTCCTGTTATCTTTAACCAAAATTCCGAAATTGGCTTTTAGGGCGGCTGGGTCAGCCGCCGGAACTTCGGAATTTCGGCTAACCATCTGCTACTCCGGTGAAACGCGCAATAGCCAGTCGTAGGGCGCTGAACGCCTTCGGCATTATACCCGCGGAGCGCAGACGCCGCACTTGAGTACCGACCGTAATATTTGGCGGAGTAAGGAATGGAATATCTGATCCTCTTGGTTTCCTTGGTTTGGGTGGGCCGGCTCCTGGCACCTAATCAGGCTTGGAGGCCCCGCGAACAGCTTGAGACCGCTGCGGAGCCAGGCGACTCTCTGCTCTCGGACACAACCGTACTCATTCCAGCGAGAAATGAAGCGATGGTAATCGAGCGCACGCTGCGCCGGAGGTGCGACATACTAATAACCCGGGGCAGCGGTCTCCGAGCACCGAACGCAATTCCGGAATTGCCTTCTAGGGCGGCTCAGCAGGAGCTTCGCCCTACCGGTGGCGTTTCAGTGGATGGCGTGGCTAGGGCGAGCCTCCCGGCGAGCCGCATTCCGGATGAGGAGCCGGGGACTGCCTAAGCCGGCTAGGAGCATTTCTCCGAAACGACCGAACTGCGCTCCTGCGATAGGTTGGCAAGCGACGTTTCTGTGACGAAGGTGAGGAATGACCTGGTTGAACCTCGTCGAATTTTCTTTTTACATGGTGGAAACTTTTGCCTTGCCGTTCGCGATTCTGGTTTTTGTGATTGAGCGGCGCAAAGAACGACAAGCGGCCGAAGAAGAGCTCTACCAGCGCCTATCGGATGAATATACTAACTTCTTGAAGCTGGTTCTCGACAACGCTGATCTTCAGCTCCTGCGCAAACACACGCCACCGGCAGAACTCGACGAGGAGCAGATGGAGCGCAAGCTGGCGCTGTTCGGCATTCTGGTGTCGATTTTCGAACGCGCCTATATCCTCGTTTACGAGGAACACATGAAAAAGCAGACCCGGCGGCTGTGGTCATCGTGGGAGGACTATATGCGCGAGTGGTGCCAGAGAGCCGACTTCCGGCGCGCACTTCCCGGCTTGTTGGAGGGTGAGGACCCGGACTTTCGCGCGCATATCGAAACGATTGCAACAGCAGCGGCAGCGGGTCCGGAATCGCACGCGGTCGCGAGCGGCACAAAGCAAGCCACCCCAAATGCGGCTCGGCTGAGTTCGTCGAAGTAGACGCACCTGATGGATGCCAAAATGCGGCTTGCCGGGAGGATCGCCCTTGTACCGCATCACCTGCCAGGAAACTTCACTCGGTAGGGCGAAGCTCCTGCTGAGCCGCCGGACATGCTGGGCTGTACGGCGTTCTGCTAGCTTTGGTTGCGGCTCCGCCGCGCAAGGAGCAATCCAGGCTGGGCATTACTTCTCGAGCATCTCGTAGACACCAGACCAAATTGCCGGAAGGGCCCGGCGAGATAGCTCCGAGCATCGAGTGAGCAGTACCCGAGCTGCCAAGTCATCCGGATCGCGGCTCAGCACCGCTTCAAAGTGAGGGGCCGCTCCGAAGAAATCCTTTGCGAAGTATTTTCTCAGTCCTATTTCGTACTCGTCGCGGATTTCCAGGGTGCGCGACGCGACACTACCCTGATATCCGATTAACTCAAAAATATCGGTGCTTTTGCTGCGTCCGAGCACCGCCACGCGATCGATGTATCTCCAGGCAAAGGCTTTCCCGGCCTCCTCTTTCGTCTCTCGACTTGCCAGGATCCAAGTGCCGTACAGCTTGTTCAAACCTTCTAGCCGACTGGTCAGATTCACCGCGTCCCCAATGACAGAATAGGCGAGTCGGTGATTCGTCCCGATGTTGCCAACCAGGACTTCGCCGGTGTGTAGACCGATCCGGGTTCGAAAGACAGGTCGGGCGGCGGCGCGTCTCTTCTCTTCGATGTTGGAAAGTTTAGTCACGATTTCCAGCGCCGCCCTGCACCCGATCTCCGCGTGATTCGGGATTTCGGCGGGTGCATTGAAGAAGGCGACCACGCCATCGCCGACGAATTTATCGAGTGTACCGCCGCATTTATCGACAATGATTTCCGTGACGAGTTCGAAGTAATCACCAAGCTCGGTGAAGACTTCGGACTCGCTTAGGTTCTCGCTCATTCGGGTGAACCCGGCGACATCGGAGAAGAAGAGGGTCAAACGACGCAAGGCTCCGCCCCGGGCAGCATCCTGCTTTTGCAGAACCAATTCTCTCACAACGTCTCGCGGCACATATTTTATAAACGAGCGAAGGCCGGCCTTCATCCGATCGAACGAATCCCCCACGATTGCAATTTCCCGCACCGCGGACTTGGGTGGTGGGGAATTTGTGAGTTGAAACTGTCCTACTTGCTCGAGATCACGGCTCAATTTGGTAAGCGGTGTCGCGAGCTGATGCGAGAGCCAGATGGCAAGTATGGTACCTCCGGCAATCGCGATTAAGCCGATCATTGCGGTCACAGCGAGATTGCTCTGGGCCGGGCCAAGAAATTCGCTTTCGGCGCCCACTACACCCGTCAGGAACGTAAAACCGCTTCGCAAAGTGAACGGAGTTACAACCAAAACATAGGACTCGCCTTCGAGTTCGAACGAATGGACGCTGACATGCCCGGTGCCAAGACTTGTCCAGTCGCGGCCGTAGAGCGCTCGGCAGCGTTCCAGGATCGCGTTATTCGAGGTAGCAAGACCGCTGGCAACTCCGAGGAGCTCGCTCGAAGGGGTGTCGACAAAGAGCATTAGCTTGCGTCCTTGGATAAGCCGACCCAGGAAACCGTCAATATCGCTCGTGGAAAAGTCCGCCGTAAATACGCCCTGGGAGGCGGCTATGCAGGCCGTGATGCCCAATGTTCCGTCGTTGAGAGCGTAAGGCCTGGTCCAAGCGGTGCGTCCCCCGGCTTCGACCGCGGCGCGATACCAGGATTGTCTGCGCGGATCGAAAACAGGATTCACCGGCGTCGGTCTGCCATGGTCATTTTGCGAACCAGATTGGTTAACGACGATGGCTCCATCTTGATCTCGCCATGCGCTGATATAGCCACCCGTTGCGGAGTCGGCGAAGCTGATGGCGCTCACGCTCTCCTCTTGACGGAGCCGTTCGGCAATAAACAGGGCGCGCTGATTCGGATCAGTAACGTTAATCAATCCGCGGTCGGAGAGATCTCGGAGTTCTGGCAGGATCCGATCGGCCGCTTCGAGCAGGCGAGTTACCTCACGGGAGAGTGCGAGGCTGACCAGGCTGAAATGCCTCTGCCGAAGCTCATCCAGGGTGCGCGCCGAGTTAATGTAACCAACAATACCAATTGTTCCGACCGTTAGCAGGAGGGCGCCCAGGACTAACTGCAAAATGGCCGTCCGAAATCCAATTGTTCGCAAAGGCTTCGGCGCTTTTTGCTGGGCCGGCATGAGAGCTCTCTTCAAGCGGGAATGTATAGCCGTAAAATGGCGCAAAGCCTACGATCATTTGCCTCCGATCGCTTAACGCAGTGCGGAGGATGACGCGAAAAAACGCCGTGAAGCCGGAATCTTTGTTGAATGGCCCCGGAGGGAGATACGTCAGGAAGGTTGTATTCTTTTAAGCGTCATGATGAGAAAGTTCCTGCTCCTGTTCCCGATCGTAATGGGCTTGATAGCCGCGCCGGAACCGACCTTGGCCGACCGGCATATGCCGGCCCGGGTTGCGGGACATTCTTTCAGCATGTCCAGAGGCCCGGCGCGACGGGTGATCTACGTCGATCGACAGGGGCGACGTTCCTATTGGAAAGGACCACGTCGAGTGTACTTCGGCCCGCGATTCTTCGGTTCACCATACCGCGCTTACAGGCGGCACTAGTGATCAGGAAATTTCTCCGCATTCCCCCCGCAGGAATGATAGACTTGGAAGACAATGAGGTGTGCGGGCCTGGTTGCGGTTTTTTGGCTTGGCGTCTCTCTGGGCGTGGCGGATGCAGAAAAGGTGTGTCTTGTGAAAGTCAGTGGCGCCATCGGTCCGGCAACGGCGACCTTCCTCGCGCGGGGCATCGATCAGGCAAAATCTCAAGGCGCGGAGTGCCTCATTGTTCAGCTCGATACGCCCGGCGGGCTCCTGGATTCGACTCAGAAGATTGTGCAGAGTTTCCTGGGGTCGCGAGTTCCCGTTGTTGTTTACGTTGCGCCGATGGGCGCAACAGCAGCCAGTGCGGGTTGTTTTATCACCCTTGCGGCAGACGTTGCCGCGATGGCTCCGGCGACGACGATCGGGGCAGCTCATCCCGTGGCATTGGGCGGCGCGCCTGGGGGTGACGAAGCAAAGCCCGATCAGACGATGATGAAAAAGCTGGAGAACTTTGCTGCGAGCTACATTCAGGCGATTGCAGCCAGACGCAGCCGAAACGTGGAGTGGGCCGAGTCGGCGGTCCGGGAAAGCGCATCGATCACCGCGGAAAAGGCCCGCGAGTTAAAGGTCATTGAGATCATTGCCAAAGACCTCGATGATTTGATTCACCAGTTAAATGGGCGCGTAGTGAACGGCAAGCCGCTCAAGACCGAATCTGCTCAGATCGTTGAGATCAAAATGTCTGCTGCAGAGACGGTATTTCAGACGTTATGGCGTCCCGAGGTCATGTTTCTCCTGATGCTGATTGCAATTTACGGGCTCATCGGGGAGGTGAGCTCCCCTGGCGCTATCTTGCCTGGGGTGGTCGGTGCCATTGCCCTGGTGCTCGCGCTCTATATGTCGGCCATCCTGCCCGTGAATGTTGCCGGACTGCTGCTGATTGCCGTTGCCGTTGGGCTATTTGTTATCGATGCCTTCGCGCCGACCCACGGAATATTGACCGGCGGCGGCATCGTAGCGTTTCTTGTCGGCTCCCTGATGCTGTTTAATCGAAGCGATCCGCTCTTTCGCCTCTCGTTGGCCTATATCATTCCAGGGGTGATTGTGACAGCGGCATTTTTTGCCTTCGTTGTTGGCAAAGGAATCCGCGCGCAACGTCTGCCAGTCAAGGTCGGCAAGGAGGCGATGCTGGGGAAGACCGGGAACGCGCTGACGGCGGTCGATTCGAGCGGTGGAATGATTTTCGTTGCAGGGGAATACTGGAACGCGATCAGCGATACGCCGGTGGAAAAAGGAAAATCGGTCCAGATCACCGGCGTGCAGGGACTAACGCTCAAGGTGAAACCCGAAACCTGAGCACCTGAGAAAGACAACCCAATGTTCGAAGAGTCAGCCAAACTAATCACCTGGTTGGTGCCCATCATATTGCTGGCGATCATCATCCTGCCGCAGGCGATTCGCATCCTGCGCGAGTACGAACGCGGGGTGATTTTCCGTCTTGGCAAATTGCTGGGAACCAAAGGGCCGGGTATGATTTTTCTCATTCCGATCGTTGATCGCATGGTGAAAATGGATCTGCGGGTCGTGACCATCGATGTCGCTCGCCAGGAAGTCATGACTCGGGATAACGTGCCTGTGACCGTGGACGCCGTGGTTTACTTTCGCGTGGTCGACCCGGAGGCTGCAGTCGTCAAAGTCGAGAATTATCTGAAGGCGACTTCGCTGATTTCGCAGACAACCTTGCGCAGCGTGCTTGGTCAGGCCGAACTCGATGAACTCTTGTCGCAACGCGATAAGATCAACTTGACGCTCCAGGAGATCATCGATCGGCAGACCGATCCGTGGGGAATCAAAGTGACCGCCGTTGAAGTCAAGGACGTTGTACTGCCCGACGGCATGAAGCGAGCTATGGCTCGCCAGGCTGAGACAGAGCGGGAGCGCCGCGCGAAAATCATTAACGCCGAAGGCGAGTTTCAAGCCGCGGAAAAACTTGTGCAGGCAGCCTCGATGATTTCCACCCAACCGATCGCTCTCCAACTTCGCTACCTGCAGACGATGAAGGAAATTTCCAGCGAGCACAGCACCACAACTCTTTTGCCGGTGCCGATTGATCTTTTCGCGCCCTATCTCAAGAAGGCGGAAGCGCAGCCGCCGAAAGAATAAAACCGGTGTTTTCGAGAACACCGGTAAGCTGTTACTCCCGGCGCCAGTTGGTGTCGGTGTTATGCGCCGAAGCCGCGCGAGATTTTGGCCCAAATCCCGCAATTCGGCGGCGACGGAGCGCCGCCCTCCAAAGCAATCTCGGAAATTCACGACTTCTGCACCGGCATGCCGCGCAACCGCCCGATCGTCTCCGGCTGGGCAAGACGACAGCTAACCGGTGGTAAGCCGCGCAGCACAAGTTCGAGGTCGCTGACCACCAAACGGCCAATCTCCAGAAAGGCTTCCTTTATTCCGCCCGCCCGGTGTGCCGATAGAAGAACGTTTGACAAATTGCGGATCCGGTGATTTGCCGCTAATGGTTCCTGCGGGAAGACGTCGATGGCAGCTTTGATCCGGCCGGATTCGATCGAGTTCGTTAACGCTTCGATTTCGGCCTCATTCCCCGGGGCCGGCTCGAATACCACAAGGTTTCCAAGGGCTTCCAAACGCCGCCGGGTATCGGCATCGAAGATCATCTCCATCGTTCGCGGCAGCGGGTCGATCACAATTCGCGGTTTCGGCATACACAGATGGTTAGTAAAATCCTCGCGAAAATGCACGATTCAGAACTATAGAAGCTTTGGAGGGCGGCGCTCCGTCGCCGCCGAATTTCGGAATTTGGGCCAAATGAAAACGCGCTGGGCCTTACAGTCCGCGCACCATGTGAAAGTATTCCTCTTCTCGAATGCTCTTGGTGCCAGCGACGCTGAACCCAAGTCTTTCGTATAACCGTTTGGCGCCGGCGTTGCTGAGGTTGACCAGCAGGGCGATGCGATGATGCCCCTGCTCACGACCACGCTGGCAAGCCGCTTCGATCAATTTCCCCCCATAACCCCTTCCTTGGCAGATTGGACTAACGCTCACCGTGTCCAGATAAAACTCCGATTCGTCGGCTTCGGTCGGAATGCGATAATTGGGGATACCGGACTTTTTCAGTGCTGCACGCTCCAGCGGTTTGTCGAGTTCTCGAGCTTTTGCCCCGTCGTAGACCAGAGCAATTCCGACGACCTGTCCATCTTCCTCGAGAACGAGAGTATTCTGATAGCTGACTCGATTCCTGCCCTGGCGGAAAAAGTGCTCTAGAATAGAAGCGGCCTCCTTTCGTTCCGTTGTACCGGTCAAAATGAATGCTATAGACCCGATCGCTTCCAGAATCAGCGGGATGGCTTTCGGCGCGTCACCGGGAATCGCTTGTCTGATCATTAGGTAGTCGTGAAGCAACCGAACCGGAAAACCAAGCGTGTGCATCGTCGATGGAGGCCGGTGACTTCGGCGAGCTCAGTCGAGCCGATTCGCCGCCGCGGCGGCGATCCAGAGGATCGCCCTCCAGGCAATCGGAAGCTCTATCTGTCGGACTTACGCTACCGCATCAGCCTGGACCGTGCGTTCCAGTAAAGGAATGCGCCCAACAGGGATGTTGCGCCTGCGATCATGCTGATCGTGCTGCCAAGCAAAGAATAAGTATCCGGAAAAGAGAACCCGTAGACCGCACTGTCTTGATAGGTCCCGATGAAAGAGAGAATCCCGAGGCTGGAAAATCCTAGCGCCAGGACAAGGAGGCTGATACCGGTGGAGATCCTTTGCAGGCTCCGCTGTGTTTTCATCGCAGTCGATTGCATAGCAGCTGGTTTGCTGGTGACGAGCCGGTCGGCCTAACTCCAGCAGGTACCTTTCCAAGCCTTACTAAGTGATTCAGGCGCCCAAGTTTCAGAATTTTTGGAGCGAGCCGAGATTTTCTTTCGCTATGAAGGCGTCCGGCTTCGAAAATATTGCCCGGGAGGTCGCCTCCCTCCTCGCTAGTCTCCCGGTCAACCTTCTCAAGGTTGGAATCCCCAGTGATTTCGAGACCGAGCATATTTCTGAAACTGGAAGCGGCAACTTGATTAATAGACCGGTGAACACTGGCAAGCCGGCGCCCAAGCTCGGCGGTCAGGATGAAACTGAAAAAGCCTGGTTATGAAAAACATTTCTGCTGCTCCCGACTCCGCCGCGCCGTCTCAAATTCTCGCACTGTCTGCTGACTACGTCTCCGTGCCGATGCGTTCTCCCGTGACCTCGATTATTCTGGCCGAGGCCGTTCGCCGGAGCCAGGAGACCGTTGAATTGCGTAGACGATCGCGGCCGGCTGCCGTGCTTATCCGTAATTTGCTCAAATTGGTGCGTTTGGCTCAGGTTGAGCTGGCCGGCAAAGTCTCGATCGCCTTCACTCCCTGCGGACCGATCGTTTATCAATGGACAGCGAGCGGCTACGGTCCCGAGGGTAAAGCGGAGTGAAAGCCGGTAGTCCGAGCGCGCTCATCCTGACGCGCAACGAATCTGCGCCGAACGCTCCGGGCCAGCCGAGGTCAGGGTACGACGGCATTCTTTGAAGTTCTATTCATAAGAATGTCGCGTTTTCGCGAGGATTTTTGCCGCTGAAAAGCGGTAGGGCGAATTCGTCCCGCGAAGCGTCGCGAAGCGGGACAAATGAGCCTCAAGGGGCTAACAACATTCGCGGTTTAGGCTCATCCGCCGCGGCGGATTCGCCCTACCGTCATTCCTTAATTACGCCGACCCTAATCACTCATCTCACGAATCACGTTTGGTTGCGCCTCCGCCGCGCTGTGTCCTTCTGCAGCGAAAGATTTCTGAAACCCGAAGGGGCAGAATCCTTATTACATGGTGAAAGCTAAGCCGATGCTGAACTTCGGCAACCAGCTAGCAATTAAACAACCTCTGTATGAACAACAGTTTCGCCGCTACCGATACCCAAGCTCTCGGTCTGCGCTCCGAGTACGCTTCCGTGCCCCTGCGTTCGCCGGCTAGTTCGATCATTCTCGCTGAGGCGGTCCGCCGCAGCGAGAGAGCCCCGGAGTCGCGCAACATCTCTCGCGTTGGTGCAGCCATTATCCGGAGTTTGCTTTCGCCTTTCGCAATCGTCGGCCTGGTCGAAATCTCCACTGTCTTCACCCCGGGCGGACCTCTGGTGTACCGGTGGTAAACCCCAGGGCTTGCGCCCTGGGCCTGGAGCTTGGCCATTTTTCGCTAAGCGTGCTGGTCCGTTCGGAGAGCTGACCCTACCCAGCTTGTGACTTCCGTATTTGGTAGAGGTCTGAGGTGGTCTGTCAAGTTTTTTGGGGAGAGTTTTTCACCATGGAAGCGTAAGGCGAGCCGCGGTGGAGCAAGCTGGCGAGGTAGCGCTGGGGGTCGTAAGGTTGATGGGTT
>JBAUZZ010000487.1:0-24678 GCA_049585495.1 Chthoniobacterales bacterium | reverse complement strand
ACACGAAACGAAGCTCGAGCAGAATGAAGAGTCCGTAGATAAAAACGAGCGTGATATTTTCCAACAGACCGGCCCCGCCCTTGGCGACCGTCGTAAAGACGGACCGCAGATCGATCCCGCGGACGAGCTGTTGGAGCTCGGGCGGCTCCTCGATACCAGCCTTGGAAAAGAGTTCAACCTGCAGCTGTTGGAACCGAGCCTGGTAACGCGGGGCAGCGGCGGCAACATGCGAGGCGTTATTTGCCACAATCGCAATGAAACTGTAGCCGAGTCCGAAAATAATTGCGAAAGAGAGGATCACCGACACAAAGTTTGGCACTCGGCGGCCACCGATTTGCAAGCGGCGGATCAGACGTCCGAGAATGGCAACGAGGTAAACGGCAATGAACGCAATTACCAGCGGAACAAAGAAATTCTCCCCTCGGCTCAGGATATAGAATGCAGCGATGACAATTCCAAGAGAGAGCGCAACTGAAACGAGGCGGCGGCGGGAGGGTGATTGACCGTTGGGCATGATTTAAGAAACAGAAAGCTTACAAATCTCGCAGACCGTTGTCGATCCGGCTAGCGCTAGCCTGCATCGCTCCTAGCGCGGCGGAGCCGCAACCAAAAGAGCGGAGCTCCGCATGGGCTAAGGATATCCGGCGGCTCAGCGGGAGCTTCGCCCTACCGAGCGACGTTTCCTGGCCGGTGATGGGTAGGGCGATCTGCCAAGGCGGAGAGCCGCATTGGCATCCTCCAGGATTTGTGAACGATGCGGGCTCAGGCGCCGCTGACGCCCCCTTTCAAATGCGCCATTCTTGCGTAAGGTGGTCGTTCAACCTTCCCTATGAACAGCGACGTGAAGCAGTTCTTATTTCGGTTACTCAGCACTCCCAGCCCGACCGGATTCGAAAGTGAGGGGCAGAAAGTCTGGATGAACTATGTCGGACGTTTCGCCGATTCGGTAGAAAACGATGTCTACGGCAATGCCTGGGCTACTCTGAACGGTCGGGATCCCGCGACAAGTGTCATGCTGGAGGCCCACGCCGACGAGATCGGGTTCATGATTCAGAATATCACGGATGATGGATTTCTCTACGTGACCAGGATCGGAGGCAGCGATCGCGCCATTGCTCGAGGAAAGCGACTCAAAATCTTCGGCGATAAAGGCCCGGTCCTCGGCGTGCTGGGGAACACCGCAATTCATCTGCGGGAAAAGGATGACGAAAAGATTCCTGAAATCCACCAGCTCTATATCGATATCGGAGCCAATTCAAAGGCAGAAGTCGAGCAGCGCGGGCTCCGCGTCGGACACCCTGCTGTTTACACGGATACGGCTGAAGAATTGATTCCGGGCAGGATTATTGGAAGAGCGATCGACAACCGGATTAGTGGGTTCATTCTTAGCCAGGTTCTCGCCAATCTTTCGCTCGAAACAGACAGAGCTATGCTGACGGTACACGCAGTGAACGCGGTCCAGGAAGAAATTGGCGGATCCGGGGCGAAGATGATCGCTTACCGTCTGCAACCGCGCGTCGCGGTCGTGATCGACGTGACTCATGCGACTGATTCACCCGGCGTTGATAAGAACAAGCATGGCTTTGTCAAGGTCGGCGGCGGTCCCACGCTGACCCACGGCACGGCGAATCACCCATTGGTGGTTGAGCGCTTGATTGGGATTGCCAGGGAGCTGCAAATCCCGATCCAACACGAGGCCTCGTCACGAAGCACCGGGACCGACGCGGACAGTGTCTACGCTACCAGGAGCGGCATAGCGAGCGCGCTGGTCTCGATCCCGATGCGCTACATGCATTCGACAGTTGAAATGGTCGATTTGGCCGACGTCGAGCGTTGCATTTTGCTTTTGACCAACTTTATCCGCGGGATGGCCAGCGCCGATGAGTTCATGCCGAAATTGGTTTGATCCTCTTGCAGGGCGCCTAGCTCACGCGCCGAGATGCGACATATGAAACTGCGACACTGGGAAGATTGAAATCAGGGTCCGCTTTTCCAGGCCTACATCTCAGCGCGTGGCTCACGCGCCGGGATGCAAATTCGACAAAAATGGCATCGAGTTGGCTAGCAGAGGTCGTTCGCGCTGAGGGTGGCCGAGTCCGTTTTGATCGTTTCATGGAGTTGGCGTTGTATCATCCGCAGAACGGTTACTATACGAAGAACATTTCGACGATCGGGCGGACCGGGGATTTTTCGACGACGGCCACGATTAGTCGGCTATTGAGCGCGGCGTTGGCGGAGTGGATCCGCTCCGAAGCAAAAGCCCTAGGGCTTGCGCCGATCGTCGTTATCGAGCTTGGGGCTGGACTTGGCGACATCGCCAAGGGCATTTTGAAACGATTCGGCCCGTTCGCGCGGATTCAATACCAGATCGTTGAGATCTCTCAGCCGTTGATTCGCCAACAAAAATCTCAACTCAAAGACCGAAGGGTGAGATGGCACACAACGGTCGAATCTGCTTTGTCTGTTGCGCGCGGCAAGAGCATCGTTTTCTCAAACGAGTTTGTGGACGCATTTCCGTGTCGTCGATTTACGCGAGGCGCAAGCGGTTGGGCGGAAATTTTCTTAACGCTTGAAGATAATCGATGGCGGGAGGAAGCCGTACCGCTTCAGGATGATGTCGAAACGACCGCCTTCAGTTCTTCTTTTGGTCTGGGTCAATTTCTCGAAGTCCAAGATGCTTACCGCCGGTGGCTGCAAGAATTCGCTCTCCATTTCCGCTTGGGTTCGTTCCTGACCATCGACTATGGCGGATCCCCAAAGGAGAACTATGACCGGCGACCCAAGGGCACGATTCGAGGCTATTTTCGGCACGAGCGCGTATCAGGGATGGATATCTACTTGCGGCCAGGATTCCAGGACCTCACCGCAGATGTTAATTTCGATGATCTGAAACTTTGGGCTGAACGTGAGGGTCTGCAGACGATCGCTTACTATTCTCAAGCCGACTTTCTCCGGTGCTGGTCTCCGGAACTATTACCCGCGAATCGTGCGGAATTTGTTTCCGATCCGGACGGTGCGGGCGCTGCATTCAAGGTGCTTTATCAGCGCAAAGCCCACGGTGGGCAGGACAAGGCTGGCCGAGCCTAACCCGGCGACGTTGCCGACACCATGAGGACTTCGGCGAGCTCAGTCGAGTCGCTCATCTGTCTCCGCCAACGGAAACGGATTCGCCTTACCGACTAACCCGTTACGGCTTGTTGGGCGCCTGGGCCAGGCGCCGGGATAACCAAGCGCGCAAATTTACCCTCTGCCATCATTTTTGGATGATAGTGCTGGCCGGTTCGGCGGCAGAGCCTGCCGCCCTACAAACACACTTGTTTTCGGTGACACTTGGCTTGGGACTCTGCCCAATCGCTCTTCAAAAGCTGATCCGGAACCCGCCCGAGACGCCGTTGGAGTCATATCTATCCCGACCCAGTTGGCCATCGTAACTGACGTACGTCGAGATACACGGAGTCCACTGAACCGACACTCCGGCGTTTACCACCGCGCTGTCGTGCCCGAGGCTCGGACCGAAAACTGTCACTGGAGAACCCGGAATGTCCACCAGGTGGGCTGAGATCGGCAGCCGAGACTCTTTGTACTCATGCTCCCAGGCCGCTCTTAAAAACGGACGCACCCCCACTCGCCCAACCTGGAAAATGTACCAGGCTCTGAAACCCAGATCGCTCCGCCATGATTCCTCAGAGTCTTCGCTCACTGCCACCGGCGCAACCGAACTGTTCTCACTGAAGCCGTTGATGTTTATATAGGAATACTGCACCGCTGCGGTCGGCCCGATGGTCAGGTGCCCAAAATGAAAGTCGTAACCTGCAGAGAGGAATGTACTGAATTCCTGACTATCCGAACTTCCATTCGCAGGAGGACCTAGTATCGCGGCCCTGGAGGTATCGAAACTATTACCCCCGCCAAAAGCCGCTCCAAGAACGTAGAACCCCTGATCGAAGTACCCGGCGTACAACCCACCCCAACCCGTATCCACATCCACCGAACCACTCGGCTTCAGATCCGTCCAGGTATGGCATAGCCACCCATGAGCCCAACCACAAAGTGATCGGTTACACGATAGTCGATCCCTACCGTCACCCCCCCGGTGGTGTAATTGTAGCCTTTGGCCAGACCCTCATCATCGACGTCGACAAAATCTCCGTAACCCGTCACCCATACCCCCCAACGGCACTCGGGAGCCGGTGGCAAAGGCGGCGCTTCCTTGGTCTCCTTGCCTGTCACGACCCCTTTACCTTCGGTCACCTCTTTCCCAGTCGGCGGAGGCGTGGGGTAGGTTACGTTAGACACAAATCCGATTGAGCCGGCGATCACATCGTCAAAACGAGCTTCCAGGTTGAACCGCTGTGTATTGGCCAGCGAGAACCAGATATCGAAGGGCGCGGCTAACTGCTCCACGTTTGGATTAAGAACCGGCAGCAGAATCGCATTTTTCTGCGCAGCAGTCAGCGGGGTGGTGGGCAACGGTTTGGTTACCTGAAGGGTCACCGTGGGCGGAGGCGCGGGGGTAACACCCGGACTGGGAGCCGGCCTGGGGACCGGTCGTAGATAGCTCACAATTACGCCGTTTGGCGTAATGATATCTGATCGGGTTAACCCCGTAGTATTCAATGTGTCTATCACATTGGTGAAGTTCCCGGTTATGCCACCTCCCGCGATTACGGGCGTATAGGTAGCACCAGGTGCGGGATGAAAATTATTGGCAGAGGTCAGAGCCAGCGTTCCGTTCAGTGCGGCAGTGCCGGTGACTTTCAACTGGTCGGCCTGGGAAGATTGCTGACCGCTAACCTCCGTATCTAACGTACCGCCTGGCCCCTGTTTATAGTTTCCATTGTCAGTCAGCGTCCCAGCTGTGCCATTGGGACCAGTCGGCGCCACCACTCCATTGTTGGTAAAGGTGGGAGTCGTGATCGTGCCGTTACCCATGATTATACCATTCGGGCCGACCGTGGTCCCACCATCTGCGCTCGCGGATCCGCCATTCGTGATATCGAGGGCACCCGAACCGGCCGGTCCCACATCCAACGTTCCAGTGTTATTCAACTGCGAACCAGAACCGTCCACCGTGGCAGTCCCGCTGGAGCCGGTTTGTTTACCTATCGTAGTGTCCGTATTGTTGGCCACACCTCCGTTGGTGATGTCTAATGAACCGTTCCCACCATTTCCGATGGTCGTCTCCCCGCCGTTGAGCGTTGAACCAGGTCCATCGACCGCCGCTGTCCCAGAAGAGCCCGGCTGATTGGCGATAGTCGTTGTTCCGCTATTGAGCGTACCGCCATTGGTGATGTCTAGCGTACCGCTCCCGCCATTTCCGATGGTCGTATCACCGCTGTTGAGTGTTGAGCCAGGTCCATCGACCGCCGCTGTCCCAGAAGAGCTCGGCAGATTGGCGATAGTCGTTGTTCCGCTGTTGAGCGTACCGCCGTTGGTGATCGCGAGCATGCCGTCGCCACCGCCCCCGATCGTTGTGTCTGGTACTGTAAGCGTCCCTCCGGGCACGTTCAGCATACCAGAGGTTCCTTGGGTGGGAGCTATGATCACCGGGCTCGGGGTCGTTGGAATAGTTGTTCCAGAAAGGCTGGTGTAAAAATCAGCAATGGTGTGGTTGTCTTGCTCAAAGCCCGTACCACCGGGTGCATTTGAAAAGACAATTCGATTGTACGTAAGACTTGGATCGGTACGGCTGGCGAAGAAGTTGAGAAAAGCGAACGGCTCTCCGCTGTCTTTACCGTTATTAGGGTTTCCGAAGTAAGCACTCTTATTCGGCGATTTGTTAATAAAGTTGATGACGTCGCTTGTCTTGAAAGTCTCGAGAAGCGTGTTCCCCGAGTAGAAACTCAGGATGTTGTTTGGATCGCCCGCAGACCACCAGAGGCCAAAATAGCGTTGCGGAACAGCTAACGTCAGTGTTGTTGGATTGGAAGCTTTGTTGATATTGCTGTTCACCGTCATGTAATTGCCTGTTCCACCATCGCCGCCAAATGCGTCTGCTGCGCGGATAAGGCCGTGGTCGTAACTTCCCAAAGCAGCGTTCCCTGCAAACGAGAAGGAAGTTGAAACAAACCGCGGCGGACTAAGATTAGGTTCCTCAAAGCTCTCTTCGTGGACATTGGTGGCGCCAAACGCGGCCGGATTCGTGAAAAGGGATGACTGTTGGACTTTCGGCGCTTCGAGGGTAACGGTAAAAGCTTGAGGGAAGGCCGTCGGCGCCGTCAACATTAAGGCAAAGGCTGAGAAGAGAGCCCGGGCTAACAACCGGGATCGCAGCGAATCTCCATTACGCTGAGCAGAGCTTGCCGCTCCAGATCGCTCCTGCCGTTGTGATCGATGCACGAATACCATCCCTGGTTGAGCGCGAAATTTGCAGCCCAACGCGGTGTTTGACATAGCCTCAGTTTGTAAAGATCTCATCACAATTCCTTTAACTTTCTTTCTGGTGGCAGGTACCCACAGCTTGAGAATCCAATGCGGTAACCTGAGGCCATTGAATCAGCCTCCCCTTCCTGAATAGTCCAACCAGCCGTTCCATGAGCTTGCTCCTAGATTTGTAGATTTTCGGGTATCAACAATGGCTAGGTCGCGCCAGAGATTTTCCCTAGGTCACCACGCGGGACGACCCGTTGTCAAGAAGATCTGACGTGGTAGCTAGACGAGATGGGCGAGCGCCAACACCGCTGTTGTAGGGCGGCTGGCTCAGCCGCCGAGATGCGCCATATCCGATACGGTTTTACCAAGCGAAATTGGAACCTTTTGTCAGTCGATTGGATTTACCACGTTTTCGAAGCCGAACCCAAGAAAGTCTCGGGTATTCCTACTGTAGAAAGTGTCGACTCCATTCGCTAGCAGAGTTACAGCGAGAACCGCGTCAAGGGTCCTTCTCGCGTCGAAGCGAGGTGACCGGAAAAGCAGTTCGAGCCTGGGCCACATTTCTAAGCCATAACAGCAGCGTCCGCAGCCGGCCTCCTCCCGAAAGAACTTCGTCATCGCAAATGCCTGGCCGGGCCCGACCGGGCGTTCGAAAATAGCAGGGTTTCTAAGCGTGCGGTAGAACTCGATCAACACCTGCTCCGCAATGATCCATTCGTCGGGTTCGTTAAGAAGCTGTTCGACCAGTTTTTGTGCGTTGGAGTTTTCAGGGGCGTCGCTGTTCGCGCAGTAGATCAAAATATTCGTATCTAGACTCTTCATCGGGATCGTCGCTCGACTAGCAGTGGCTTGTACAAGACTTCACGGATACTCTTGGCCGGCGCCAGGATCTTTCCGCCGTGGAATGAGGGAATTCGGCGGCGCTCCGACGCTGAGGGTGTCTCGGGCATTCGAGCAAGGGCATCTTCAACGGCCCGGCGTACGATCTCGCTTACCGGTCGATCCTGAATTTTGGCCAGGCGCCGCAGCCGGATCATGACCGGATCGGGAAAGAGAATCTGGATCTTTTGCATGGATACATTTAAAACATGTAACGCCTGCCCACAAGAACCTATCTCCTTCTCCTGAGAGCGGGCAATCCAGGCGGCCCCCCGTCCTGCGCATCTGCGCGCGACCCGGGTGGCACCCAGGACGGGGCCTCGTCCGTGTCAGCTGATGATCGTTTCGGATGGCAGAGGGTGTGTTCATTTTTTGGCGCAAAAATGCCGGCGTTCGCCTACCCGTTTGCAGAATTCGCCACTCTAAGTTATGGAGGACAGATCGCCCCAAATGGTAGGGTCGGCTCAGCCTGCCTCGCCAAGGGCGGAGATCGCACCCTGTCGACGTGGTAATTGGTTCTCGAAGCTAATTCAAAGATCATGAACGAAGCTCAACTTACAAAAGCGATTAGCGCGCTCGATTCCTTTCGGATTGAAACCCCAAGCTGGGGATTTGCCAATACCGGGACCAGGTTCGGGAAATTTCTCCAGGATGCAGCGGCGATTGATATCGGAGATAAACTCGCCGATGCGGGACAGGTGCATCGGTTTACCGGATGTTGTCCAACTGTCGCGGTTCATGTGCTGTGGGATTTCAAAGCGAGTCAGGCGCCGGCTGAGGTAGCGAAGCTGGCTGGCAAGTACGGGGTCGGGCTCGGCGCCGTGAATCCAAACGTCTTCCAGGACCAGCAATACAAATATGGCTCGGTGTGCAATCGCGACGCTGCGCCCCGAGGCGATGCGCTTAAGCATTTGCTCGACAGCGTTGAGCTCGCTAAACAGCTTGGGAGCAAACTTATTTCGCTCTGGCTGGCGGACGGCTCGAACTACCCGGGTCAGGCCAACATTCGCTGGCGCAAACAAGCGATGATTGCCGCTTTACACGAAGTGCACGAGCGCCTGGACGAAGACCAGATGATACTGGTCGAGTATAAGCCGTTCGAACCGACCTTTTACCATACCGATTTGGCCGATTGGGGAATGGCTTACCTTGCCGCCAAAGCCGCTGGCCCGAGAGCAAAAGTCCTGGTGGACACCGGGCATCATTACCAGGCTCAGAACATCGAGCAGATCGTCGCGTGGCTCCTCGAGGACGAAATGCTTGGCGGCTTTCATTTCAATGATCGACGCTATGCGGATGATGATTTGACGTTGGGTTCAATCGATCCATACCAGGTTTTCCGGATCTTTCATGAGATCCATTTTTACGCTTGGGATAAAGGGCGCATGCCAGCCATCCCTTACATGATCGACCAGTCGCATATCGACAAGCCGAAAATCGAGGCGATGATTCAGAGCGCAGTGACCGCGCAAGAACTCTACGCCAAAGCCGCTCTTGCGGATCACGCAAGACTTGCCCGGCACCAGGAACGAAACGAACAGGTTGACGCGGAGGAATGCCTCAAAGACGCGTTTGCCACCGACGTTCGGCCGGCGTTGGTTGAGTGGCGAAAGCGACGCAACCTCCCCGCCGAACCACTTCAGGCATTCCGCGAAAGCGGATACGAGAAGCGCGTGGCGAAGGAAAGGAAAGAGCGGCGGATTGCACTGGGACTGTCGGGGACGAGTTCGTACGCCTAAAGCATGGGCCGTGGGTCCCGGCGCCTGAGCCAGGCGCCCTACAAGGCACGCGGTGCAACCTCTCGCGCTGAGCGACGTGTCTAACAAAAGCGGCTTGACGTAGCAGGCTTTCCCACGCATCTTGCCCGCTCTTCACGAAAAGGAGGCAAAATGTCCAGAGTTTGCAGCGTTACGGGAGCGAAGCCAGCCAGGGGTCACGTGATCCACCGGCGCGGGATGGCTAAGAAAAAGGGAGGCGTCGGTCAACACGTCACCGCAAACACACCACGCCTCTTTGTGCCTAACTTGATGACACGCCGGATCTGGGTGCCTGAGCTGAACCGGTACGTCATTGTGAAATTGAGCGCCCGCGCCCTCAAGACCATTGCCAAGAACGGCGCGTTTGCGACGCTGAAAAAGGCTGGCCTGGTCTAAAGCTGAATTTGCGGTATTCGTAGAAGCGGTTCCGCAAGACGCGGGATCGCTTTTTTAATTTCGTTTATGGCGTCGCGAAAAGTCACCCCCGTGAGCGTGCTAACCGGATTCCTCGGCGCTGGCAAAACCACCTTACTTAACCACATCCTGAAAGAACAGTCCGACTATAAGTTTGGCGTCATCATCAATGAGGTTGGCGAAATCGGGATCGATGGCCAACTCGTTGAGCAGCAGGCCGACGACATCGTCGAAATGAGCAATGGCTGTATCTGTTGTACGGTCCGGAAAGACCTCGTCAAAGGAGTCCAGAAGCTCCTGAAAAAGGAGAATCTCGATTACATCCTCATCGAGACGACCGGGCTGGCTGATCCCGGGCCTGTCGCCCAGACCTTTCTCAACATCCCACAACTGCAGCAGTACGCGCGACTGGACTCAATCATCACCCTGGTCGACGCCGAGCACCTACTTCAGCAATTGAACGATACGGAGGTCGCGCGTGAACAGGTGACGCTGGCGGATTTTATCATCCTCAACAAGGTCGACCTCGTTGACGACGCCCATCTGGCTGCCGTTGAAGGAGAAATTCAGGCGCTGAATCCGCACGCGCGTGTTTTTCGAACAGAACAGTCGCGGGTTAATCTGAAAGAGCTGTTGGATTTGCAAACGTTCGATCTTGATCAAAAACTGGCTGTAGATCCGGCATTCCTGGATGAACTGCGGGAAAGCAATCACTCTGAGATTGGGGCGTTTGCGTTCCGGTTTGACCAGCCACTCGATGCCGACCAACTGGAGATTGAGCTACAGGAGCTTTCCAAAGCTGCCAAGGTCTACCGGTCGAAAGGGATCGTCTGGATCAGCGGTACCCCTCGCCGCGCAGTTTTTCACGGGGTGAACAATCGATTCACAATTTACTGGGACCGACTGTGGGACAAAGACGAACGACGCTCCAGCCAGTTGGTGTTCATCGGAAAGGATCTGGACGAATCGGCGATCCGCGAACGTTTGGCGCGGTGTTTGGCATAATGGCAAAGAGCCTCAGCCGCGGAGGACGTCGCGTGGCAGAGCCGCAACCAAAACGTCGTGCTCGTCGTCCTCTCGCAACTGGAAGCTGCGGCTACTTTCCTCGTCGGCGTCGCCCGAGCCAGACGCACAGTAGACGCACCTTCTAGGTGCGGAATTTCGCTAATCCTCGCGAAACATGAGCGAATCTCCAATATAGCAGTACCGCGTCCGCGGCGAGAGGCCTATTTCTTGAGCTGCTGGCGGAGCAGTTCGATATCCGCGTCGACCATGATGCGGACGAGTTCGTCAAATCTCACCTTCGGTTCCCAGCCAAGTTTCTGTCTCGCCTTGGCCCCGTCTCCGATGAGGAGATCGACCTCGGCTGGGCGCTCATACCGTTTGTCGTGCTGGACAAACTCCTTCCAATTCAACCCGGCATGCGCGAAGACCTTCTCCGCGAATTCGCGCACGGTATGCGTTTCGTTCGTCGCCAGCACATAATCGCCCGGTTCGTCTTGTTGTAGCATTAGCCACATCCCTTCGACGTATTCGGGTGCAAATCCCCAGTCTCGCCGAGCGTCGAGGTTGCCGAGAAAAAGCGCGTTATCCAGACCGTATTTTATCCGTGCGACCGCGCGCGTAATTTTGCGCGTGACAAAGGTTTCGCCGCGTCTTGGGCTCTCGTGATTAAATAGAATCCCGTCGTTGCTGGCGTGGAGGCCGTAGCTCTCGCGGTAGTTGACCGTAGCCCAGTAAGCAAACACTTTAGCGGCGCCCTATGGACTCCGAGGCCAGAAAGGTGTCTTCTCGGTTTGCGGCACCTCCTGGGCTTTTCCGAACATCTCGCTGCTCGAGGCCTGATAAAACCGGGTGCGCACGCCCGTTTCACGAATGGCATCCAGGATCCGGATCGTCCCAATCCCCGTGACATCCGAGGTGTACTCCGGAATGTCAAAACTGACTCGGACGTGGCTCTGGGCGCCAAGGTGATAAATCTCGTCTGGTTGGAGGCTATAGACCAGCTTGACTAGATTCACGGAATCGGCCAGGTCGCCGTAATGCAGAAAGAGCCGGACACCGTGGACATGCGGGTCCTGGTAAAGATGATCGATCCTCCCCGTATTAAACGTGCTCGCCCGTCGAATAATACCGTGAACCTCATAGTCCTTCGAAAGCAAGAAATCCGCCAGATAGGATCCGTCCTGGCCGGTAATCCCGGTGATAAGAGCGCGTTTCATGGGTTGGGAAATATTGTATTTAGAGGTTCGGCGGGTTCGCGATAACCTGACGCAACACGGCACGCTGCTGTTCGATCAACCACTCAATTCCTTGGCGGCCCAACTGAATCATTCCGGAAAGTTGATCCGCTGAGAAGGTCGCTTCCTCGCCGGCGCCCTGGACCTCGACAAACTGACCAGCGCTAGTCATAACCAGGTTCAAGTCCACCGTCGCGCTTTTGTCTTCCTCGTAGTCTAAATCAACTCGGACCTCATTTTGAACAATCCCGACACTGACCGCGGCTACGAGATGGCGCATCGGCCAGGCGCTGATTAACTGGCGCGCCCGAAGCTGATCGCAGGCAACAGCGAGTGCGATCGATGCGCCAGTAATGGAAGCGGTGCGAGTGCCTCCATCTGCCTGCAGCACGTCGCAATCAATCCAGATCGTTCGTTCCCCAAGCGCCTCTAGATCGGTCGCGGCGCGAAGTGCTCGGCCGATCAAGCGTTGGATCTCAGTGCTTCGCCCATCGAGTTTGCCCCTGGTCACGTCGCGCACGCGCCGGGTCAGTGTCGAATAAGGGAGCATCGAATATTCCGCGGTCAGCCAGCCACCCTTCACATTCTGCTCTTTCATCCATTTGGGAATCCCCTCTTCCACCTTCGCCGCACAGATGACCTGGGTGTTTCCAGTAGCGACTAGGACAGAACCATCGGCGTAGGGCGCGACATTCGGGGTGACTCTTAGCGTGCGCAATTGCTCGTTGCCTCGACCGTCCGCTCTCCCCGTTAATGCAGCCCTCAATTGATCCACCATGATGCAAATTTGATCGGTCATGAGAGACCGGTCGGGTAGGGTTGTCAACAGGGGAATAAGTAAGTCGTATTGAGTTCCGAGTTCCGAGTTCCGAGTTTTGCGTTGCGCATCGGGTCGGCGTAAAGACCTATTTCCAGACGGTAGAACTTCGTGTGAGCCGGTGTGTGTAAGAGCAACCCTCTAGGGATCGGCTCGGGCGAGCCTCGCCCTACCGAACCTCCCTTACCAAGACGCGATACCGAACTCGGAACGCCGAACTCGGAACGCCGAACCATTCACCCACAAACTCCGGGGTTGAACGCGGAGGCTTCGTGGTTCACTTTTCCGGTTCGATTTCTGATGCCGCTAATTATCCAGGTTCCAGCGTCTACGACGAACTTAGGTCCGGGCTTTGATTGCCTCGGCGCGGCGCTCCAGCTCTGGAACCGGGTCGAAATCGAGAAGGGTAATCCTTCGCAGAAGCATCCCGAGATTGTTTCCAGGACAGCTGACCTTTTTTTTACTGCCACCGAAGGAACCCCCTTTGGTTTCCGGTTCCAGGTTGACGGGAAGGTTCCGCAGGCGCGCGGTCTCGGGAGCAGTGTTACCCTGCGTCTCGGCGTTCTGCTCGGGCTGAACGCGTTAGCCGGCGAACCAGCGGCCCGCGAACAGCTCTTTCGTCTTTGTAGTGAACTCGAGGGACATCCTGACAACGCTGCCGCCGCTTGTTACGGCGGATTCACCATTGTCAGGCAAGACCAGGTGTCTCGTTTCGACATCGACCCATCCGTGCGTTTTGTTTTGTTGGTTCCGGAGATCGAGGTGAAAACTGAAGAGGCGCGGCGCCTGTTACCGCACTCTTACGCGCGGGAGGCCGTTGTTCAAAACCTTGCGAACGTATCCCTGATTGCCGCATCATTTGCCTCGAAGGAATACCGTGCACTCCGCAACGCATTTCAGGACTTGTTGCACCAGCCTTACCGAGAACCGCTTGTCCCCTTCCTCGGTCGGGTAATCGAAGCGGGGACCGCGGCTGGAGCTCTGGGCGGCTTCTTGAGTGGATCCGGATCCACAATCGCTTGTTTGACGACTGAGCGACCAGCGGAAGTTGCCGCGGCGATGCTGAAGGCAGCCCCTGAGGTTCAAGCTAAAATCATTATCGCCGCCGCAGATAACATCGGCGCTCGAATTCTCTGATCATGCGACGCTGGCTCGACGACCTGGAACAGTATGCTATCGAAGTTATCCTGGAGCGCCGCCAGGGCTTTCGAGCCACCCTGCTCCGGGCTGCGCTCCATTCGCTCTCCTTCGTCTATCTCTGGGCCGTCCAATTGCGACTGTTTCTCTATCGGAAGCGGATCTTCAGAGAACGTCAGCTCGGATGCCTGGTCATTAGCATCGGGAATCTGACCGTCGGCGGCACGGGGAAAACGCCAGTCGTCGAAAAGTTCGCTCGCGCTCTCCAAACCGGGGGACGCAGGGTCGCAATTCTGAGCCGGGGATACAAAAGTGTCGATGCCCGAAAAAGGCGTACCTGGCTCAATCGCGTTCTCCGAGAGGGAACAGATCATCCGCCGCGGCTCGTTTCCGATGGACAGCGAATCCTGCTGGATTCAGCCACCTCAGGGGATGAACCCTACATGCTCGCCTCGAACCTGCGCGGAGTTGCGGTGGTCGTAGACAAAGATCGGGTTAAGGCAGGCCTGCATGCGATAAAGGAGTTGAACGTCGATACCCTTCTGCTGGATGACGGCCTTCAGTATCTGCATCTCAAGCATCGCCTGGATATCGTCCTGGTCGATCGCCAGGCCCCTTTCGGGAACGAATTTCTGTTGCCTCGCGGAACCTTGCGCGAACCACCGAACAACCTGCGCCGGGCCAGCTACATCTTTATTACCAAGTGCAACGGCGAACCAAACACCGAGTTAGTGGATCGGATCAGGCAATACAATCGCACGGCCGAGATCATCGAATGCGCTCACAAGCCGTTGTTTTTGCAGCATGCCTACAAAGACGAGCAACTCCCGCTCGACTATCTCGATGGGTTGTATATCGGCTCGCTCTGCGGCATCGCGGCACCCGAGAGTTTCGAAAACGGCCTGAGAAAACTTGGAGCGAAAATCGAGATTTCGCGCCACTTTGCGGATCATCACCGGTACACGACTAAGGAGCTAGTGGCGTTCCTGCAGCGTTGCGTCCGGCGCGACGTCGGCGCGGTTATTACGACGGAAAAGGATGCCGTGCGATTCCCGGTGGTCGATCCCGTGCCCATACCTATTTATTATCTCAGGGTAGAGATCGAAATTCTCAGCGGACACGAAACGTGGGATCACTGTGTCCAACGAATCTGCAAACCTCCGGCCATGGTTACTCCGGAGGAGTTTTTTCGGTAGCGTTTCTACTTCCCGTTAAGCCAAGAACGCATCATGTTGAGAGCGAGGTCATTCGCTATGTCATCTCGACCGTCAAAACTCAGGATCGGATTCGTCGGAGCCGGAAGCATCGTCAAAACGCGTCATCTGCCAGCTCTGAAGGAGATACCCGATGTCGAGATCGTGGCGGCTTGCAACTCGTCGTACGAAAGCTCCAAAAACTTTTGTAAGAAATATGTTCCCGAGGCCACCCCGTCCAGCAATTGGGCCGAGCTCGTCGCGCATCCTGATATCGACATTGTTTGGATCGGAACTCCTCCCTATCTGCACGCCACAATCGCGATCTCAGCACTGGAGGCGGGGAAACATGTCTTCTGTCAGGCCCGAATGGCGATGAATCAGGCCGAAGCAGAGGAGATGTTCGGGGCCGCACAGCGAAACCCGCACCTTGTTACCATGGTTTGCCCGCCTCCACATGGGCTTCGCGGCAGTCTTTTCATGCAGAAACTACTGGCACAGGAGTATGTCGGGCTTCCGCACCATCTGCGCCTGCAAAGCCTAGGCAGTGCCTATCTCGATCCGGACGCACCACCGCACTGGAGACAGCGCGAAGAGTACTCCGGATTGAATGTCCTGACTCTCGGAATTTACGCAGAAGTAGTTCAACGCTGGTTTGGGCCCATCGCACGGGTCTTTGCCCGTCGGAAAACGATTCATCCGATCCGTCAAGGCTACGAGATTCGCATTCCGGATATGGTGGTTGTGGTTTGTCGGTTCGCTAACGGGATGGAAGGCGTCCTGGAGTTCAGCGGGGTAGCCGCCTTCGCAGGGCCGGATCGCTTGGAGGTCTACGGAGATCAGGGCATGCTTGCTTACAATTTTTCAAATGACGAGATTTCCGGCGGGCGCATGGGGCAGCAAGCGCAGACCCAGATCCCGATTCCTCCTGAGCTGGAGCTGCGGTGGAAAGTGGAACGGGATTTTATCGCCGCAGTACGGTCCCCGGCCAGCATTGTACCGCAGCCAAGCTTCGGCGAAGGGCTACAATACATGAAGGTCGTTCAGGCCGTCGCGGATTCGACCGACCAAGGACGTGAAGTGGAGATTGTTTGAAGCAGAGTGACAGTTGGGAGTAGTGACAGTGGCAGTTGGCAGTGTCAGTTGGGAGAAAGTTGTCAGTGGCAGTTTGTCACCCGGTCCGAAGAAGTCGGCCGCCTAATCAATGATCTATTTCGAGCACTTCAGTGTGACTCAGATTCTCCATCCTGCCTGACACCTCTCCCAACTGACACTGACACTCTCCCAACTGCATTTTCTCCTACCCCACTGCAGTCGGCACCATGATGGCGTCGCGCATGCCGTGGACGAGCTTCTTGTCTGGCGGCACGATCGTGGCCAACGCGCCTCCGAGTTTCACCTCGTGGTCAGAGAGCACGAAGTAGTAGGGACAGAGCCGGACTCTGCCTCTGAGGGATTCGATCGATTGGGTTTGCTCGTTCCAAAAGGGCTGCTGAAAAAGGCGCCCTCTAGCAAAGCGTTGCAGGATAAAAGGGTTGGAGTGAAACGATGCTAAAGCTCCATCGATGCGGTTAGCCCATTCCTGATGGGGGAGATCAGGGCCGACGTAGACGCCGCGGCTACCCCAAGCCTTTTCCGAGAATCCGCTGACCTTCAGAACGAACTCACGCTGTTTCTGACTAAATTGCTTCAGCTCCTCCCAATTTTGTATCCCCAGGCCCGGTATCACCGCGTGGTGAGGAATGGCCGTGGGGTCGAGGAGCCAGGTCTGCGGAATCAACTGCCGGAGTTTTAACCAATGCCGCTCGCTTAACTCCCGCCGCCAAAACTCCTGAAGGGGCCTCATCCAGAACAGCGCAGACCACATCTTCTCCTCGATAAAGGGCTTCAACGGCGGGGTGAGGCGGAGTGTGCCGTTCCTCGCCGCCGCAAACAGAGAGCCGCACGAGGGGAGGTTTGGCAAATCAAATAACTCAAAAAACCGGTAGACGTTGCTCGGGGACCCAAAATCCCAATTTTCGGCCCGAACCACTTGCCATTTCTCCCCGGAACGCTGAACCAGCTGATCGCGCAACCAGCGCATCTCGGGCCGATAAGTTTCAGACTCGTCAGACACGGCAATAACGCCCTCCGGAAGAATCGCCTCGAACCCATCGAGCATCCCGGCGGCACCGCCGATGACATCGAACCCAAGCTGCGCATAAGTGCGGCTAAGCCAGGCAGTTAAGCCAATTCCTCCGGGCACGGAATCCAGCTCCGAGATAACGAATCCTTTTTCGGTTAAAATCAGATCCGGCCGGATCACTCTGGGAAGTTCTTGCCGGAATCCTATCGCGAGCTCTAGAAGCTCTTTCGGCTTTCCGGCGTCGAGAGCATCGGCGATCCACGCAGGTTGTCTCCCTTTCTTACTCTGATAATACAGCAGGTTGCTCGCCCGGATGAATTTCCAGAGCCAGTGACCTAGTTTCTCCAGTTGCTCGGCAAAACGATGATCAACCCGAAATGGCTCGGGAGAGGTTAGCCACTCTTTGCCGGCGAACAGACCTTCCTTGGGAAGTTGTTCCCGAACTCGGTGGATTCTTTCGATATCAGTCGCTGTCATTTTGATCGCAACCAGAGGCATGCTATTTCGGGGACAGGACTCTAAGCCAGCAACTTCAACGCTAGCCGAACGAGTTCCTCCGTGTCGGCGTTGGCCGAAGAAGACTGTGCCTCCCGCAGCGCCTTGTGCGCTTCGACCTGCTTGAAACCGAGCGAAATCAAGGCCAGCAGCGCATCGTTCAACCTCCCTTGCTGATCATTCCGACCAGCTGCCGCTGCTTCCCAGGCGGCGGCGACACCAACCTTGTCCTTAAGCTCAAGAATGATCCTTTCCGCCGTCTTTCGGCCTACCCCGCTAACCTTAGCCAATGTGGCAGCGTTCGCGTTGACGACGGCGGCTTTAAACTGAACAACACTCATTCCACTCAGAACAGCGAGGGCGAGTTTCGGACCTACCCCGCTGACGTGCTGAAGAAGCAACCGGAAGAGATCGCGTTCAGCCGCGGTGACAAAGCCGAAGAGCAGATGCGCATCCTCGCGCACCACCAGATGAGTGAGCAATCGAACCCGGTTTCCCGGTCGCGGCAATTGATCAAAGCTTGAGAGCGGTATCTGGACGAGGTATCCCACTCCCTGGACCGCGATGACTACCTGGGTCGGCCAAGCCTCGACAAGTTCGCCCTCTAGAAAAGCTATCATGATTTGCAATAGAAGTATCCGAGCGCGTCGAATCTGCAAACTTAACCCGGCGAATTCCCCACGATTACGGATCGGACCGTGACACCGCTGTCCGATCTGTGATAGTTGTCCGAACAAGAACCAGAAAATTGCTCCAGGACGCGCCCCTCCCAAGCGTCTAGAATTTCCGAAGGGTTTCAGAGACTTTACTCCGGTCCCATACAATTCTTGGGGCGAAGCTATATATGATAGTCGGGAAGACCAAGAGGCCGCGCAACGTTGACTGGCCACGCGCGGCGGCAATCCTCTATGGAGACTGGGGCACCAGCAAGGCATATGTGATCGGGTTGGCTTTTGCGGTTGCCGGCTACAGTTCGTTCTGGTTGGTTGCGGCAATGTGTGTGCTGATGGCGCTTGTGGGCGTCAACTACATGACCATCTGCCGTCATTATCCCGACGGCGGGGGCGTGTACGCGAGCGTTCGTCATCGCTCTGAGATCATCTCTATCGTCGGTGCCTTTCTTCTCATCGCGGACTACATCGTGACGGCTGCCATCAGCTCTCTCTCGGCCTTCCAATACCTGGGCGTTGACCATCCGGAACTGTTCGCCGCCGGCGCAATTCTCGCAATCGGGGCCCTGAACTATTTCGGACCAAAGCACACGGGTGGACTCGCTGTCCTGGTATCCGTTCCAACGGTGGTCGTGGTCGTTTTGCTCGGCTTTCTCACGGTGCCGCATCTGGGCGGGGCGTTCCACAACTTGCGTCCGCTAACTGGAGGATTGTTACACAACTGGAACGGGTTTGTTGGGATAGTGCTCGCTCTGTCCGGCGTTGAAGCAATTGCCAACGCTACGAGCGTCATGAAGCTCAATCCGGACAGCACGGAAGATCATCCCGTCGTCACCAAAACGTCGACTCCGGCAATTACCTCGGTGATGATCGAAGTGTGCCATTTCACGGCGCTTCTCGGCCTGGGAATGATGGCTCTGAACGGTCTTCAGATTCATGAGGGTGACGTTGACGCGCCGGGGCACCCTGGCGTGCGCGACTACATGCTCCGTTATATGGCTGAGGTTTTCACTGGAAACACCTTTGGACCCGTCGCCGGACAAATCGCCGGCTGGGCTGTAACGGCCGTATTCGGATGTTTGCTGCTTTCGGCTGTCAATACCGCGATCGTCGACCTGATCGCGATCTCATTCCTTATGGCCCGGGATAGGGAGTTACCCGGGAACTTTGAGAAGCTCAACAGGTTCGGCGTCCCGAATTTGGGGTTGCTCGTTGCTGCTACAATCCCTGCTATCTTAGTCGTTGCGGTGAAGGACATGGCTGGCTTGGCTGACCTCTATGCAGTCGGAGTCGTGGGCGCAATCGCAACCAACCTCGGAGCGACGTCCACGGACAAGAAGCTCGATCTCGCGGGTTGGGAGCGTAACCTGATGTTTTGCACCTTTCTCGTCATGGCTGCGATTGAGATATCGCTGTTTATCGATAAACCAAACGCTCGCTTGTTCGCGGCCAGTGTTCTGGTCGTCGGCCTCATCCTGCGCGGATTGGTGGCGGAACGAGCTCAAAAAAAAGCCGTCCCACCCGCCGAAGCGACGCTAGTCGAAAAAATCGGTGCAGCACGTGCGGTTTTCGCTTCCAGCGACGCGGAAGTCTCCGGTCCTCCTATCCTCTGCGCCGTGCGTGGAATTGGAAGAACGCTCGATTTCGCTATCGAAGAAGCAAAGGACCGGCAGCGCGCGCTCTACCTCTTGTTTATTCGGGAGCAACCAGTTATGGCCCCGGGAGATCGAAAACGAAAGTGGATGGATGATGAGGAGGCAAGCTCAATATTTTCTTATGCAAGCGGCAAGGCCAAAGGTCTTAAGATCTTACCGTGCTATGCCGTGAGTGATTCCGCCGCGGACACGATCGTCGACATCGCCGCAACAGTCGGCGCTTCGCATCTGATCGTCGGTGCACCGCAACGAAGTATGATCGTGAATCTACTCCGCGGGAACATTATCCGGAATATTTCCGACCTGTTGCCGGAAGAGATTCATTTGTTGGTGTACGCCTAGCCCGCAAGAATCATACGCCGGCGAAATTCTCCAGCGGCGCTCTCTTTTGTAGGGCGCCTGGCTCAGGCGCCGTTTGGACAGAACTGGCATATTTTCGGCGGCTGAGCCAGCCGCCCTACAAAAGTCGTCCTCCGGAGAACAGATCAAGCCTAACTCTTGGCGCGGACCCACACTAACATCTCACCCGGACTACGGTTGTCCCATGCGTAGTATGGGATGGCCCGAATTGCGGCAGGAGTGTACGATGGAGACCGAGAGGAATACAACGAATCGGTTCGCAGGACCTCTCTCTCTGCCCCTCCCTCCAGGACCACCACCCCGCCGAGAAGATTCGCTTCCATTCTCGGTTTCAGCTCGGCGTCCAGTCTTAGCACGATCTGGTCCAGGTCCTTGCCGTTGTCGGCCTCCTCCAGGCAGTAGACGAGCGGTCCTCGGCTGATAGCAATCCTTCCCCGCAACGATTCGACCTCATACCGGGCAACTAGCTTGTTCACCTGCATACCAAACTCGAGCTCCAAATCATCGGCCGAAGACCAGTTGCGTTCCAGGTAGGCATATCCATTCGAAAATCCTGGAGTGGTTTCTTTGCCATTGATCCGTATTGTGATTCCAGACGCCCAGGACGGTTCTCGTAGAGCGAGAGTGAACAACTTCGTTCCAGAATGGTTGAAAGTGAGCTTCGATTTTCCACCAAAGGGTAGCTCGGTTTCGATCTGAAGCCGGACAGGCTCTCCTTTGATCGAAAAGGCGGCTTCGCTATTTACGTAGTGGTGGACCGCAATCGCATCTTCGCGAGTAGAGAACAGATAGCCGGACAAGGAGAGGATGAGCCGCGCCAGATTGGGGGGACAGCACGGACACCACCACGGCCACGCGATCCGATGATGTTTCCCGCGGCTCGCGAGCGGGTTGTTGTAGAAAAAGCTCTTACCCTCTAATCCCAGACCCGACAGGATATTGTTGTACAGAGCCGTTTCCATCACGTCGGCATAGCGACCCTGCAGATCGAGATGGAGCATACGATGGGCAAACAAAAAAAGGCCGATCGACGCGCAGGTCTCAGCGTACGCTTTTTCGTTTGGAAGATCGAAGTCTGTCGTAAACCCTTCATTGTCTGCCGCGGAGCCGATTCCTCCTGTTACGTACAACTTTGTCTGACAAAGATCGTCCCACAGTCGCTGGCAGGTCTTGCGAAGCACATCATCATCGAATTCCTTCGCCAGATCCGCGACGGCACACAACAGATACATCGCGCGGACGGCGTGGCCGACTACTTTTTCCTGCTCGCGCACCGGTTTATGCGCTTGCATGTAAGCGTAGGGCGAGTCGGGGTGTCCTGGCCGAAACGGGCGCAGATCCAGCCGATTGATCCGTTCCTGGTCGTAATAGTGAGGCTGCTGGCCCCGCTGTTCGACGAAAAACCGGCTTAGCTTGAGATACTGTTCATCTTCCGTTAAGCGATAAAGGCGGACTAGAGCCAACTCGATCTCGGGATGGCCGCAGTAGCCTTTGAGCTGATTGGCCCCGGGACCGAAGGTTCGATTGATGCGATCTGCATATTTTGTGGCAATGTTCAGGAGCGTCTTTTGCCCGGTTGCTTCATGATGAACAACGGCCGCTTCGATCAGATGCCCGGCACAGTACAGCTCGTGCAGGTCCCGAAGGTTCTTGAATCGATGGCTGTGTCTCCACGTCAGGATATGACTATTAAGATAGCCATCCGGTTGCTGGCTCGCGGCCAGGCGGACGATTAGCTGATCAACTAGCTTTTCCAGGTCGGCGTCCGGCGTATCCTGAAGACGGGCTGCCGCTGCTTCCAGCCATTTGGCGAGATCGGAGTCCCAGAAGATACTGCCGCCCCAATACCACTCATCCTTTCCCTCCTGTCCGCGATGCATCTTTGGATCAAGCAGCAGCCCCTCCATATGCCCCTGCTGCTGCATCTGGCTGTGTTCGTGGAACAAGGTCACTTTGCCGACCAGTTCCCGCCAATTTTTCCAAAACCCGTCGAGGATCTTGACCTGCCTCGGCCAGACGGGGAGCCAATCTTGACTCATGTTTCTTTTTCTATTGGAAGGAGCCGGCTCCGGCAACTAGAGTCACCCGTAGAAAGACCGGACAATTCCGACATTCCCCCTCTTGCGCGAAACCATAAAGTCATCGGAAGAGCCCTCATATCTCGAGCTTTCTTCGTCGAGCAAGCTCGAAGCTTGCAACGGAGGCTTATTTGTTTCATCCGGATGGGGATCACACCCGGCGCGGATCCTGGATTCGTTCGAACTGATTCTCTTGCGCTCCGGAACGCTTCAATTGCGCGAGGAGCAATCAATTTTTAACCTTATTGCGGGAGATAGCTTGGTCCTTTGGCCTCATCGCCACCACGCACCGGTGGCGCCTTATGATCGAGACACCTCCTTCTACTGGGTTCACTTCTTTCTGAGAACGCAACTCCGGACAAACTCACCTACCGGCGCCGTGATCCCGCAGTATACCCATCTTTCCGAGCCTCTGCGGCTGGTCGAGTTATTTCATCGGTTCCTTGATGACCAGGAAAACGGTTGGCTGGAAGCCAATTACGCAAGCTCGCTACTAAAGCTGATGTTGTTCGAGGTTGCGTCCCAGGCGGGCTGGCACGCCAATTCGCAGAACAAGCCGCGAAACCTCGCGTCTGTGGCGCAATTCGTCATCACCCGAGCCTTTCGGGAGCCGATTACGACGGCAGAGGTCGCAGCGCGATTGAATTGCAATCCCGACTATCTCGGGAGGACGTATCGGGCATGCTATGGACTTAGCTTAACCGACGGTATTCACCGGATTCGCATGCAACATGCCAAGAATCTACTGCTTATGACTTCATTGAACGTCAAGGAGATATCCGTCGCATGCGGATACGCGGACCCGGATTATTTTCGCCGAATCTTTCGTCGTCACTTCGATATGCAGCCAAAACAGTTTCGCTCGCTGCATCTCCGGCAGCATACGAATGCGAGCTGAATGAATCAGAATTTTTTTTCTCTGGTCGAGTCCCGATTTCCCGACGATCGGACCCTTTGCTGCCTCGAAACGGCAGATGGCATCTCATATAGCTGGCTGGATTTGGATCGGACCACCGCCCGTTTCGCTAATCTATTGGAAGAGCTGAACTTGCCATCGGGCGCACGGATCGCGGTCCAGGTTGAAAAATCTCCAGAAGCTCTCTTTTTGTATCTGGCCGTGCTTCGGGCCGGGCATGTGTACATACCGCTCAATACCGCTTACCGACAACTCGAGGTCGAATATTTTCTCAATAACGCTCAACCGGCTGTACTGATAGGAACTCCGGCGAACCTGCCGTGGGTTTCCCGGATCGCACAGGGTGCAGCGGTAAAACGGGTCTTTACCTTGGGCACCCAATGTGACGGTACCCTGCTCGAGGGCGCAGTGGATCAGCCCGATACCTACCGGACCGTCCAGCAAGAGTCCGATTCTCTAGCGGTGATAGTTTACACTTCTGGTACGACCGGGCGGAGTAAAGGCGCGATGCTCACGCATGGGAACATCGCCTCGAACGCCTTGGCGCTGCATCGATTCTGGGGGTGGTCAGCTGACGATATCTTGATTCACGCACTCCCCATTTTCCATGTTCATGGATTGTTCATTTCCACCCACTGCGCGTTGCTCGGCGGAACAAAAATCCTTTGGTTTCCGAAGTTCGACGCGAAAGCAGTAGTGAATCGGTTACCCGAAGGCTCGGTGTTTATGGGAGTTCCGACTTATTATTCACGTCTGTTGGCCGAACCAGCGTTGGCCGAAGAAAGTTGTCGTCATATGCGACTGTTTGTTTCCGGCTCAGCACCTTTGCCTCCGCCCATCTTTGAAAAGTTCAGAGCCCGGACCGGCCACGTTATCGTTGAGCGCTACGGCATGAGCGAAACCAACGTCATTTGCTCCAATCCATGGGATCCCAAACTGGGCGCTCGAGCCCCTGGCACCGTCGGCGTCCCAATACCGGAAGTATCGGTACGGGTGGTCGATGATGACGGCCGGCCCTGTCCAGCTAGTAAGATCGGCCACGTTCAGGTTAAGGGACCCAATGTGTTTCGCGGATATTGGCGATCACCGGAGGCGAGCCAGGCGGCGTTTACGCTGGATGGCTGGTTCAGGACCGGTGATATCGGACAATTCGGAATCGACATGCTCGGTAAGGAGATCCCCGCAAGCTACCTGACCTTGGTAGGGCGGAGCCGCGATTTGATCATCACGGGCGGGTATAATGTTTATCCCAAAGAAATCGAAAGGTTTATCGACGAGCTACCGGGCGTAGCGGAGAGCGCGGTCGTAGGCGTACCCGACCATGACTTTGGGGAGGCAGTCGTCGCTGCCGTCGTTCCGAAGCCTGGTGCGAAGCTTGACGAGGCGGAGATGATTCGCACCCTGAAAACACAAATTGCCAGGTTCAAGGTCCCGAAACGGATTCATTTCGTGAACGAGCTACCGCGGAACGTGATGGGAAAAGTGCAGAAGGAAGTGCTGAGGGCGAGCATGGGAAGTGAGAGTAGTCAGTAGCCAGTGGTCGGTGGTCAGTGGTCAGTGGTCAGTGGT
>JBAUZZ010000486.1:0-8912 GCA_049585495.1 Chthoniobacterales bacterium | reverse complement strand
GCTTTCGCCCAACAAAAAGATACGGTCGATCCGCAAACAATCGAGCAGATTGACGCGTTCGCCAAGAAGTTTGACGATGCATTCAATAACGGCGATGCCGCCGCCTTGGCCGCGCTTTACACTGAGGACGGGGTTTTTGTAACGCCGGAAGGACTGGTGTACGGTCGGGAGGCTATCGAGAAATACTGGGCAGACACTTTCCAGCAAGGGCATTTCAGCAACCATCTCAACAAGGCTGATGAGTATTCTCCTCACATGATAGGAACGTCTGGTGATGAAGTATGGAGGAGCGGGGAATGGAGTTTTACTGTTCAAGGCAAAAGCGGTGATCCAATAAAACTCAAGGGCTACTGGTCAGCGATTAATGTTCGTGAGGGCAATACTTGGAAGACGCGGATGCTGACCTACAACGTCACCCCGGCACCGACTGCGGCACTGTCCCCGACGGCTAGCCCGAGCAACCAATAGATCCTGGTACGCGCGGTGACGGATTAGAGCCCGGGCTCCGAGAGTAGAAGGGGTTAAACGTTGTATTGTCCATCTGCTATCGGAACGCCTTAACGGAGGTTTTCGGTTGGTTGTGGCTAGCTAGCTTTTGCTTATCCGGTTGTTTCAGCAAAGCCCAATATATAGCGCTCTTTGTTGGACGGCTTTGAAAGATCCGCCCCGCCCCGTATCTCCTTATATGACGTGGGCTTGCGTCCGGTGCCGAGGCCGAGCAAGGTTTGGAACGCTGCCATGGGTTGCCTGCGCCGATTGTGGCGAAAGACGAATTCGTCAAGGTAAACCTGGAGCTGGTCGCGGCTTACGCCGTGATAGGTTCCGATCAGCCATTGTTGGAGATTGCCGATGGCGCGGTCTGCCAAGGGCAGCACGGACTTGGCGCCCGGGGATGAGTCGCCCCGTACCACCAAGCTCTACGACCGGACCAAAGACGAGATCACGATCGGCAAGGTTGAACGGATTCAACTTTGAGCGCGGAGCTATTGCTTCGGCCCGCCGGGGGTCGGCAATTCCACGCTCCAAAATCATTTAAAGGCGCGTTTGATGAGGGTGCCCGCTATCATGACACCCTGGAAAAACAGGCGGAAACTAATGCCCGCGCCCTTACCAAGCCTTAAATTGGACTGGTGAACCAGCCCACCATGAACCCTCAGGTCGTACAAGAATGCTAGCGGGAAGCGAGCTGTCGATCTGACCCGCAACTGGTCGTGGCCTAGTTGGTATGAGCATCTTTCGCTTGCTTTCAAATCCTCTATCACACAGGTGTTCCTAATTGAGAAGACCCGATGACTTACGCGCGCTGTCCCACTACTGTGGTCAATGCCCCCATCGACATCGTGTGGATGCTCCTCACGGAGCCCGCCGGATGGGGAGATTTCTTTGATGTGCGCATTAGTGGTGTGGAGCCGACAGGCTCGGCCGTGGTGGGTCAGCGATTCTACGGGGAGTCCGGTTGGCGCTTTTTGAACTTCAGGCTGAAATTCGAGTACACCGAAGTTAACCCGGCACAACACAAACTCGGGCTGAACGTTCAGTTGCCGTTTGGCATCATCGTTCGTGAAGACCTGCACTGTATCTCCCTCAGCAACACTCAGAGCCGCGTCAGCTACCACTGCGACTTCGGTTTCCCTAACGGTTGGCGTGGTACGATAGCGCGGGTCGTTATGCACCGCGAGCTTGACGCCGGGCCAGCTGATCACTATCCCGTCTAAAGAGCGCCGCAGAGCGGCGATATACGAACCCACAATTTTTGAACAAAGCACCCGGCGGAACGATTCCTTATATAATCGGGATGCAAGATGATTCCCCTTTCGTTTTTTGCCGGCTGTGGAGACATGGAAAGATCCAGCGACCGACGACTGGCTGCGCACCTGCTCAATCATTGCCGGCGAACCCAACGAACTGGTCGCCCAAGGTGCACACCAGGATGCCCGTGATCCTGCCCGAAGAACATCACGCAAAATGGTTGGGCGAAGCGGAGAACGGCGACCTCCGACTACTGGCCGCAGAAAGTGCTGGCAGTTTCCTCGGTGAACGTTGCGATGCAGAATTACATCAGCATCTACGAACACCAGACGAAGCCAAATCCGGCACTGCATAGGGCAGGAGGAGTGCCGCCTTGTCTTGGACCGCAGCTGCGCATTCCGTTCCGAGGGGTAGTGATCGACACCCGGTGGCAGGCATGCCGCTTCCAAGAGTGGCCGCAAACCGTCAATGAGGGCACGTTCATATTTCAGCTTTGAGCTCTTGCCGCGATGTTTCATAGGATGATTAGGGCGCTACCTAGGCGCGAAGCTACTTCGGGAGAATCATCATGCACACGACCACAACGAAACCCACCGCACGTCGCCGGACACGGACCATACGGATGGACATGGTCCTCGTGATCGTGTCGCTTGCCGTCGGCGCGTACCTCGACACCATCGGAACCTATCGAGCCGTTGCGAGAGGTACGCGGTCGGGCCGCGCGAGCGGCCCCCAGCAAGAGCAGATCGCCGCCATTAAAGGCATTGCGCGCGACGCGATGAAGCAGTACGACCTGAAGTCGATCATCGTGCGAGTAACATCCGGCGGCAAGAATGTCTACACGGACGCGCTAGGTGAATCGATGACCGGCGTGCCCGCGACCCCGGCGATGCATTTCCGCAACGGCGCGATGGCGTTCACCTACATGGCCACGCTGCTCATGGAGCTCGTGGATCAGAAGAAAGTGGGACTCGACGACAAACTCGGCAAGTTCTTGCCCTAACCTCCCCGACGCCGATCGCATCACGCTCAAGAACCTCGCCAACATGACATCGGGATACGCCGACTACGTGTACCAGCCCGAGATGCTGCACGGCACCAATCTCGATCCCTTCCGGCAGTGGACCCCGGAGGAGCTCATCCGGATCGGCACCTCGAAGCCGATGATGTTTGAGCCCCGCAGCAACTGGGGGTACTCGCACACGAACTACGTCATCCTGGATCGAGTTCTCGAAAAGATCACTGGGATGCCTTTGGCATCCAGACCACCGACATCACCGACCTGACCAAGACGATGGAGGCAGTCGGCACCGGGAAGGCTCTCTCCAAGCAATCGTTGGCGGCGCAGGTTGGCCCGAACCTCGTCGGCTTCGGCCACGCAGATCCAAAGTGTCCCGTGTGCCATCAGAACAGTGAGGCGCTCAACTATGGCCTCGGCGTCGTGAACCTCGGCCCGTGGATTACTCAGACGAAGAACTTCGCCGGCTCCGGCGCGACGGTTGGCTACCTCCCAGCGCAGAAGCTCACAGTAGCCGTTGTTACTACCTACGGCCCCGGCGCCTTCGACGACCAGGGCAACTACAAAAACGCGAGCGACACGATCTTCGCTGCGATGGTCAACGTATTAGCACCGAACACCCTCGTGAAGCCGGGGTCATGAACAAGCAAAAGCCTGTTCCGGCGTGGGAACACGAGTAATTGCCAGCGAAACAATACCTGGCTGTTTGAGCTCAGGTATTCACTTCACAGAGCTTCCGAAGGGTCTATGCCGCGCGCGCCGGCACCGTTTGGCTGGTCCGACCCGATGGGCATATCGCCTGGCGTTCGGACCGCTCCGACCCCGAGCGGTTCGCCCGCATTATCGATCGAATAGGGCAGCGGTAGGGATGTGGTAAAAACCAACACAGATCGGCGAGAAGTTGACTGGGGCTCAATGCCGCCTGGCATACGCCGTTTTCAGAGCGTCCGTCAGTTCTGCCCGCGTGGCACGTGCATGCTGGTATCAAAGAACTTCAACGCTGCGTTTCCGATAGACTCGTGGATCTTGGCGCGGTCCACGCCGGGTGCGTCGACGCAGGCCTCCGGCCACTCATTCTTCCCCTCCTCGTCGCACTCGTTGCAGAAGATCTCGTGGTCGACGCGGCCGGGAATCACGTTCAGTTCAGCGTGCGGAATGTGTGCGGTCCCCAGACTTTGTCTTTCAACAGGAACGTGATGTCCAGGCTGACGTCGAGCGGGCGCTGCCAAAGCTTGTTGGCCAAGTACATAACGGTCGAATCGTAAGTATTGGCGCGATAGTGATAGAGCGAGGCAACAATATAACCGTGCGACGCCAGAAACTCGGCGAACCAGGCGTAGTAGAGCCCATTACTGCCGCGCCCATGGGAAAACAGGATCAGCGGGCGTTTTACGCCATCGGACACTATCTCGGCGTCCTTGTAGAGGTGCAGATTAGTAAAGAAGGGCATGCGCAAGGGGGGAGTGGAGCCGTTGGGAATCACAGCCGGATAGAACAGTGCAAGCGCCAGGTGACGGCCTCCCTGACCCGGGTCGACATATTCCAACTGTTTCATCCCGACCGGGTACGGAGCGCCAGGCTGTATTGTTTCTGCGAACGTCACAGCAGACCATGCCGCCAGGCCGCAGCACAGGACGCCGATGCCGAAACGGATGAGCCCACGGTTCTCAGAGCGGAGAATCGGCATTTTCGCGCCCTCTTGATTGGTACATTCCTTCTGCGTTTGCATGAGTTGGACAATCTGCGCGATCTTGTATTGAGGTTAGACAAAATAAAACATTGGCACGAGTCTTGTTTCCATCAAAAACTGGAAGGCTAACTTAATGGCATTTCAAACCTGGCTAGTTCTGTTCGCGTTCTGTCTTCTTCTGACCGACTGCACAACAACAGACTACTTCGGCAAGACCTACCCGCCAACGCAACGCGTAGATGTGTTCTTTAGCCCACAAGACGTCCGGCGCTCCTATGAGGTGATGGGCGAGATTCATGCGCAAGCTGATGAGCTCGTGAACCTTCAGGCAATGCAGCGGCAGCTCGTGAACGAGGCGATGCAGAAAGGAGCCGATGCGATTTTGATTGAGCACGTTGGCAAGACCGAGACAGGCTTCACCACGGTGGAGCAAAAGAACAAGGAGAAGAAGAAATCGGGACAATCGTCGTCGTCAACCGTCTCTACGACCCAAATTGAAACGAACCGTGTCGTTACAGCGAAGCTCTTGAAGTATAGATGACGGACGAAGCGACCCAATCCATAGCTATTTCAGGTAGAGAACGAGCGCTCGCAGGCGTCCATGAAAATCGAGGTCGCTCTTTAGGTCGCAAGATCATGCAGACGAGGCTACTCGCATCAGATCCTGATTCAGGCGGCTATTCTTTCAGAGAAGTTTTACTTGCGGATTGCGCCCTGGGAGGACATTCATTCGATTATTCCCGGGCTGAATTAGACCAACCAAAGGTTCCAAACGGCAGCCATCTCTGGTAAGCTACGGAAGCTATTAGAAATTGAGATATGGATTCCCGTATCAACACACCAGCGTCGGCGCAGGTTAGCGCGGCGCTCTTACTCATTCGGATTGCGAGTGGTCTCGTTTCCCTTTATCACGGAAGCGCTATCCTCTTGGGCGCGTTCGGAGGCCCCGGTCCTGCGGGGTTCTCTGCTTTCATGCACGCCCCCATCATCGTTGGGCTCCTCGTGGGCTTGGCGCAGTTTGGCGGTGGACTGGCGATTCTGACCGGTGTTCTGATTCGGATCGGCGCCGTGTGCGTCATCATTGTCATGCTCGGAGCCATCCTCCTAGTACACCTGCCACACGGGTTTGATGTATCCAAGGGCGGCATGGAATACGCATTCACCCAACTGCTGATTGCCGTTGCGCTCCTGATCACCGGCGCAGGCAGTTATTCACTGACGTCGCAACTACCAGAACAGTGGCGTAAGCTTTAGGTTTCGAGCTTTCGCGCCAAGACGCCAAGGAAGTTGGCCGCACATGGACACTCTGCAAGAGAGGGGCACTCCACAATCAAGCGCTGGATAGGTCCTCCTCCGGCAAGGGGGATTAAGGCTTGACCACAGATTCTCGGTCACCCATTTGATATCCGAAAGGAGGAAGAGCGGCAGATTGCTGCTTGTGGAAACGATATTCAGGTTGTCAATTTCGAGGATAACCTTCGCAAGAATTGGACGTTTTCGAAAGCTGAACTGAAGTTTCTGCCATACAGGAGGATAGCAGGAGTGTCGTAGCGAGCATGATCAAATTAAGAAAGCTGAATCGCCCTTTCATGCAGGGACGATGCGCTTTCGGTCAATCGCTGGCAAAAGAAAAGCGTCATCTTGAGCAGCCTATGAGTTTCTGACCGGTCGGGTGCGGCGCTTGGCGCGCAACAAGTGTGACGGTTTGCCTGGAGAGGCTTCGAATATCATAACTTTGCCTCCTCATTGGCTAATGCTGACATCTGGCATCTTTATATTGAGATCAGGGACACAGCTCGTTCAATGCGATTCAAGGAGCTGTTTCTCGAGCATGTCATAGTTTCCCGCGGCGATCGTTACATTGTCGCCGGTCTGAGGCTCTCCCACAGTATCAGAGTTGGCGGGGACTTTCGCTCGCGGCACCAGCACGATGCTGCCAAAGAGAGGCGCTGTCGTCGCTATTACCGAAACGAGCACTTTGTACCTACTAAAAAGGATGATGAACTAGTCACCGCTCGGCCAACCCACTGCGGGGCGCGCGCCCAGAAGCGTTAACTTAAGTGGTGAGACTATAGTAGACTCGGTTTTTTCAGATGGTTTTTGCCCCAAAGGGGTTAGAGGACTTAGCCCGGGGTTTCAACCCCGGGAACCTATTCCTCCCATTGCGATGCACCCTGAAAGGGCGCGACAATGGGCCTAAAAGAACCCCGGAATTATTATCTAGCTCTAACATCGCCTTAATTCCTTGCCTTGATCCTGCTAGAGCTCATTCCAAGATGAGTTCGCCCATCGGTTCTGAAAAAACATGGCATTGGATTCGATGAGCGATACGTTTTGAGATTGATCGCACAGACCTGGCGCCCTTACAGGGCGCGACGCTTTGTTGTGGGCGGGTCCCGGGGTTGAAACCCCGGGCTAAGTCCTGCAGCCCGTTCGGGGCCGGAATCGCGCCACTGGTTATCTTAGTATCCCTGAGTTAATATCAGGGCTGAGCCTTGGCGTCCGTTGGGGAAGACCGAGCCCTTAAGTCAAGTTAACGCTTATGGGGTCACGCGCCCCTTTGCGTTCGGTGCTGCATTGGAAGGACAAGCAGAACTGAGACAGCGGCGCGAAGGTACCGAATCGCGAGGAGCTTGGCGGATGCAGCGTAAACCACCGCGTTGCCGTAAGGTGACGAAGCTGTAGATTGCTGCGCGGCATGAAAGACAGGCAGAAATGATGGTTCACAGCGGAAACGTCGCGTCGTTCATCGCACTGGGCGTGGCGCTCCTCGCGGCACCGGGCGCACGAGCGGAGGGAACCCGGACCGCGAGAATCCAGGCGGCCTTAGAAACATGGGTGGCAGAACGGGGGCCGGTGGAGAAAATAACCGGAATTGCCGCCTATATCAGCTTCGGCGATCCTGGTCCGGCGATCGAGGCGTTCGCCGGAAAAGTCGGCCGCTCGCCACAGGATTCGCCGGTGCGCCAGAACACGCTGTTCCAGATGGGCAGCACGTCGAAGTCTTTTACCGTTGCTCTGATCCTCAAGCTGGAGGCTGCCGGCAAGCTGTCCATCGACGACACGGTCGGCAAACGGCTGCCGCAATATCCGGCGTGGAAGGATGTGAGCATCCGGCGCCTGCTCAACATGACGAGCGGAATACCGAACTACTCCGAGACTGAGACCATGTCGCGCACCTGGGTGAGCGATCCCACGCGCGAACTGACCGCCGAGGAACTGATTAAGGCCGCCTACCCTACCGGCACCAACGACCTGCCGACGAGCACCGGCTATCACTACTCGAACACCAACTACATCCTCGCCAGCATGATCGCCGCAAAAGTCACCGGCCGATCCTATCGTTATCTCGTGCACGAGATGGTGATCGCGCCGTTCGGATTGGACAGCACGTTCTATGAGAGCGGCACCTATCCCGCCGCCGTGATCGATCGTCTAGCGCACGGTTACTTCGACAACCCGGCCTGTGCCGAATATCAGCCGAATTGCAAGGAGTCGTGGAACCTCCCGATGATGGGACGGGACGTTCGTGGCATGAGTACCTCTTGGGCCCAGGCGGCAGGTGGCGCGATCGCCAGCGCGCGCGATGTCGATCGTTGGATGCGCGCGGTGTTCGAGGGACATGTGGTCCCGCCGAAGCAGCAGGCGGAATGGATGGCACTGGTCTCGACCAAGACCGGCGAGCCGATCGCAGACGTGTCGGCCGATGATCCGCGCGGATTTTCGCTCGGCTTGGGCAAGGCGGTTCTCGGATCGATCGGGGCACATTGGTTCTACGAGGGCAAAACGCTCGGCTACCGGACGCTTTATGTGTGGTTCGAAAAAGAGAACCTGATGATCACGGTGCAGACCAATTCGCAGCCGGCGGACGATGCGGACAAGCTCCATGAAGTCCTGGGGACGATCTATCAGATTGTGAAGGGTGAGGCGAAGTAGGGAAAAACGCCAGGGGCGCTGCTCAGGGTAAGCCCGGTGTTGGCCATGTGTTCTGCAGGACACTCGATCATTCGACGATGGGGGTCGCCACCGGCGCCGCCATTCATCACACACAGTTCCACGTGCCGCATGATCTTCCGCATGGCGAATATCGGCTGGAGGTGATCGCAAACAGCATCGCCTCGCAACCGGTCGAGGTCCACGTCGAACACGACTAGCTATCCGGGAAGGTGGAAACCGGCAGACCGACCATTTCTAGCTTCAGCGTGCTCAAGCAAGTACTAGTTCTCATATCTGTCATGGCAACTCGCCCACGCGCCTATTTGCGGGCTAGAAAGCTCTTAAGCAGACGCTGCGCGTCTGCTTAAGAGCCTGTTTGAAAATAAATGAACCGAAAACAAACTGTTTCAAACTCTTGCCTCGGAAAAGCAGCGGAATTTTCCGGAGGGACGCGCTTCGCGGGTAAGGTGTTGTAGGGCGGCTGGCTCAGCCGCCGGGACAGCCGATGCGGTTTGTCCC
>JBAUZZ010000485.1:0-15343 GCA_049585495.1 Chthoniobacterales bacterium | reverse complement strand
TCAAAACTCACAGATAGTTATACAAATCCTGAGAGATTTGTGGGCGATGCAGGCTCAGGCAGCGGAATTCTCCGGCTTGCGCCGGAAAATTCCGCCGCTTTTTTGAGACAGGAATTTAAAACAGTTTATTGTTGATTCGTTTATTTTCAAACAGGTCCAAAACTGTCGGACCGCCAGCTCCGCCGATAGGAATGAGCAAGGCAGCAACCAGCGGACTCAAGATCAGAGAGGTTAGTGCGCCCGACTCTAATTTGGATATAAACTCAATCACATGACAATTCTCTCAATTAACGCCTCCAAATAGCGAATGAGGCTTTGCCGCAGCGCCGATCAATAGTCTCCGCACTGAAGAAGCAGGACTACTGGTGGTACACAGATGCGTTCGGGAAAGGATTATAGAGGCCACGCTATTCCGTTCCGGGGCGTACACAAATCCGTAGAGATCTTTCTTGATATCGACCGGCTCGAGGAGCAGGCCTTTGTTGCGAACCCTTTTGGTGTATTCGATCAGAACTCGTGCGGTGCCGTTGATGCCTTCCCCCAAGCGCGCTGCGACCCAACTAGCAAGAGTTTTAGGCTCGAGAAAGGTAATCATCCGGCGGAGAAACATCTGCGTCGTTGTCGACCGTTGCCTGAACCAATGCCGGTCGGTCAGGGATCCGCCAGGCTGCCTCAAGAGCAGGACGCACTTCCTCCGGCCGCGTGCAGGCGAAACCGACGCCTCCGCACGCTTCGGCAAAGCGCACAAAGTCAATCGGCTGTAGCTCGGTTCCGAACGGTGGAATACCTAACGCATGATCCTCACTTAAGATTCGGGAGTAGTGATCGTTCTTTAGTACAACCACCTTTATCGGAAGCTTGTATTTCACCCCTGTGGCAAACTCGCCCATCAGCATGGTGAAGCCGCCGTCACCCACAAACGCGACGCACTGCCGGTTCGGATAAGCGACCTGTGCCGCAATGACAAAAGGGAGTCCGCACGCCATGGTGGAGAGGTTTCCGCCCACAGCAAGTTTCTGCGTTGGCACCATGGAGATATGGCGTGCAGCAAAGAAAGTGTTGGACCCGCAATCGAATGCGACCAAGGCATCGGGAGCGAGAAGCTCCGAAACCTGCCGAGCGACAACTTGCGGTTGGAGCGGCAATTTTGAACTCGCCTCGATCCGTTGCAACGCCTGATTCCATTCGCTCATCTTAGCTCGGATCTGTCCAAGAAAAGTACGATCCACTTGCGGTTCGAGGAGCGGCAGTAAGTTCGTCAGGGTACGACGCACATCGCCGACGATCGGTACATCGACCGCGACGCGCAACCCGAGGCGCGTTGGGTCACGGTCGATCTGGACGATGCGAGCCTGTCCCGGCTTGGGATAATAGTGCAGCCACGGCATCGTTGAGCCGGCGATGAGCAAAGTGTCGCAGCCTTGCATTGCCGCGGAGGAGGCTGTTGTTCCAAACTCTCCGATGCCACCAGTGCTGTACGGAGAGGTGTCGGCGATGACGGTCTTTCCCAGAAACGCTTTGATCACCGGCGCAGCGCGCCGCTCCGCGACGGCTTCCACCTCGATTGTTGCCCCGAGTGCACCCTGACCGACTAGAAACGCCGTGCGGCGCCCGGCGTTGAGCAAATCAGCAGCAGCGCGGATCGCTTCGGGTGGAGGCACTTCTATTTGCGGCACCCAACTTGACGCCGTGCCGTGCTGAACATCGGCGCCGAGAGATTCGTCGTCATCGGCGAGCGGCTTTGCCTGCACGTCGATAGGAAAACTCAGATGAGCCACCCCGCGGCGCGCAAGTGCGGCGCGACGGGCAACGTCGGCGATTGAAAGCAAATGGTAGGGACCGGTGATGAGCTCGTTGTAGACTCCACTCGTCACGTCGTCATACAGGCTAATCGTATCTACCCCTTGAGTAAATCGGGTACCCAGCAAGGCGCGGGGCGGCGAGCCGGTGATTGCCAAAACCGGGACTCCATCAAACTTTGCATCATAAAGCCCATTGAGCAGGTGCACGGCTCCCGGACCGGCCGTGCTGAGGCAAACGCCCAGCTTACCGGTAAACTTCGCGTAACCGCTGGCCATAAATGCAGCGCCTTCTTCGTGACGAACCAGGACGAATCGGATCTTATCTTGGCGCCGACGTAGTGCGTCCATAATTAGCGCGATCTTATCTCCAGGAAGCCCGAAAACCACCGACACACCCCATTCTACAAGCTTGTCCACCAGAAGATCAGCGGTTCTCGCGCTAGCATCTGAGGAGGGATTCGGAGGTAAACGGTTCGCCTGGGATTCTGCCTGGTCTTCGGCCGTGCGAAGCTCATTTCCAAGGACGGTCGTCGCGGCAAGGAGAGCTCCGCCGCGGATCGTTTGACCGAGAAATTCGCGGCGGCTGCTGCTGCTAGAGCGAGCGGAACGATCATTTTCAGGGGAATCTTCGCCAGAATTCATATCTCTTCTCTAACCTTTGCCTGTACCCCGTCCTTATGCCAAATGTCAAATATCGACACCTGATTCACATATGTGTTGAACACTTGGTACTGCTGAAGAACTGCCGCTGACTCGGAATGCGGCTCGCCGGGAGGCTCGCCCTACCAGTGATGTATCTCAGAAATTCTGCAAATCGTTCGGTCTGCATTTATGCAATCCGCGCAAAGCAGTTGTGAACAAAGCCTCGTTGTGGAGGCGTCGTCAAGGGATATACCCAAATTCTTATGCGATATCTGCACCAATTGCAGACGCTAATGTGACTAACTAATTCACCTATTCGCATTTCATCGGCGGCTCAGCAGGAGCTTCGCCCTACCGGGAAATCTCGCTTTGCATGCTATTGTTTATTTCTATTACTTGTCTCAAACTCACGTTAGCATGACGCAAAGAACGAACTCGGCGAGATCGGTCGCGCCGACCGTGATTACTGGGAGCGGTTCGAAACGCGTTCTAAATTTTAAGAGTATGAAGGAAAGAAACTGTTATGTACGACATACCCATCATAGCCGCCAGCACGCGGAGAGATCGCCAAACCATCAAAGTCGCACGATTCGTTTTGGCGTATCCAGATACATGAAGAATGCGCCATTTATCAATACGAATTCCTGTCTGCGACTACTCTTCATGGTCTTGGCTATTTGCTTACCCGGATTTGCCGGATGCTCCAGCGTTGATGCCGGGATGGGAAACGGATTCCACAGTGCGCTCATCGGAAAGACGGATGCGCACCCCAATGAGGACGAGGATGTTGTGGCGGCGAACCGAGATTGGTACCAGATGATCGATTAGCACGCTCCGGCCTGAACGAAATTCCACGGGTTTATCGATTTCTTTCCAAGAGGTTGTGTGAACTATGAGAGAGCAGGAGGACAATCGTTTTTCGCGACGGCAGTTTTTGTTGGTTAGCGCCTTGGCCGGAGGTGGTTTTGTCCTACCAAGGCCGGCCGGAGCGCAGAATTCGATGCAGATGCCGATGGCGTCTGCGACACCGACGCCTCAGGTCAAAACCGGACCGGCAGACGTGAGTTTGCGAATCGGGCCGGTGCTAGTCGATGTGACTCGGGACAAGACCATCAGTACAATCGGCTACAATGGCGAAGTCCCAGGACCGCTGATCCGTTTGCGAGAAGGACGACTGGTCTCGGTCCAGGTCGTTAACGACACCGACACCCCTGAGTTCGTCCATTGGCATGGTCAGTTTATTCCTGCTGAAGTCGATGGCGCCGGCGAGGAGAGGAGCCTCGTTATTCCGCCTCGCGGGCAAGCCAGCTATCATTTCAACCCTCGGCCGGCTGGGATTCGCTGGGTGCATACGCATGTGATGCCTGGCAGCAATCTCTACGCCGGGTTGTACACGGGACAGTTCGGAATCGTCTACGTCGAGCCGGATCACGATCCCGGCAGGTACGATCAGGAAGTGTTTCTAGCCACACACGAGTTTGAGCCCTTCTTTAGCACCGGTGAAATGGAAGAGGAGGGCGGTAAACCAGAGGACCCAGCACTGGAAGCCGAAGTAAAGGCCAATGAGAGTCAGAAATCCAACGGCTGGGAAATCGGTTACCAGACTTTTACCATCAATGGTCGATGCCTCGGATACGGCGATCCGATCCGAGTCAAAGAGGGCCATCGAGTAATGTTTCGCATCCTGAACGCAAGCGCCACCGAGACTATCGAGTTGGCATTGCCAGGCCACGAATTCTCTGTGGTCGCACTGGACGGCAATCCTGTCCCTCGACCGAATAAGGTCAAAGTCCTCCAGCTCGGATCAGCCGAACGCGTTGACGCCATTGTGGAGATGAAGAATCCGGGCGTTTGGATCCTAGGTACTCCCGTGGATGAAGATCGCAATCGCGGGATGGGGATCGTCGTGGAGTACGCCGGGCGAAAAGGCAAACCGCAGTGGCATTCTCCCGGCAAATCAGACTGGAATTACCTCCTGTTCGGCGAATCCAAATCAGCGATTCCGCCTGATGAGGTTATTCCAATGGAGATCGGAAAAATCAACGGCGGCAAAGGCGGGTTCAACATTTGGACTATTAACGGACAACCGTACGATCAGAGCGAACCGATCAAGATTCAGCAGGGTCGCCGCTATCGCCTCGCCTTCGTCAACAAGAGCGACGACATGCACCCGTTGCATTTGCACCGGCACAATTTCGAGATCACAAAGATCCACGGAAAAGAAACATCCGGCATCCTTAAGGACACCGTTCTCGTGCAAGGCTTCAGCCGAGTGGATTTCGACTTTCTGGCGGATAATCCGGGATTAACCTTGTTTCACTGCCATCAGAATCTGCACATGGATTTCGGCTTCATGCGACTCTTTGAGTATGTTTGAGGCGTTCATGCTCAAAAACCTACTGTCTACTATTGATTCCGCTGAAAAACGCCCCTTGCCGCAGAATGCGGCTCGCCAGGATGCTTGCCCTACCAACGATTTGCGACGGAAGCGTCATTGGTAGGGCGAAGCTCCTGCTGAGCCGTCGCTGAAGAACGCTCTTTGCCCAGAATGTGGCTCGCCCTACCAGCGATTTGCCACGGAAGCGTCATTCAATGCCTTATTCCATAGTCGTGTCATTGAGACAAGCATTACGGCAATTGAGGCAAAAATCGGCCTACGTGCAGGATTTTAGCGTGTAATTCCGCCAGCTAAATGCTGATCCAGGATTATTTTCTCAGCCCTAATATCTTGAATACAACACCATTGATTTTAGCTGTTATGACTCTCTTCGTTCTAGAAACAAAGGCGGGTACCGAGGAACAGCTTGCGGCGTATCGCCAACAAATTGATTCGCTTGACCAAGGCATTGTTAAGCTCATCCAGGAGCGAGCAAGAGTGGTCGAGGAGGTCGGCCAGCTCAAGCGCGAAGCTCATCTGCCGGTGACTGTTCCCAACCGCGAACAGCAGGTGATAGAGAAGGCCCAGGAGTTGGCCAAGGGAGGTCCGCTGCCGTCCGAAGCCGTCGGCCGTAGCTGTCAGTCCGGTATCAATAGCCTCTTCCACCTTCAATCGGCTACCGAATCGCAGGGACTCAATATCTAAATAGGCGCGCACCACGCCCAGTTCCTCCTCGATTGGAACGAACGCTCGTTCCTGCTGATCGAAACTGGCGCGCAAAAAATGGCGCAATCGTCCTGCCGCGCGCGGGATTTCGCGGGGCGCAACCGTTGCCAGCGCGGCTAGTGCGTTCAATGCATTGAACAAAAAATGCGGGTTCATGCGAGCCTGCAGGGCTCGCACCTCGGCCGACGCTGCTGCTCGCGCTTGCTCATCCCGGTCACGTACCTGCTCGACGATAGCCAGAATCAGCGCCGTGCCAAAACCTTGTAGCACAGGGGCCATTCCGATCTGAACGAGCCCGGGCAGCGCTGTGCCAGGAACGAATTGAACTCAGATGTAGAATTAATCAAGCTAGAGAGTTGACGGATTGGTCCGCTCGAACCAAAGGCACCCGGAAACAGTGTTTGGCCGGTAGCCTATCATTCCCGAATGATTCGCCCGTTAAATGACCTAATCAACACCAGGATTTGAGAGGCTGGTCCCTTTTTGTACGAACTGCCGCAATCGTTGTTTATCTGGCGCGTTGGCTATGGCGCGTTGGCCAGACATTTCTTAAGCACGAGGGGAGCTCAGTTCCGAGCGATAACTATTGCAGAAGCTGACGAACGTGTCGCTGGGCTCTCCCAAAGCACCACTGGCTAGTACCCAGTAGAATCCGCGCCGGACCGCGAGATCGGAAATTCGCAACAGGCGCAGCTGTCCGAGTGCCAGTTCATTTTTGACGCTCCAGCGCGAAAGAAACGCAAATCCCATGCAGTGGATCGTCGCCGTCTTGATGGCCTCGGTGTCGGCGAGGACGTACTGATACTGTAGTCGCTTGGCTTGGACTCCCAGCTTGCGCATGGCTCCTTCCACAACCGCCCTGGTGCCGGAGCCGGATTCCCGCCAGATCAGGGGAAGCTGACACAGATCCCGGGCCGTCGTCACCGATGCGGCGAGCTGCTGGTACTTGCGGAACGTCGGATTTGTACCGGCCACCAGAACCACCTCGTCTTCGACAAACTGATCCAGCCTTAGCCCAGCCGCGCGTGCACTGCCCTCCACAAGCCCGAAGGGGTAAAAGCCCTCCCGGACGGATTCAAGGACAACCTCCGTGTTATCCACTCGCAACTCGATTTGGACCCTTGGATAAACCCTGGAGAATTCGGCGAGGAATGAAGGTATGACATGAGATGCGATGGTAAGACTCGCGCCGAACCGAAGTTCACCGCTCAATTTATGCTCAGTATGGAACGAAGTTTCTATCCGGGAGAGTGTGTTCTGAATTTCGGTTGAGAAAGTACGCAGGGCGTGCCCGTGCGTCGTCAGTTTGACGCCGCGTGTCGAACGGGAAACCAGTGGCTTGCCGACGATCTCCTCAAGTCGCCGAAGGTGAGCGGTGACCGCCGGCTGCGACAAATGTAACTGCTTCGCCGCCGTCGAGACTTTTCCAAACTGCGCCACGGCGAGGAACGATCGGAGAAGTCTCAGGTCAAGGTCGTTCGGGTTCATATCAGCCCTTTCCGCAAAGCCAGCAGGTTAAAGATGTCTGATGTCTCAATATCAAATTCTATGATGTTCTATCCAGTCAATTGATTATCCCGGCCCGGAAAATTCACGATGGGCTATTGGCTTGTGGACGAAACGAAGTTTGACAAAGACTCCCTGCTCCGTTTCATGCCCAACGGAGTGGGAGATCCCATGACGGGGTCCGTTGCCTGCTAGTCTCTGCGATTTCAGCTGAAAGGCTCATATGCCCACGCTAGCCACATCGTTACTGCAAGGAATGAAAGATCATGGCGCTCGCGAAATTTTTGGAATTCCGGGAGATTTCGTATTGCCGTTCTTCAAGGTCATCGAGGAAAGCGGAATCCTTCCGCACTACACGCTAAGCCATGAGCCCGGTGTTGGCTTCGCAGCCGATGCCGCAGCGCGCTATCACTCCGGTCTCGGTGTCGCCGTCGTCACGTTTGGAGCTGGCGCCTTCAACCTGGTCAACGCCATCGCCGGCGCCTATGCTGAACGCTCGCCTGTTGTTGTGATCGCAGGCGCTCCGGGTGCGGGCGAGCGCGCCAGCGGTTTCGTTCTTCACCATCAGGCCCATTCGGTCGATACGCAGATGGCGGTTTACCGCGAGATCACCTGCGACCAGGCAGTGCTGACCGATGCATCGACAGCGCCCCACGAAATCGCACGGGTCTTGCGAAGTGCGCGCGAGCGTTCGCTGCCGGTCTATATCGAGCTCCCTCGGGATATGACCGGGGCGCCGACAGCCCCCGTGCCAGTCCTGCCACGGCGGCCGGCTGATCCGGATGCGCTCGTCGAGTGTGCCAATGAGATTGTTGAAAAGCTCGCGGCCGCCAAATTCGCCGTGATTATCGTGGACGTGGAAATCCGACGCTACGGTCTCGAGGACCGTGTTACCGCGTTGGCGCGCAAGCTCGGGCTCCCGGTTGTGTCCACCTTCATGGGACGCGGCCTGATGGAGCAAGGGCCCGATGTCCTCGTCGGCACCTATCTCGGCGCGGCAGGGGACCCTGCGATCACAGAAATGGTCGAGGAGGCTGACGCTCTATTGCTTCTTGGGGTCATCTTCTCCGACACCAATTTCGCGCTGTCGCAGCGACGGCTTGACCCGCGACGGACTATCCTTGCCTTCGATCGCGCGGTTCGGATTGGTCATCACGTCTATCCGGACCTGCCCATCGATGATCTGATCGAGGCGCTCATTGTGCGCGCGTGGCCAAAGGCGGGGGCGCACGGAGCAGTCAGATCGCCAGCCGTGGTTTATCCGCGGAAGCTTCCCACCGACGACGAGCTGATCGGTCCATCCGATGTGGCCACCGCGATAAACGACCTGTTCGATCGACACGGCGCCATGCCGATGACCGCTGACGTTGGCGACTGCCTGTTCACCGCCATGGAGATCGAAAACACGGCGCTTGCCGCGCCGGGCTATTACGCCGGTATGGGGTTCGGCGTTCCGGCGGGCATTGGTGTGGCGGCAGCGACCGGTCGGCGCCCGCTTGTGCTGGTCGGCGACGGCGCGTTCCAAATGACCGGCTGGGAGTTAGGCAATTGCCGGCGTTATGGGCTCGAGCCGATCGTCGTGCGGTTCAACAACGCGAGCTGGGAAATGTTGCGCGCCTTCCAGCCGGAATCGCGCTTCAACGATCTCGATGACTGGAACTTCGCCGCCATCGCTCCCTCGCTTGGTGGTTATGGGGAGCGGGTGAGGACGCGACGGGAGCTGAAGGCAGCGCTAGAGCGCGCCGTCGCGCGACGCGGCCAATTTGCGCTGGTTGAAGTCATGCTGCCGCGCGGCGTCACCTCGAAAACGCTTGCGCGCTTCGTGTCGGGATTTAAGGCCGTGAGGGCGCGAACAACCTAGTCTGCATCGCTCACAAATCCTTAGGATTTGTGAGCGATCCAGGCAAGCAGGGCTGAGAACCGGACTGCCATAGTAAAAGCAAAGACGCGACCCACGGCGACAGCAAATTGCACTGATTACCGATTACTGACTACTGACTACTGACTACTGATTCCCTGCCCCTACCCGGTCAGAAAATCTCCGATCCACCAGGCGGATTTCAGCTACAATTGATACCTGTGGATCTCAACCGTGTACCGCCGATTTTATTACAAACCTTTTTCGTAGTCGCTGAGGTTGGCCAAATTTCCGAAGCCGCCCGCCGCCTTCATCTTTCGCAACCGGCGGTAACCGGCCACATCCGCAGGTTGGAAGCCAATTTGGAAACGACCCTCTTCATCCGTTCAGCCCGGGGCGTGACTTTAACGCCGCTCGGGGCCCGTCTGCGAGAGCGACTTTACCATGTCTTTGCCGAGCTCGAGCAGGTCTTGGGGGAACTGGATCTGAGCCGGGAAGTCACGGGCATTGTCACGCTGGCCGCCAGCACAACGTTGGCGAGGTATTTTGTGCCCAGAATTTTCCTGCGCTTCCATCAAGATCATCCGGCAGCCGCTCTGAATCTCATCATGGGCAACACCGACCAGGTACTGGAACATCTTCGAGAACACCGGGTGGGACTGGGTTTAGTCGAAGGTCATCAACACAGTCCGGGGGTGCGCCTCGAGGAGTTCCTACCCGATGAAATCGTGCCGGTCTGCGCGACTCGAATTCCCGATCTGCGGCTGCGCCGGGCGATTGAGGGAGTGAAATCCGCCCGGGATCTGGAGACTCTGCCGCTGATCTGGCGCGAACCCGGAGCAGGGACGCGGAGGGTGGTGGAAAGCGCACTCACCGAGAGCGGAGTGAACCGGAAGAATTTGGATCAGCGGTTTGCCTTAGGAAGCCCTGAAGCGATCAAATCCCTCGTCATTGCCGGGCTCGGGGTGGGCTTCTTCTCCTGTTGGGAAATCCAACACGAAATTGCGATGGGCCTGATGCGACCAATGGACATTCCCGGTCTTCGGATTCGGCGGATGTTTTCTTGGGCTCTTCCCAGTGGCGAACTAGGAGGCCTTGCCGGCGCGTTCTATCAATTTGCCAACTCGATCCGAAAAGAGCTATCCGCGACTGGTATCCCCGCCTAAGCGAAGACAACAGTCACGGAAACGCAGGAAGGCGTCTCATCAGCCAGCCTGATATGGGATCAAAACATCCAATTATCGCCGCAGGGCGATTAACATGATGCTGTGACCAGAAAGGTAGTTTATGAGATCAATCAAGGGTTCATTTGTCGGTCTGGTTCTGGCCGGCATTCTGGCGCTCGCGCCCACCGCCGCGTTCGCACATGGTGGAGGAGGCGGTGGTCATGGAGGAGGCGGTGGCGGCTTTGGTGGTGGCGGTGGCCATGGAGGAGGCGGTGGTGGCGGCCATTTCGCTGGCGGTGGCCATTTCGCTGGCGGTGGCGGTGGCCATTTCGCTGGCGGTGGCCATTTCGCCGGGTTTGCCGGGCGTAGCTTTGCGAGGCCTGCTTTTGCCGGCCATAGCTTCGCACGAGACCAAGGAGCGCACTTTGCGCGGCACGAAGATCATTTCCGGCACGAAGATCATTTCCGGCACGGGGGAACTTTCTTTTTTGGAGATCCCTTTGGGTATGATTACCCATACTACGGGTATGACTATCCGTACTATGGCTATGACTATCCGTACTACGGCTATTATGACGACAATGCTGGCGACTATTCCAATGCGCAATACTCATCAGCCGAAGTGACGGCGTCTCAGGAGACCATTATTGCCGTGCAGAAGGAGTTGACTCAACTCGGTTATTATCACGGCCAGGTTGATGGCTTGATCGGCCCGCAAACGGCAAGGGCAATTCGCTGGTTCCAAGCCGTCGACAAGCTGCCCGTTACGGGTCAGATCGACGATCCGACATTGAAAGCGCTGCGGATCAGTTGAATTCAGCGCCTAGCTATCTTATGCTTATCCGGTTGTTTCAGCACTTCGCCTCTGACGTCCACATATTGTGTCGGTTATCGACCACGAGCGGATACGTGGGGCCTTGCTGAAACAACCGGATAAGCAAAAGCTATCTATTCGATAGAGACTCTGCGGTGTATCATCTCCGCAGAGTCTCAGTCTGCTAATCAACCGGTCAGGAGATGGCTCGCAGCCTCCTAATCCCGGTTGAACGCCTGTTAGCAGCGATTTCAGGTTCTCCAGGAGGGACCTCGCCTCCTCAGCCGTACTGTGGCGGCCCACGGTAATTTTCAGCAGCCGTTGCGATCTATCAAGCTCGGTTAGAAACCTGGCTTCGTTCGGTCAGCCGGCTAGTACCCCGCGCTTTGATACGGCGAGACAGTTGCAGCGCCTGTCGATGTCTTCAATCGGAACAGTCTTTGCGTTCATGCCGCCAGTCCAAGATTTCTTCGACTATAGGATGACATGCTCGTGTTTGCCACGCCGCCCTGTGCCGTTAGCGCCGGAGGCGCGACATACTACTAGCCCAGGGCGCCAGCCCTGGGTTAGTATTTGAATAATGGTCCGGTCTGAAGGACCGGCAGAAATCGGGTAGCAAGGTCCGCTCTGGCATCTGCGTCGAACTTCTCGCGCACCTTCAGTGCGCAACGCTCCTTTTCCGGTTAACCCAGGGCTGGCGCCCTGGGCTAGCAATATGTCGCGCCTCCGGCGCTGAGAACCTGTGTTACAACGGTAAGTTGACGCGCATGCGCGGACACCAGACGCGAAACGGCGCGCTGTAGACACTCATCAACCCTCTCTTCGCCCGAGGTTCTCGTCTAGAATCCGTTTGATTTCGGTAACGGTAGACGGGTTGGACAAGAGGGTGTGACCCGCCGGGACGATCTTCTCAGATTCTGCTCCTTCCAGATGCGAGCTGCGGTACGATACGATTCCATCCGAGCTTTCGGGTCCGTCGTCGATTCCGCGATTGCCGATAATGCTATGAAATGGAACCCGAATTGGTAAGGCAGCAAGCGCGTTCAACAGGGGGTTTGGCGCTAGCCAGAACAAACTAGTGGGACCACCGCGTGCATTAACTCTGGCGAAGTAAGGACTCAGAATACCAGGGTACTCGTTTTCTAATTCTTTCATCGCTTCGGCTGGGCTTTTGGAATGCCGGATTAGTCGGTTCCCGATACTGCCAACAATGCCGGCAGCCAGCGAACTGCCGCGATGCGGTACCGCGAGAAAAATGACCCGATCGATACACGCCAGATGGCGGAAAAAGAAATACTAATGTACGACTACTTGCAGCTTGCTAATCCCGGCTTCCGGGGCGTCGCGTCCGCGGCCGCCATCGTGGGGGCATGAAGTGCAGGGTCGCGTTTCCTTCGACATTAATCCGAGTTCGCGTCACATTGTACAAAGGTTGGCGGACGAAGGTTACCTCACGGAGTTCATCGCGACGGCTGGGCACACACACCCTTTTATCGGGAAAAACTCAAACCTCAACCAGCAAGCAACAAAATATGACCCAGAAAACTGTGGCGGAAATTTTTGTCGAAACGCTGATCGCGGCAGGCGTAACGCGGATTTACGGGGTCGTGGGCGACTCGCTCAACGGCATTTTGGAAGAGATTCGCCGGAGCAAGAAGATTGAGTGGATTGGCGTGCGTCACGAAGAGACCGGGGCTTTCGCCGCCGGCGCCCAAGCCCACTTGACGGGCGAACTGGCGGTTTGCGCCGGAAGTTGCGGTCCCGGCAATATGCACTTGATCAACGGGCTCTACGATTGCCACCGCAGCCGGGTCCCGGTGCTGGCCATTGCGGCGCAGATTCCCAGCCAGGAGATCGGCAGCAACTACTTTCAGGAAACCCATCCCGACCAGCTTTTTCGCGATTGCAGCCATTACTGCGAACTGATTTCACAGACGTCCCAAGTGCCGCGGGTGCTCGAGATCGCCATCCAAAGCGCGTTAACAAATAAGGGGGTGGCCGTCGTGGCGATTCCGGGAGATATCGCGCTCAAGGAAACAAAGTACGGCAAGCCGAGTGCCACCATCAAAGCGTGCCATCCCGAGGTGAGCCCTTCGGAAGACGAGGTCAAGCAGTTGGCCGTAATACTTAAACAAGGGAAGGCGGTTACGATCCTGGGCGGTGCCGGGTGTGCCGGAGCCCACGCCGAACTGATGCAATTGGCCGGCAAACTCAAGTCGCCCATCGTTTCGGCCTTACGCGGTCGGGAACACATCCAGTACGATAATCCCTACGATGTGGGACTGACCGGCCTGATCGGCTTTGCCTCCGGCTACCACGCAATTATGGAGGCCGACACGCTGCTCATGCTCGGTACGGATTTTCCTTACACCCAGTTTTATCCCGAGAAGGCAACGATCATTCAAGTCGATCGCCGCGGCGAGAACCTTGGACGCCGCACGCGGTTGGACCTCGGGATCATCGGGGACGTGAAAGCGACACTCAGGGCCCTGGTGCCAGTTCTCGAGGAAAAGAAAGATGACACTCACCTGAAAAGGTTCCTCGCCCACTATCGGGACACGCGAAAGGGTCTGGATGAGCTCGCGGTTGGACATCCGGGCCACAAACCGATGCATCCGCAGTACGTCGCAAAAATTGTCAACGAGATTGCGGCCGACGATGCGATCTTTTGCTGCGATGTCGGCACACCCACCGTCTGGGCGGCGCGCTATCTCACCATGAACGGCAAGCGACGCCTGCTGGGTTCGTTCAATCACGGGTCGATGGCTAACGCCATGCCCCAGGCCATAGGCGCGCAGCTTGCTTTCCCGGGCCGCCAAGTGGTCACCTTTTCCGGGGACGGCGGACTGTCCATGCTGCTGGGCGACCTGCTGTCGCTGCATCAGCACAAGTTGCCGGTGAAGATTATTGTTTTTAGTAATAGTGCGCTGGCCTTTGTCGAATTGGAAATGCTGGCTGCAGGTATTCTCGGAGAGGGGACCGAGCTGGTGAATCCGGACTTTGTCGCGCTGGCCCGTTCGGCCGGCATGTTCGGGGTGCGGGTGGAAGATCCGGCCGACTTGAATAAAGCTGTGACCGAGGCGTTTCAGCACGACGGGCCGGCGCTGATCGATGCGGTAGTCAACCGGACAGAGCTTTCGATGCCGCCGACGATTAAGCTCAATCAGGCGGTCGGGTTCAACCTCTGGGCGCTCAAAGCGGTGCTTAATGGACGTGGCGACGAGGTAATCGACCTGGCGGTCAGCAATCTAATTCGATAAACAGCGGACACTTCAAAGCCCTCCCGGAATTTGCAGAATGCCAAACATTCTACGTGTGATTCACATTTGTGTTGAAGATTTGGTTTTGCTGAAAATAACAGCTGCCTCCGGCGAATGTGGCTCGCCGGGAGGCTCGCCCTACCCACGCCGTCCACGGGGGGCGTCACCGGTGGAGCTCATCCCCCTCGGCGGATGAGCCGTCGCGAAAATCAGAAGAGAATCATGAATATTAGAATTATTGAGCCCATCGGCCAATCAGAAGAAGCGATCAGTTCTCGGCTCGGTGATCTCCTGGAAGAGGGCGGTCATCGCCTTTTAGCCTGTGATACACGTGGCATGACTGATACCGAGTTGATCAAAAATGTCAGCGACGCAGACATTCTTTTGCTGAGCAACCGGCCGCTTTCAAGGGCAGTGATCGAAGCCTGCCCCAAGCTCAAGCTGATCTGCGTGGCATTTACCGGTATCGATCACGTGGATCAAGACGCATGCAAGGCTCGAGGTATCATTCTTCATAACGCGGCAGGTTATGCCGTTCATGCGGTAAGCGAGTTGGCCATTGGCCTGATGATCGCCCTGTTGCGGCGAATCGTCTCTGCGGACGCGACTACCCGGGCCGGCGGAGACAACCACGAACTGGCCGGCCACGAATTGTTCGGCAAGACACTAGGAGTTGTTGGATGCGGTGCCATCGGCTTGCAGGTTGCCCGCCTGGGTAACGCCTTTGGCTGCAACGTGCTTGGTTTTGAACGTCATGTTCTCCGAATCGCTGACGTGGCCATCGAGCAGGTCGAGCTCGATGAGCTGATGAGCCGAAGCGACATCGTCAGCCTGCATCTACCCTTGACGGCCGAGACGCGGGGCTCTATTGGACGCGAACAGTTAGCTCGAATGAAGCGTTCGGCCATCCTGATAAATACTGCGCGGGGGCCGGTCGTGGACGAGTCTGCCTTGATAGAAGCGTTAGATCAGAATCACCTCGCCGGTGCAGGCATCGATGTGTTTGACATAGAACCCCCGCTGCCCGCCGAGCATCCAATTTTGAAGGCGCCGAACACTGTGTTGGTGCCGCACATTGGTTTCGAGACCTTCGAAGCGACGTCAGCTAAGGCGGATATCGCACTGCGCCACCTGGAGGATTTCCTGAGCGGGCGCGGCCCGGCTTCGTGAGCCCCGAAGGGGCTCCAGGGCT